>CAZAGN010000047.1:5846-17285 GCA_964484905.1 uncultured bacterium | reverse complement strand
GCGATGTTTGGCAGTGCCTTTGCCAATGTGCCCTACGTCGAATGCTCGCCCGACGGTGGTCCCGGTACGCCCCAAGCGCCTGCCTGCCGCACGGCCAATATCAGCAGCTACCCAACCTGGATTATCAACGGCGAGCGTCACACCGGTGCAATCGCCCTCGAAGAGTTAGCCCAAATCTCAGGCTTGGCTATGCCTGAGGCGGTGTCGTCGGAGGCTGGTCCGGCCCTGTAACGAGCACCCACTCGTGCAGTTCGTAGGTGACTAAGCCTGCCTGAACCAGCGGGTCAGCCTCAACGATCGCGAGGGCGGCAGTGTAATCAGCAGCTTGAAACAGCAACATACCGCCGCCCCGTTCCCGCCAGTAGCCGGTTTGGGCCTGATGGCCTTGGGCATTGAGTTGGCGAATATACTCGAGGTGGGCCGGCACATACGGATCAAACTTGGCCTTCGATACTAAGCCCGTTTCTAGCTTGACAAACCACGGCATTATCAAGAGCCTCCATGTACCCCGCTCCTTATTCTGCGCTTGAACCTGACCGCTACTTTGACCACAGCGCCACCACACCTGTGTGCGCCGAAGCGATTGCCGCTATGAGCGCCGCCTGGACAGAGCATTGGGGTAATCCTTCCAGCCTGCATCGCTGGGGGCAACGCGCTACCCTCGCGATCGAACAAGCGCGGCTGCAGGTTGCTGAGTTGATTGGTGCGATACCCGAGCAACTGATCTTTACCAGTGGTGGCACAGAAGCAGCCAATCTGGCGATCTTGGGTGTCGCAGGTTGCCATGCCATGCCGCAGCATTTGGTGATCTCGGCAGTCGAACATGCCGCCGTCCGCCAAGCAGCCACATACCTACAAAAACAGGGCTGGCACGTCACCCAGGTACCTGTAAATCGTGCAGGCTACGTTCAGCTAGCCGATCTCAAAGCCGCGATCCAAACCAATACCGTGTTGGTTTCAATCATTCATGGCCAAAGCGAAATCGGCACCGTACAAGATATTGCGAGCTTGTCGGCTTACTGTCATTCGGTGGGGGTGCTGTTTCACACTGATGCTGTGCAGACCGTGGGCCGCTTAGCCCTAAACCTAAAGGAGCCCGCCTTAGCCGGGGTAGATTTACTGTCCTGCGCTAGTCACAAACTCTATGGCCCCCAGGGTGTCGGCGCTCTCTACAGTCGTGTGCCCCTGGCACCGCAGGTTGTGGGCGGCTCTCAAGAAGCGGGCTTACGCGCTGGTACCCAAGCTGTTGCCATGATTGCTGGCTTTGGTGCCGCCGCAGTCCGCGCCCACACAAACCTGACCACCGATCAGCAGCATGTCCGCAGGCTGCAACAGACCCTCGCAGCCTCTCTTGCTGAGGGTGCCGCGTTAGAACTGACGGGCGAAACGAACCTCGACCAGCGCCTGCCGCATCACTTGAGCTACGTTGTGCGGGGTTATGTGGGCAATCGTCTGGTGCAACACCTTTCCCAACACGGCTTCGCCATTAGCTCTGGCTCGGCCTGTAGCAGCGGCACTCTCACAGCGAGCCCCGTACTGACAGCCTTGGGCTATGACCCCGAAACGGCTTGGGGCGCAATTCGCCTCAGTTGTGGTCGCGCCAACACACCAGAATCAGCCCAAGCCCTCGCCGAGGCAATTAAGCAGTACATCAGCGCTGCCTAACCAAGCGACTTCAGGTAGCTATGTTGTGCCGTGCGCTTTAGTAGTGATTGCCTACCTTACGGTGATGCACAGCCGTGCGGGCATCGGCCTTCGCAACCCGACCGACATCAACGGTGCTGTACACCACCCAGTGATCAGCAGTTTCAAGGCGGCTGATGACCGTACATTCCAAATAAGCCAGCGCTTCGGCCAAAATTGGTGCACCATTGCTCGCAGGTTGGGTTTTGACACCTTCAAAGCGATCCGCCCCCGGCGCAAAACGCTTGAGGAAGTGCTTCATGAGGCCCAAATGATTGCCCTCTTCGAGCACATTTAAGACAAAGCGATCGCCCACTCGCATCAGCGATTCAATCGCCCGATCTTTGGCAACGGCAATCGAGATCCCAGGCGGCTCACTGCTGGCTTGCATCACCCAAGAAGCCAACATCGCTGAGGCGGCTTCGTCTTTTTGGGCTGTGATGATATACAAACCACCGCTAATCCGTCCGAGGGCTTTATCGAGATCGCCATCGAGCGACTTCATTTGCTTGATGCTCTTATCGCGGGTCAGCCACTGGCCCATATCGGTACCCGCTTCAGAGCACAGCTGGTCGGTGGCAGTGGTCACATCATCTTTAATCACAATGGGCGGAAAGGCTTCCCGAGCTCCCGCTTCTTGCAGGCCATTGCGCAGCAGATAAATCGAGCGATCGTCATGACCCGCCGACTCAAAAAGACCAAAGGTTTGTTTCGGGTGCATGGCGGCCAAAATTGTATCGACCATCGCCTTGGTATGAGCCGCGTGTAGCCCCGACTGGCACGGCATGCCAATCACAACGGCATCAGCTTGCAAACTCCATTCCCGCACTTCCGAGGCATCAACATGGGCCAAATCAACCAGCTCCACCGCTACGCCTGTTTTGTCGATCCCCATCGCGATCGCGTTGGCTAAACGATCCGCCTCGCCGTAGTCTGCTTCGTAGAAGATGGCGACGACTTTCTCCGATTTGGCGTTGTGTTCGCTCCAGCGGCGGTACTTATCCAGCCAATCGGGAATGCTGTGCTTGAGCAGGGGGCCATGGCCTGTGGCAATTTGCTCGATGGTGGGCAGGCTATCCATGCGTTTGAGGGCACCGAGCACCGAACGGGCATTGGGCCCCATGAGGCAGTCGTAATACAGTTTGTAGTCGGCCAGCAGCAGCTCGGGATAGTCGTCGTAGAGGCAGTCGTCGCAGTAGTGCGCCCCAAAAACATCACAGGTGTACAGCACCCCCGTGGCGTGATCGTAGGTGAGCATGGTATCTGGCCAGTGCAGGTTGGGCGCGGAGACAAATTCCAAGCTATGCCCCTGACCGAGATCGAGTTGATCGCCGCTTTTGACAATTTTGGCGGCGAAGGGGGTATGCACCAAGTTCTCAAGGAACTGTATCGCCACCTTGGTCGCCACGATGGTGATTTGGGGGGCTAGGGCCAGTAAATCGCGAATGAGACCGCTGTGATCGGGCTCTGTATGACTGACAACTAGATAATCAATGCGACTGGGGTCAATCAGACCCGTGAGGGTGGCGAGGTAAAGCTCACGGAACTTGCCATGAGATGTATCAATCAGCGCGACTTTATCGCCCTGGATTAGAAAGGAGTTGTAGGTGGTGCCGTTTTTGATCTCAAACTCGATGTCGAAGCGGTGGCGATCCCAGTCGAGGGAACGCATCGCGATCGTGTGGGTCGCGATCGTTTCGGTTTGGACGGTGAGCTTCGGCGCAGCTGCAACAGCAACCATAATCACTCCAGTATCGACATAACTCTATTATGAAGCCGATTTTCCTAGACCGCTAGGCAGTAATACTCAAGGCTCCTTAGTTGGGGTGGCCCGGGGCAAACAGCATGATGCCGCATAACCCAAGCGGCGATCCAAGCAGCAGGAAAGTTGAAGGGTATGGGGGCTCAACACACTTCAGCCGCTATGCCTCGACCCTGCTCAGTCAACCTAACCAGTGAGCGATACCCTCTGTCATACCTACTACTCGCTGCACCCCCTGCCTCACACTTAGCCCAGCTTGGTTTATCTCACTGCTCAAACGTCCTGTGAGGCATTACAGGACGTTAGTTACCATGAATCATTGAGCAGCTTGATTACCTTGCCATCGAATCGACAAAGGTTTTGAAGAGATAGTCGGCATCATGGGGACCAGGGCTGGCTTCCGGGTGATACTGCACCGAGAAAATCGGCAGGCTTTTGTGGCGCAAACCCGCGACGGTTTGATCATTCAGATTGAGGTGGGTGATTGTGACATCAGGATGATTGGCAAGGCTGCTGGCAGCGATCGCGAAACCATGGTTCTGGCTCGTAATTTCGACATGACCGTCGAGACCGCAGGGTTGGTTGAGGCCACGATGGCCAAACTTGAGTTTGAAGGTGTCGTTATTGAGAGCAAGGCCAAGAATCTGGTGCCCCAGACAAATGCCAAACATCGGCTTGCCAAGGCCGAGTAGTTCACGGGTGGTCGCGATCGCGACCTCGACCGCCGCCGGGTCACCGGGGCCATTCGACAAGAAAATGCCATCAGGGCTATGGCTGAGAATCTCGGCGGGGGTAGCTGTGGCAGGCAACACGATAATGCGGCAGCCATAGCTAGCCAGGCGGCGCAGAATGTTGCGCTTAACGCCAAAATCAAGGGCAACCACGGTAAAGCGCGTCTCGGTTGCTTGGGCTTGGCCGTACTGCCACGCATCAGGGGTCGGCTCAATCCACTCGTAGGGCTGAGCTGTGCTGACAACTTCGGCCAGATTTTGACCTTGCATCGAAGGTGCCGCCTGCACGACGGCCAAAAGGTCTTGCGGTTCGAGAATTGTCGTCGAGATCGCGCCATTCATCGCCCCTTCACTGCGCAGCTTGCGGGTGAGGGCGCGGGTATCGAGGCCAGCGATCGCGAGAATGGTGTGCGCCTGAAGATAATCCGGCAGGCTCTGGGTCGCCCGCCACGAACTGGTCAGCCGCGAGACATTGCGGGCAATAACGCCACGGACTTGAGGCTGGGCAGATTCGGCATCGAGGGGATTGACACCGACATTACCCAGTTCGGGACAGGTAAAGGTGACAATCTGGCCGTGATAGCTGGGGTCGGTGACGACTTCTTGATAGCCCGTCATGCCTGTGTTGAACACCACCTCACCAACCGCCGTACCCGTGGCCCCAAACGACCAACCGCAGTAGGCCGAACCATCAGCCAAAACCAAGAGTGCAGGCGATTCGGGAAGCAGGCGTGTCATAATGGCGGGCTTGAAAGGCTGCTTGATTGTAGCGTGCAGGCGTTGGGCGGTTGCGCTTCTGCGCCCGAACGTCAACAGATGCCAACGCGGGCCGTCTCAAAAGCACAGAAGACGTCTGAAAGTAGCGCCAACCTAGCGCTCACTCCCATACCACCCAAGCGCTAAGCTGCTGAACAGTATTAGTAGCACCGACGTGAGCACAGCAGCACAACAGCCGATCTGGATGGGTTGGTGGCAGGGATCGTTACTCGGGCAAGGGCGGGCTTTGCTGGGGCGCTGGGGGACAAGCAGCCAAGTCGTCACGCACTTACCCCAGGCCGAGTTGGTCATTATGGTGCTCTTTTTCGCCTGGGGTACCCAAGCCAACACCCGCATTTTGGGGTTGTGGCTTGCTGTGGCCCTGCTGCTTTTGGCGGGGCATAGCTTGACGCGCTCTTTGGCCTGGACGCCCGTTTTCGGGTGGGTGCTGGCCTACTGGGGGGTTGCGGCCGTGGCAACGGCAGCCTCACCCCTGCCAAGAGCGGCTCTCGATGGCTTGATCAAGGTGACGCTCTACCTGGCAGGGTATGGCGTTTTGCACCAACTCTGTCGGCGAACCCAGTACCGTACCGTGCTTGTTACGGTTGTGCTGTTAGGGAGCTTGGTCGTCAGTATGCTGGGCATTCGCCAGCATCTGTATGGTGCCGCCGAGCTGGCGACGTGGACCGATCCGGAGTCTGCCCTCGCGGGTATTTCACGGGCCTACAGCTATCTGGGCAACCCCAATCTCTTGGCGGGCTATTTAATTCCGATGTTGCCCCTGGGCTGTGCCGCCGTCTGGACGTGGCCCGGTTTGCCGCGTAAACTGCTGGCGGCTGTGATTACCGCCATGAATTTTGCCTGTTTGATTTATACCTACAGTCGCGGTGGCCTCGTGGGTGTGGCGGCAATGGTTTTGGCGGCGGTGCTCTTAATTGTCAGTGGCTTGCCCCGCTATCGGCGCTGGCTCTTGCCAGCCTTGGTCGCTGGGGTCGCAATCGCGATCGGGCTGGGTGTTGCCAGCTCAAGTACAGTACGGCGGCGTCTACTCAGCATCTTTAGCTGGCGGGCCGACAGCAGCAACAACTTTCGCATTACGGTTTGGCTGACGGTGCTGACGATGATCGGTGACTTCTTCTGGCTCGGCATCGGCCCCGGTAACGCTGTCTTTAATCGCATCTATCCCCTCTATCAACGCCCGAACTTTAATGCCCTGGGGGCCTACTCCGTACCGCTAGAGCTGACCCTCGAAACAGGCATTATTGGCGCGGGTGTCTTCGCAATTCTCCTAGGCCTGATTGCTTGGACAGGCTGGCAGAAGCGGCGGCAAGTGTGGGTATTGGCGGCCTTGGTCGCGATCGTGGGGATGGCCGCCCACGGACTGGTCGATACGGTCTGGTATCGGCCGCAGGTGCAGATGCTGTGGTGGCTGGCGGTCGCGATCGTCTCGGCGACTGAGGCGATCGCTGGGCCTCAAACCCCATCCAGGGGTTCCGAAGAATAGAACCTACGTATATTTACTTGATTGATTTGTTTGATTGGCAATGCGCTGTTTTATCATTCGCCCAGGTTATCGACAAAGCGTGCATCAATGTCTCACACATCAGATAACCTAGCAGTAATATTTCCGTATGACCACTGAGGCCAATGACAATAGCCATGTTCCTTGCCTACTATCACTTTGATGTCGGGCACGATACACCGGCTGCCTGGGCTGAACGCTGGCGCATTTGGCCGGAGCCTTGGTTGTGGGCTGCCCTCCTCGAAGCCCTGTACCAAGGTCGCTACAAAGCGGCCTCGGTTGACTATGTGTTGCAAGCCTGGCGATCGCGAGGGGAGCCCCGGCTTAGCTTTACACCCGCCTTTGCCCAAGACCTGTGGCCCGACGCCATCCCTCACCTCCAACGCCTCTGGGAACGCCGTTCTATGGCACCCAAACCGGACTGCCCAGCCCCCTCAGCCAATCGCCCGTTTCACGACATTGTTGTGCCGACCAAATGGCTCAGCCTCCTCAACAAGACCAGCGCCTGAGTACGCTAAGCTGCTGGCAGCATCATGAGGCATCATGCGTAAGGGCTTGGGCTACATCCTCCTTTCTGCGGTTGTAACCGTCATCCTCTGGCAGTTTTATTGGGGCAACATTCTGCTCGCGCCCTTCTCCTGGTTGGCTGTTTGGTTTCATGAAATGGGGCACGGCCTGACCGCCATGCTTCTCGGTGGCAACTTCCGCGAACTTCGGCTGTATCCCAACGGTGGTGTGGCCGTCTTTACCACCAATAATCTCTGGGGCGGCAACCTCGGGCGCGCCCTCGTTTCAGCCGGTGGCCCCCTGGGGCCTGCCATCTTTGGCGCTGGGCTGATTCTTTGCGGTCGGTGGCGACCCAAGCTAGCACTGGGTGTCTTGGCAGGTTCGCTGTTGCTGTCGTTTATTTGGCTGCGTACCCCCTTTGCTTGGGGCGTGGTCAGTGCCTGGGCGGCCGTGATTATTACCCTGGCCAGCAAAGCGCCCGAATGGCTCGCTCGCTTTAGTGTTTCCCTCTTGGGCGTCCAAGCCTGTATCAGCGCCTACCACCAAATCGACTACCTCTTTACCGAATATGCCGTTATCGGTGGCAATCGCATGCTCTCCGATACCGGCCAAATGGCAGACCAACTTTTGCTGCCCTATTGGTTTTGGGGTGGTTTACTCGCCCTCATCACCCTTTGCCTCCTCGCCGCAAGCCTGTATGTCGCTTACCTCAAAACGACCCCACCTGAAAGTCCCATCAGCTAGTATCTGACCTACTCCAGAGCGCCCAGCAAGTGCATGCTTCTCGGCGCACCTTTCATCTTGGGTTAGCCGATTCGAGCTTTACTACGCCGTTCAGATCACCCGAAAAAAAAGCCTGAGCATACGCCCAGACATAATTTTGCTTTGTGGAAATTTGGTGGGTTTGGCCAAGAACTTCTGGCTTAGACCGCTTGCTGCTACTTAACCAAAGTGGCCGCTCACATATTCCTTGGTTTCGGGCTGCTTCGGATTATTGAAGATCAATTCGGTGCGATCCAACTCCACCAGACGGCCTGCCCGCGCCCCTTTATCGTTAACTTCCGCATTAAAGAACGCCGTCACATCGGAAACCCGAGCCGCCTGCTGCATATTGTGGGTAACGATGACAATCGTATACTTCTGCTTCAGCTCTTCAATCAGCTCTTCAATACGGCGGGTCGAAATCGGGTCAAGGGCCGAGCAAGGCTCATCCATCAGCACCACATCCGGCGACATCGCGATCGCCCGGGCAATACACAAACGCTGCTGCTGACCACCCGAGAGCGCTTGACCGCTTTGCAGCAGCTTATCTTTGACCTCATCCCAGAGGGCGGCCTGACGGAGGGACTGCTCAACCAACTCGGCCAGCTCTACCTTGTTACCCTTAAAGCCGTTGACACGCGGGCCAAAGGCAACGTTATCAAAAATAGATTTCGGGAAGGGGTTGGGCTTTTGAAACACCATGCCAATTTTGCGGCGAACAACCACCGCATCAACATCATCACCGTAGAGGTTCGAGCCCTTGTAAAGAATCTGACCTTCAACACGGGCACCCGGTACCAGGTCATTCATCCGGTTAAAGCAACGTAGCAACGTGCTCTTGCCACAGCCCGAGGGGCCAATAAATGCAGTTACTTTTTGCTGGGGCACTTGCATCGAAACGCCCGAGAC
Source organism: uncultured bacterium (assembly GCA_964484905.1). Lineage (GTDB taxonomy): Bacteria > Cyanobacteriota > Cyanobacteriia > Thermostichales > PCC-7336 > CAZAGN01. Next base: position 8,653 of record CAZAGN010000047.1, on the reverse strand, counting down.
AGCGCGGAACGAGCCGTAATAAACGTCGACGCCCTTGACTTCAAGAACACTAGCGGCGGGGGCATTGGCTTGCATAAAAGCGCTCCAACAAACACTTAACAACAGATACTGACAGAGAGTGCAAACACCTGCCGCGTTCAAACAATCAACGACAAGCGCACAAAATCCTACTGAATTCGTACAGTAGTGATTCCTTTGCACAGTAACGCGAAAGGATCAGTACTGTGGTTAAGGCTAGGTTAATCAATCCCGTGGCGTGATAAAACCACCTTCGGCAGGGGGCAGTGCGGGTTCATTACGTGCTGCCTCAGGCAATGCTTCGTCAGATGCAGGCGGTGTACTGACGGCCTCAGGCTCGCGTTCGGTGTCATTGGGCAAATCGCCATCCGTCAACTCTGGCACCCGTTCAGGCTCTTGGTCAGATTCAGTCGTATTTCTAGATTCCTCGGCTTCAGTACTATCAGCAGGTGCTGTGATCGGCGGGGCAGCCTCAGCCAGTAATGGCTGATTATCCAGTCCCCACACCAGCAAAGCTGTTGCGGCTTCCATCCGACTCACCGGCGCTTGGGGCTCAAAACGCCTCAGATCAGCCCCAAACACGCGCCGAATCAGTTGGGGCTGCTCAAAATCGGCAGCAACCGCAGCTTGGGCAAAGGTCGGGATTTGGGCAGCATCGAGAAAATTCCAGGTTTCCGCCACATCACGCCCACTGGGTAAACGCCCATCCCAATCCAGTTGCACTTTCCAGTCAATTAACAGGGCTCGGGTCAAGAGCAAATCAGGCTGAAACAACCGCTCTGCGGGTATCTCTACATAACCGGCATGGGTGAGGGCTTGGATATAGCGAAAATCAGGATGATCTTCGGGCACATCGAGAAAGTAGGGAGTGGCCTCGCGATCGAGCAATAGCTGGCGACTGGGTTCAGCAGCAAAGGCAATGCTATGGCTTTGCACCAGCCAGCGAGCAAACTCACTGCGGCGAATACTTCCCGGACTGACGGCTTCCTCTAGAACCCCGGCAGCGACCAAGATCGCGATCGGATCATCAGCATCTACCGCAGGCAAAGGCTCACCCAACTCAGGCAAAATGTCGTTTAAGACGGCATCAGCCGGCACAGGGTCTGCGGCTGGGGGTGCTGTTACTAATGGATCGACTGATGGCTCGGCAGTGGCATCTTCTGCTTCAGACGTTACTGCTTCAGGCGGTGCAACCGCACGGCTCAGTTGCTCGCCCCACGGTGTATCGGCACAACTGGTGAGTGGTAGTCCGACAAGTGACATTAATGCCAATGCCGCTAGATAGCGTTCCAAATAATGCTGTGAATATTGCTGCATGCGTTGAGTTGTGAGCCTAGTAAACCGTTGCATAGCTGCTCCCTGTCCGTCTCCAGCTTACGAGTTTTGGCGGCGAGACAGAGACCCCAGGCCGGGACTAGGCCACACCCAGATGAGATGGCCCTATACACAGACAAGACTCGAAGAAGGGTGTCAACCTGCTTAAGGATTGTTTCGGCAGCTGAATCTGGCTAACGAGCTGTGCGATCCTGCATAAGCAGGTAGATAGATGAGCACGATGCACACAGCAATTATTACCGGCGCATCCTCCGGCATCGGTCTTTATGCAGCCAAGGCGCTCGCCGATCAGGGCTGGTTTGTCGTTATGGCCTGCCGCAATCTCGAAAAAGCCGAGCAGGCCGCCCAAGATGTGGGCATTGCCCCCGAGCGGCGACAGATCCTGCACCTAGATTTGGCATCGCTCGCTAGTGTGCGCCAGTTTGTTGATGCCTTTCGGGCGACTGGGCGGCAACTCACCTCCCTGGTGTGCAATGCGGCGGTGTACTTGCCCCTTGCCAAAGAACCCCAACGCAGCGCTGATGGCTATGAGCTGTGTGTCGCAACGAATCACCTGGGTCACTTTTTACTATCGCTGCTGCTGCTCGATGATCTCAAGGCCTCACCCGAGCCCAATAAGCGTCTGATTATCCTCGGTACCGTAACGGCGAACCGTAAAGAGCTAGGCGGTAAGATTCCCTTCCCCGCCCCACCGGATTTGGGCAACCTCGAAGGCTTAGCAGCTGGTTTCCAAGACCCGATCAGCATGATCAATGGCAAAGAGTTTAAGGCTGGTAAGGCCTATAAAGATAGTAAACTCTGCAATATGTTGATTACGCGGGAACTGCATCGCCGCTATTACGACGGCACTGGCATTGTCTTTAGCTCGTTATATCCGGGTTGTGTGGCCGATACACCCCTATTTCGGAATCACTTCAAAGCCTTCCGCACCATCTTCCCCTGGTTCCAGAAAAATGTAACCAAAGGCTATGTCTCGCCTGCTTTGGCGGGTGAGCGGGTCGCTCAGGTCGTCGCTGATCCGGAGTTTCAGCAATCGGGGGTGCATTGGAGCTGGGGTAATCGCCAAAAAGCGGGACGCTCGGCGTTTGTCCAAGAGCTGGATGATAGCGATGATGCCAAGGCTGCCAAGCTGTGGGCGTTGAGTGAACAGCTTGTGGGTTTGACGGCCGAGACTCTAGCGTGAGCTGAGTATCGGTGAAGGTTTCGATGAAGGGTGACGAGTCGGTGGGCAATGCTGGCGAGCAATCGGCTGGGGGCTCTTGGCTTCGGCTGTGAGCTTTTATCGTTGTTCGCACTAAGGATGAAACAGTCTTAGTCTCCCATACCTTGGAGGAGCTTATGTAGGTAGCAATTTAAGTACCCCGAGGAATGTCTCATACTTATTTTGAATGGCTGTAGTCATGGGACATGAGGGTCAATCACACCCTCTGAGCCACAGGTCGTCACATCGCCAG
>CAZAGN010000047.1:0-5746 GCA_964484905.1 uncultured bacterium | reverse complement strand
CATGGGACATGAGGGTCAATCACACCCTCTGAGCCACAGGTCGTCACATCGCCAGCACAACTGACAATCAAAGCTGTGCCCAGGAATCGCGTCTTAGCCAGTACACTCCTGTTGCTTGTCTGGTTCCACTTCTTGAAGGATGCGTATGCGCTACTTGTATCTCCACGGGTTTGCCTCTGGCCCGACTTCCTCTAAGGGGGTCTACCTGACAGAACAGATGCAAGCGTTGGGGCTGACCCTCGAGTGTTTGGATTTTAATGTTGGTGGATTTGAGTCGTTGACAATCTCACGACAAGTCGAGCAAACGCTGGCTGCTGTGGGTGATCAACCGGCAACGGTGATTGGCTCAAGTTTGGGAGGTCTGACGGCGGCCTGGGCAGCCCAACGATCGCGACAGGTCGAGCGCCTGATTTTACTAGCGCCCGCTTTTCAGTTCGTGCAAACGATGGGGCAATCTCTGGGGGCCGCCGCCCTAGCAACCTGGGCCCAGGTAGAAAGTCGGCCCTTTTTTCACTACGTTCAGGGCTGTGAACTGAACTTGAATTATGACTTTTGGCGCGATGCTCTGAGTCTTGATGAGCGACAGTTGCAGCGACCGGTACCCACACTGATCATTCACGGTCGGGGTGATGCGGTTGTCCCCCTTGAGGTGAGCAGTACCTATGCCGCCAGTCGGCCCTGGGTTGAGCTGCGCAGCGTTGAGAGTGACCATAGCCTGGGTGATCAAAAAGGCGTGATTTGGGAGCTGATGCAAGCGTTTTGTCACTTAGTGCCGGTTCAGTCTTAGCCCTCGTCTTCTTCGTCGTGGTGATCGTGATGGTGGTGCGGATAAATAATCGGTGAGCGCGGCGATTTGCGAATGTCGTCTTTGATGTGATCGAGATCGATATAGCGATCAGCGACATTGATTAACTGATCGCTCGTCATCGCCCGCAGACTGACAACCTCAACCCGTGCCCCCATATAGCTGACGACGTTGACGGCGTAGGCCAAATCACCATCACCACTGACCAAAATTCCTGTGTCATAGGAGCGCACAAGGGTGATCATATCGACGGCAATTTCAACATCAAGGTTTGCTTTTTTCGAGCCGTCGGGTAGCTGAACCAAGTCTTTGGCGATGACACGGTAGCCGTTGCGGCGCATCCAAAGCAGAAAGCCCTGCTGTTTTTCGTTGGTGCGATCAACACCTGTATAGAAAAAGGCCCGCAATAACCGTGAGCTTCCTGTTAGACTGTGCAGCAGTTTGGTGTAATCAATTTCGACACTGAGTTGCAATGCCGCGTAAAAGAGGTTGGAACCATCGATAAAAATCGCGACACGGCCTCGACTTCGATCAAAAGATTGATTAAGCGGATGCTGCGAACGTCCAGCATCATAATCGTTGCCGACCATACATGAGTACCTTGAATTCGTTTGTTAAACATTAAAGAAAAGCAAAGATATTAAAGAGAGCAAAGCTCACTCCTTAGTATGCCTTGAATTACTTGAAAAGGGCAGCGGGTAAGTCCTGGGGGCTAGACGGTGGCTAATTCAAGGCGGGGAAAAACAGGCTGCGGTGGCTGCGAGAGGGCACCGGCTGGCAAACGTCCCCACTGTGTCAGTGTCCAATTTAGAGCTTCGGTAGTATAGCCCAGTTGGCTAAGCACACGTTCACTGAGGCTGGGGGTAATCGGCGAGAGGAGCACAGCCGCCAGCCGTACCGATTCTAAGACGGCGTACAGAGCGGTTTCGACAGTGGCTTGGTCACCGTTTTTGTAGGCTGTCCAGGGGGCGGCGACATCCAGATAGCGATTACCGGCTTGGACAAGGCCGAGGATCGCGCTGGCTGCCTCACTAATCCGCAAGCTTTGATAGGCACTGGCAACCGTATCAGGCAGGGTCTCAGCTCGCGATCGCAAGGGATGATCGGCGGCAATTTCGACCTGGGGCACAACATAACCACAATATTTTTTGAGCATATTCAGGGTGCGGTTCAGCAAATTGCCCAAATCATTGGCGAGATCGGCATTCACAATCTGCACAAAGCGGCCCTCATTGAAGTCGCCATCACGTCCCAGCTCAATTTCTTTGAGGAAGTAATAGCGCACGGCATCAGCACCGTAACGCTCTGCCAAATCAAACGGATCGAGAACATTACCCAGACTCTTGCCCATCTTTTGGCCGTCTTTGGTCAAAAAACCATGGCCAAATACCCGTTGGGGCAGGGGCAACCCAGCCGACATCAACATCGCAGGCCAATAAACAGCATGAAAGCGGAGAATATCTTTGCCAATGAGGTGGGTATGGATCGGCCACCAGGTGGCGAGGGCATTGTCGAGGCTAGCTTCAGCCTCAGGTTCTAGCAGGGCGGTGACATAGCCTAGCAGGGCATCAAACCAGACATAGAGGGTTTGGCTAGGGTCATTGGGCAGGGGAATGCCCCAGGTGACATTGGCACGCGAAATCGAGAAATCCTTAAGCCCCTGCTGAACAAAGTTGAGGACTTCGTTGCGGCGGAAGTCGGGCTGAATAAAGTCAACTTGAGCGGCATAGTGGGCTTCGAGGGCGGCTTGATAGCGCGAGAGGCGGAAGAAGTAGTTGGGTTCATCGCGCCATTCGCAGGGTTTGAGGTGGGTGGCACAAACGTGGCCTTCGAGCAGTTCGGTTTCGTCGTAGAAGGTCTCGCAGCCCACACAGTACCAGCCCTGCTGCTGCCCTTCGTAGATATCGCCGTTATCCCAGACGCGCTGAAAAAAGTCTTTGACGATCGCGAGATGGCGCGGGTTGGTCGTACGACTAAAGCGGTCATAGCTGATGCTGAGAAGCTGCCAGAGACGGTCAAACTCGGCGGCCACTTGATCACAGTGCTGCTGGGGCGGCATCGCGTTGGCTTCGGCGGTGCGCTGAATTTTTTGGCCGTGCTCGTCAGTGCCCGTAATCAACAGAACCTCATCACCCACAAGACGGTGAAATCTCGCGATCGCATCGGCAACCATCGTCGTGTAGGCGCTACCCACATGGGGCAGACCGTTGACGTAATAAAGGGGGGTGGTGAGCGCAAAGCGTGCCATGGTCGCGAGAAAAAGAATGTCTCTAGCTTATCGTGCGTGTACCCCTTGCTCGGCCCAAAGGTAATATGATAACTTCAATATCCCGGACGCATAGCTCAGTTGGTTAGAGCACCACGTTGACATCGTGGGGGTCACTGGTTCGAGTCCAGTTGTGTCCATTCGTAGAAAGTTTTGTTCGCAGAGCTTCCTGGCCAAAAGTTTCCCCATTTTGTTGGCGAGGCGGTTGGCCATAGTTATGAACACGAGTCAATAAACGCAGTTCAGGCGTAGCCGATACACCTTATTGGGCAGGTCAAAATCAGTAGCTCTGTGGCAGAGTAAGGCAGATCGTTGGTTGCCCGTTTATGATTCAGGCTGCTCTACCGAAAACTGCTACCGAGACGCCTGTTGTCACGGTACAGAGCTTAAATTACTTTTTTGGTCAGGGTGAGCTGCGCAAGCAGGTGCTGTATGACATCAACCTCAGTCTGCCTAAAGGGCAGATTGTGATTTTGACGGGCCCCTCCGGCTCCGGCAAAACTACCTTGCTGACGCTCATTGGTGCCCTTCGTTCGGCAGATTCGGGCAGCTTGCAAGTGATGGGGCAAGAGTTAGTGGGGATGCGATCGCGACAGATGGTGGCCATTCGTCGCCAAATTGGCTTTATTTTTCAGGCGCACAACCTGTTCTTGTCGCTCAGTGCGGCTCAAAATGTCCAGATGGCTGTGGAACTCCATGCCCAAGCCCAAAAGCGAGCTAAAGCGGTGCAGATGTTAACGCAGCTCGGTCTGGGTGAGCGGGTCGATTACAAACCCAAAGCGCTCTCAGGTGGGCAAAAGCAGCGGGTCGCGATCGCGAGAGCCCTAGTTAACGAACCCACCCTCATCTTGGCTGACGAGCCAACCGCCGCCCTTGATCGGGAATCTGGGCGCGAAGTCGTCACGATTATGCAGCACCTGGCCCGTGAGCGGGGTTGCACAATTTTGATGGTGACCCACGACAACCGTATTCTGGATGTCGCCGATCGCATCGTCAATTTAGTGGATGGCCGCCTAGAATCCGATCAAAGCCCCGCTGCCTTTAGCCACGATCACGATCACAGCATCCTGTAGGGCCAGTACCCAAGTGACCGTCAGTGACAGCCCCAAAAGTCTTGAACCTCAACGCCCTAGGTGCCAGTGCTAGGCTGACAAAGGTGCTCCTCAGAACGTATGTCTGCCTCGCTCTCGCCCGTGTCATTGTCGCAATTGCTGCTCGCCCTTTCCCAGACCCAGTGGCACGTCAGCCATCCAGAGCGCTTGCCCGAGGGCGCGATTCTGGTGGTGAGCAATCACCGCAGCTACATTGATCCCTTGGTGTTAATGCTCGCCTTGGGCCGGACGATCCACTTTGCCTGTCATGCCTACATGGTACGGATGCCGGTGCTGGCGCAGATTGTTGATTCCTTGGAATGTCTGCCCCTTGAGCGCTACCGACCCTTTGTGGCTCAGGTGCAAACCTACTGGCAGCAACAGCAAGCTGTGGGGATCTTTCCCGAGGGTGCAGCCCCAATGCTCAAGCCTGGCCTGGCCCATGAAGTGGGTACCTTTCAGCGGGGTTTTGTACACTTGGCCCAGCAAACACCGGGAATACCGATTGTGCCGGTGGCCTTGCGCGTGCGTGATGAGTGGCTGGCACCGGCGCTACCGTTGAGTATGCTGCGCTGGTTTGTCCCCGATGAGCCTCTGTTTCAGGGGGATGCCGCCCACCCAATCGTGGTTTATCGGCAGCTTGAGGTCGTCGTTTTGCCGCCGTACTACCCCAGCACTACTGACCAGCCGATCGCGATCGCCAAAGGTCGGTCAGAGACCATCGCGACCCAAATTCAAGCCCAAATTCAAGCCGAGGTAGCGCGTGTCTGAACCCAGCTCCAAGCCCCTGTGGGTCTACCTACCTGGCATGGATGGCACTGGCGAACTCTTTAATCGCCAAGCCGAGGTGCTTGCGCCCTATTACGAGATTTTGGCGCTGAGACTACCCCGCGTCGAAACCTGGGCTGAACTTGTTGAGTGGGTGCTGCGGCAATTACCCGCCCAAAAGCCGTTTTATCTCTGTGGCGAGTCCTTTGGTGGCTGTCTCGCGCTCCTCGCAGCGCTCAATCGTTTACCACTGGGGTTAATTCTGGTTAATCCCGCCAGCTCCTTTGCGCGGCTTAGCTGGCTTAGTTTGATCAGCCAAGCATTACCTCTGCTGCCCGATGGCCTCTGGAAGCAAAGCTCTCCCGAAAGTTTGCGTGTTCTCGCCAATCGCGATCGCATCAGCCCCAGCAACTGGCAGCGTTTCCAAGCCGCCGTGAGCACCGTCGATAAAGCCACTGCCTGCACCCGTGTGAAGCTGCTGCGCCAATTCCCCAACTTAGATTTGCAAACCCTCAATTGCCCCACACTGATTTTGGCTAGCGATCGCGATCGCTTACTGCCCTCCGCCGCCGAAGCCCGCCGACTAGCCCAGCAATTACCAGCGGCAACAATCTACCCCCTCCCGGCCAGCGGTCATGCCTGCCTCCTAGAGGCCAATCTCAACCTCGCGACCATTCTCGGCACAGTCGGCTGGCTGGGTGAGGCCGCTACCCCGCCTCTGATGACTTCCAGCTAGTATGCGCCTCAGCCCTATCTCAGCTTAGGCAAAACCTCACACCATCAACAGAATCTGCACACCATCGACTTTTACGCGTG
>CAZAGN010000046.1:0-20379 GCA_964484905.1 uncultured bacterium | reverse complement strand
CTAGACAGAGGCTAATGGCTGAAGTGTTGCCCTAGTGAAGTGTTGCCATAGTACAGGTACTTTCTAACTTAGCTGGCTGTGTCATCAACGTGCGGTGCAGTTGTGCTGTGGTGGCCAGCAGGGCGGCCTCTGAAGCCTAGGCTATGATCGGAGATGGGCGAACTGACGAGGTAACTGTGGCTGCAACTTCCCAAACGCTCGTAATGGATGCCGTAGATCGCTTGCAATGGCGAGTCACTGTGGGTGACGTTGCGGCGCAGACCGGTTTAGCGATTCCACAGGCTCGTCAAGAGCTGATGCAATTAGCTCAGGCAGCCGATGGGCATCTTCAGGTAGCCGACAGCGGTGAAATCGCCTACAGCTTTAAAAAGAATTTTCGCAGTACGTTGCGACAGAAAGAGCAGCGCCGCAAAGGAGCTGCCTTTCGTCAGAAGCTCTGGGGCGGCTTTTTGTACTTGCTACGAATCTCTTTCGGGATTCTGCTAATTGTCTCGATTGTTCTGGCGCTCATTGCCATCACCATCATTCAGTCCGCTGCCAATAAAGACAACAACAACGGGGGCTCACGGCGACGGGGCGGTGGCGGCTTCTTGTTTATGCCAAATATCTGGGTGGGTAACCCATTTATTGGCTATCGCTCGCCTCGCCGACCGGTTGTGTCCGAGAAGTCGGAGTATAACTTTTTGGAGGCGGTCTACTCGTTTCTGTTTGGCGATGGCGATCCGAATGCCGAACTCGAGCAAGAGCAGTACTGTTTGATTGGTCAACTGATCAGTAATCAGGGTGGTGTTGTGACCGGCGAGCAAGTGCTGCCTTACCTATCGCAGGTGCAAGCCCATGAACTCGACTACCAGGATTACATCTTGCCGGTGTTATTGAAGTTTAATGGCATGCCAGAGGTCAGTCCTGAGGGTGATATTGTCTACCGTTTTCCGGAGTTGCAAGTGGTGGCAGCCAAGCGCCGCCGCGAAAGCCTGCCTGGTTTCTTACGTGAAAATCTCTGGCGTTTTAGTCGGGCTAGTAGTGGTCAGCTAGCGATGACGGGTGTCTTGGGCGTAGTGAACCTACTGCTATGGCTGATTGTGGCCCCCAATGCGCCAGTATTGGCCGCAGAGCTAGGTGTTGGTGTGGGTCTGATCAATTTTGGTGTGACCGTACTCTTGGCCTATGCTGCATTGTTCTTGGCAGTGCCGACGCTGCGCTGGTTTACGCTCAAAAAGCGCAATCTGGGCGTTGAAGGACGTAACCGCCAGCGGCAAAATTATGGCGCGATCTTGAGCAAGCCCAATGCCGACCTCGAGCGGAAGCTGGCCTTTGCCGAGACCTTTGCGGGCAAAGAGATTGTCGATCGCGACCGTACCATTTACACCACCGAGACAGATCTGTTAGAGCAGCAAGCCAGTGAGCTCGAGCAATTTGACCGCCGTTTGCAACGCTAGGTGGGTTTTATCAGCCTTGTGTCTCAGGGTACGAGAGCGCGTATTCTGAGTGGATATCGTTTGCCAGTGCTATGCGCCGAGTTCTGACTAGTCTGCTATCTCTGCTCGCGATCGGGGTGATGGCACTCGCCCTCACCACCAGTTGGTTTCAGGCATCGCCCCAAACGCGTCTCGATTTATTTCAAACCAACTTTGCTTTGCAGGCAGCACGACTGCTCGATGATCCCGAATATACCAATCTGGCGCAGCTCGTCGTTGGCGAGAACCCGCTACCACCCGCCATCCGACGCTATGAGACAGCGGCCCAAGCCTGGCAAACCCGGATTGCCGCGAGCGATCGTCCGCCAGTGGAGTGGCAACAAGAGCTGGATGCCCTGCGGCTGCGGCTAGGGATTTTGCTGGCCTACGGTGAACAGATTGATGCAGCGCAAGCCCAGTGGCAGCAGGTGCAAGCTGAGCGTAATGTGCCGGTGGCACGCACGCTGCTCGGCCTCTGGGATCCGGCTTTTTTAGCGATTTTGCCTGATGCGGATCTGCGCATTCAAGAAACCTTTGAGGGCTGGTTTGAAGGCGTTGCCCTGCAGCGCCTGTACCGTTTGCAACAGCGTACCGACACCCTCGAAAACCTTAACAGTCAACAAGAACGGGCAGCCATTCAAGCCCTGATTCGCCTGACCCTGATTACGACGCTGCCCCTAGTCGGCATTCTCCTGGGCATTGGGGTTGTGTTGGTCTATGTGGGTCGGGCTTGGTGGAAGAAGCGACCCCTCTGGGGCGAAGGCTGGTCGGTGAGTTGGGAGTGGCCGGTTATTCAGGAGGTAATGACCTACTGGTTTTTGCTGTTTATTCTCATTGGTGAGTGGATACCACCCCTATTTGCCAGTGGCTTGGGGCTGACAGTGGCCGAGCTGAGTCCGGTTCAGCGGGCTTGGAGTATCGCCCTGAACTATGGCTTGGGGGCTGTGGCCGGAACGTTAATTGTGCTGCGGCTGACCCATAGCGATACGCCGCCCTGGCGCTGGCGGTTGTTTGATGGCTGGTTATTGTGGGCCTTGGGCGGCTATTTGGCGGCACTGCCGTTAGTTGTGATTGCGGCGAATGTGGCGCAGCAGATTCTACCCAATGCGGGTGGCGGCAACCCGATTTTGCCACTGATTCTTGAAAGTCGGGGCTGGCTTACGCAAGCACTCTTTTTAGTGGTGGTGTCGGTGATGGCACCGGTGTTTGAGGAATTTCTCTTTCGAGGTTTTCTCTTGGCCTCCCTCAGTCGCTATATGTCTACAGGGGTCGCGATCGCGATTAGTGCCGTTGCCTTTGCCGCCGTTCACCTCAACCTATCGGACTTTATCCCGTTGACCGTGTTAGGAGTCATTTTGGGCATTATCTACAGCCGCAGCCGTAACCTGCTTGCACCAATCCTATTGCATAGCCTTTGGAACACTGGCTCGTTGACAGCGCTGTTATTGCTGGGCAGTCCTTAGACGAACGGGTCAGGCGCGAGTTTGGCCGTTGAGGGTCACCACCAAGCGCCGTGTACCCCCTTGATCGCGGTGTTCACCGAGATAAATGCCCTGCCACGTACCAAGAGCAAAGTGTCCCTCTCGCAGCGGCACTGTTACCGAGCTGCCCAGAAGCACTGCCTTGATGTGGGCAGGCATATCGTCGGGGCCTTCGTTGCTGTGGCGATAGGAGGCCATACGCGGTACCTGTTGCTCGAAGTAGGTATCGATATCCAGTCGCACATCAGGATCAGCATTTTCGTTGATACACAGACTCGCGGAGGTGTGCTGAATAAAAATATGCGCCAGTCCTACCGCAAACTGAGACAGCTCCGGTAGTTGCTGCACCAGTTCGTCGGTAATCAGATGAAAGCCTCGCGATCGCGACTTAAGGGTAATCAGCTTCTGAACCCAGGTTGCAGTCAGCGCGGCCATCGCTAGTCCTGCGCCTCGGCAAATTCAATCACTTTGCCATCAGGGTTGCGTACCCAAAAGACAAAGGGCTTTTCGCCGCGCACAGTGTAAGGGACACTGCCTAGCTTTTGAATATGCTTGAGGATCGCTTTCACCCCTTCGCGCTCGAAGCTGACATGGCGCGGATAGCTACCCCGCTCTTTGGCTTCACCAACCATGATGTGCAGCTGGGTCGTATCCGAGAGTTGATACCAGAGCCCCGGTGTATCGGCAATGGCGGTTGAACGGCGGGAGTTCATCGCCAAATCACCAGCCAGATAGCCCGTATCAAAACTGCCAAGGCTTTGCTCGTAGCCATAGTAATAATGCAGGGGCAGCTCAGCTTCGGGCAGTTGCAGCAGCTTCTCGTAGAGGGGCTTGGCCTCATCGAGGTTGGGTACCAAAATCGTGAATACCCGGGGGGCACCACTCAAAAATGTCCACATCGCGCCGCCGTAGGCCGAGAGCAGCAGAAACATCAGCCCCTTGGTCGAGAGCAGCACACCCAAAGGGATGAGGGGCAACAAAATCGCGATCGTCATAGAGCCGGCGTAGGTAAGGTAAGAATTTCGACACCATCCGCCGTAACCAGGATTGTGTGCTCAAACTGAGCGGATAGCTTGCGATCCGCTGTCACCGCCGTCCATTTATCCGGCAACACCCGCGTGACCCAGGTGCCTTCATTGATCATCGGCTCGATCGTAAAGGTCATACCAGGGCGCAGCTTCGGGCCATCACCGGCTTGGCCATAGTGAGGCACTTGCGGCGCAGTATGAAAGACGCGGTGAATGCCATGGCCGACAAAATCCCGCACCACACCATAGCCCTCCGCCTCGGCATAGGCTTGGATTGCCGCCCCAATATCACCGATGGTGCTACCGGGTTTGACGGTCTCGATCCCCAGGTGCAAACACTTTTCAGTCACTTCGACCAAACGACGCGCCTTGGCTGAGGGCTCACCAACAAAGAAGGTCTTGGACGTATCGCCGTAGTAACCATCGAAGATAAGGGTCACATCAACATTAATGATGTCGCCAGCTTTAAGGATGTGCTTAACACTAGGAATGCCATGGCAGACTACATGATTAACACTTGTGCAGATCGAGCGCGGAAAGCCGTGATAGCCCAAAGGCGCACTGACCGCACCATGGGCCTGAGTCCATTGCTCGGCCAGATCATTAATCTCTTGGGTGGAGGTACCAGGCTGCACAAACGGCTCAAGGTAAACCAGTAAATCGGCAGCCATCCGGCCCACACGCCGCATTTTTTCGATTTCGCCACTCGAGAGAATCACAATCTGCTCCGGGCTCACCGTCTCTTTCACGGCACGGACGACTTTTTTTCGGGTTTGCGTCAAAAAGTTTTTACCCACTGCTACTCCCGCCAGGTTCCTTAGTCTCCATCCTAAACGGATCCCTGACGGGTGCGGTGAGCTTAGCTGCCCACACACCCAACCAGCACCCGACATTGCAGCACCTCAGATCAAGTTCCTGGCGTAAGTGCCTGCCAGAGGGTCAAGGCAGCAAAACCTAAAAACAGGGCGCCACTCAGCCACTCAACCAGTCGCTCTGGTATGTGGGCCGACAAGAAGCGCCCGCCGAGCACCCCCGCACCAATCATCAGCGCAAAGCCAAAACTACTGCCAAAGAACACACTTAGGGGTGGATGAATAGCCGCCAGTGAGGCTGTGGCTAGCTGGGTTTTATCACCTAACTCCGAAACGGCAATGAGGGTAAAGGTATCGCGTACTATCTGCCAGCGCGGTTTTGCCCCTGCCAAGCCCGCGTTATCAAGCGCTTCACAGGCTTCGGCCATCTCGTCTTCTTGGTGAGCCCGCCAAGCCTGCCACAGTTGCTGGCCGCCAAAGAGGGCAAACAGCGCCGCCGACAGCAGACGAATCCACAACAGAGGTACCACCGTAAAAAGAAGCTGCCCGATCACGACAGCCAACACACTCATACAAACCAAAGCTGACCAAGCCCCCAGAAAAACCCAGCGCCGGGGATAGCGCATGGCCAGCACGAGCGCCGCACAAAACGTCTTGTCACCAAATTCAGCGACCGTCACTAACACCAAACTCGCAACAAATCCCGCTTCCATAGCCAACGCCTCGATGCAGAACAAACCATCATGGCGTGCTACGGAAAGGCGCAAGACCCACCGAGATCACGCCACCGTGAACTCAGTGAAAGTCTCGCTAACAGTCTAAAAACTAGGCAGTACCCATCTCAGCACCACGTAGTTTTAAGGCTGCCTCAGGAACCGGGCCGTTATCGAGCCAGTATGTCGATTCCAGAGTGACTAGCTACTCCCTTTCGCTGTCCAGATCATACCTAAATCCGTACCTAATGGTCTCTGACTAACCGTAGGTCGCCTATAGCAGGTGATCCGAATCTGCGCCCTCGCCGCTTTGTTTTCGCCAGGGGCGGTGCCAATATAAGGTGAGCATAGGAGCCGATCGCGAATGACCAGCGCTAATCCCCCCCGCTACGTCCCCCCGCGTCGGCACCAGACCTCCCCGTGGCGGCACCTCAGCAATCTTTTGCTGGGCACGGCCGTGCTGGGTGTAACAGCCGCCGCTGGTACTTTAGTGGGTCTAGCCATTAGCTTCCGTGACCTCCCGGATATCTACAGTCTGCGTGGATATGTGCCCACACAAACCACCGAAATTCTTGATATTCAGGGGCGCCCGATCGCGTTTATTCACGGTGAAGCCAACCGTGAAGTCGTTCCCCTCGATGGGATTTCGCCCTACCTCAAGCTCGCAGTCCTGGGCATTGAGGATAGCCATTTTTACTCCCACATGGGCATCAACCCAGTGCGGATCACTCGGGCGGCTCTGGGGGTGTTTGAAGGTGGCCTCGGTTCGGCTGGGGGTGGCTCCACCCTGACCATGCAGCTCATCAAAAACTTGTTCCTAACACCCGAACAAGCTATCAGTCGAAAAGTCGCTGAAGTCGTGCTGGCGGTTCGCCTCGAGCAAGTCTTCACCAAAGACGAAATTCTGGAGATGTACCTCAATCAAGTTTATTGGGGACATAATCTCTACGGCATTCAAACGGCCGCCGAAAGTTATTTCAGCAAATCCGCAGATCAGCTCAGTCTGGCGGAAGCAGCCATGTTGGCAGGGATGCTTCAAGCACCCGAAGCCCTTAGTCCTTTCCGCAACCTTGAAGGAGCTCAACGCCGCCAACGGGTTGTTTTGCAACGTTTAGTGGAGCTGGGTTGGGTGAGCGAAGCCGAAGCCGAAGCTGCCCGCAATGAAGAACTAACTCTGGGGCGCATTACCTCCTTCCAGTCCAATGCCCCTGCCATTACCGATGCTATTGAAGCCGAGCTGGTTGAAGAATTTGGCCGCGATGCCCTCCTCAAGGCCGGTTTGCGCGTCCAAACCACTATCGATCTTGATCTCCAGCGCCGCGCCCAAGAGATTGCCGACAGTACTATCGGTGCCCTAGCCAACGTCAATGCCGACCAAATGGCAATTGCGGCCGTTGACCCCCGCACGGGCTTTATCCGCGTACTTGTCGGTGGCCTAAACGCGGAGCGAGGACAATTTAATCGGGCAACCCAGGCCCACCGTCAACCCGGCTCAGCCTTCAAGCCCTATGTCTACTACGCTGCCTTGGCGAGTGGTCGCTATTGGCCCGATAGCATTCTCGAAGATACGCCAATTACCTACCCTGATGGTCGGGGTGGCTACAGCCCTCGTAATTACGACGGCAGCTTTATGGGCGCAATTTCATTTCGTCAATCGCTTGAGCTTTCACGCAACGTCACAACCGTCAAAATGGCAGACGATGTTGGTATTCGTAATGTCATTGATGCTGCCCATGCGGCGGGTATTGTCACCGACCTTGAACCCAACCTTGCCCTTTCTTTAGGGGCGGCTGATCTGACACCGCTAGAAATGGCAGCTTCCTATGCCGCCTTTGCCAATGGTGGCCTGCGCGTAGAGCCAACCCTGATTATGCAGGTGGTTGATCGTCGGGGCCGGGTACTGCGCTCAGCCGAGCCCGACCTAGAACGAACCCTCGACCCTTGGGCAGTCGCGCACTTAAACCAAATCCTGGTTGGCGTCACGACCAGTGGTACGGGTACAGCAGCCCTCATGAGCGATGGTCGTCCGGTGGCCGGCAAGACCGGCACAACCTCTGATTTCCGTGATGCCTGGTTTGTCGGTTACGTGCCTCAGCTTTCAGCCGCTGTCTGGATTGGTAATGATGACAATAGCCCCATGGCCTGGGGCACCACAGGGGGCGGCATGGTGGCTGGCATTTGGCGGCAGTTTATGGAAATGGCGCTTGCCGGTGAGCCTGTCGAAACGTTTATCGAGCCTTGGCGGCTCACGCCCCCTCAACCCCGTAATAATCTCAGTCCGGAGCTACGTTAAATGGTAATGACATTACGTGCGGCAATGACTCCGCGCCGTTGGTTTATCCTTGGTCTTTGGCTGGCCTTCGTTGGCTATGCCTTTATTTTCGCGCCGGGCGGCGAATCAGCGTTGCTTATGCCCCTGATTCAAATGCAGTTTGAGGGCATCAACCCACTGCTGGTGGCGGTGTTTAACAGCATGGGACTGCTGCCGCTGATCTATGCCTGTTTCTTGCTGCCCGAGGGGCATCGTCGATCGCGACCGGCCTGGCCCTTTGTTTTGGGGTCATTGTTTCTGGGTGCCTTCGCGCTCCTGCCCTATCTCCTCTGGCGGGAACCTCAGCCGACCAAGTCCGAGGTAGCCCCATCTTGGGGGCTCAAGCTCTGGGAATCGCGCTGGCTCGCCCTAGGGTTAGCAGGCTTCTTGGTCTATACCCTCGCCCAAGGAGTATTGGCAGCCACAGCCGCCGACTGGGCTAGCTATGGTGAGCTCTGGCTGAATGATCGATTTGTTAATGTGATGACCCTTGATTTTGCATTGTTAAACCTCCTCTTGCCACTCGTTGCTTGGGATGATACCCAAGAACGTGGCAGTGGTTGGCCCAAAGTAACCTTGGGACTGCCCCTAGTGGGTTCGCTGGCGTATCTCTGTGGACGGCGGTAATGTGGGCAGTGCTCTTAGCCCTGGGTATAGCGGTGCTCGGGGCACCAGAACTAGAAGCCCAGGAACTCCGTTTTGAGCCGCCCCCAGGCACCCGCCTCTCTGATACCAACGCATTTATCACCCTCACGCTCGATATCAGTGGCTATAGCTGGTCAAATCTGCCCTGGGATTGGCAAAATCCGCGTGTGATTCTCGATGGCGAAGACATTTCAGCGGCAGGACGCTCGCTCGTGGCTGGTGCCACCGCTGTTGCCCTTAATCCGAGTCAGATTGTCGTTTCTGAGCTAGTGCAAACCCCAGAAAGTTTGACCCTACGCCTGAGTGGGCTCCGCCTCAGTCCTGGTTTTCATCAGGTGACGGTTGAGTTTCCGGCGGAGGGCCGGGAGTCCTTGGTATTTCAGGCCAATTATCCCGTTATTGCTGGCCAAGGCCAAGTGCAAACGGCACCTTAGAAACAAGCTCGCGGGTCTAAGCCACAACTCATATCCCTGTCGTTATGGTCGCTCCCCTTAAGGATGAGACAGTTTTAGTCCCCCATGCCCCAGCGGAACTTGAGTTCGGGGCAATTCCAGTTCCCCGATGAATGTCTCACACTTATTCTGAATGACTATATCTTGCTACTCGACGCCGAAGCACACCACTTGCTTCAGAGCTTTATTGTTGAGCTGAAGCAGCATCGGGGTATTGCCATGACCAAAGAATGAAGCACTCCCTCAGTGAAACCAAAACAACACGTGAAACTGACGTAACAGCCTCCGTGATTGAGCTGGATTACACACCTAGGCAATCGCAGCCTGAACTACTGACTGCAATGTTTCGAGATGTTGACGCTTGCTGGTGTCGCCCTGATTGAACGCCTCGCGCAGGGGATCAATCTGCTGGCGCAAGGTACCGTAGTGGTGCTGATTGGCCTGAAGCTCTTCGAGGCGACTGCAAACTTTACCCCAAGCTTCAGCAACGCCCCGCAGACGGTCAGTAATGGCCGTAAAGTCGGTCTGGAGCTGCTGCTGCTGCCGGTCACTGTCGGCAAAGCGTTGGTCTAGCTCGGCCTGCTTTGTACTAACGGTCTCCCGCAAGCTTTGAATCTGATTGAGCCAGTTCTGACTTAGGGCTTGCTGCTGATCGGCAAGGGCTTTGAGGCCGCCCAGAATTGGGGCCAGACTGATAGTGGTGGCGGCTGGGCCAGCTCCCTGCAGTTGGGCGAGCATCGCTTCTTGCTGCTTGAGGGCCGCTTCAATTTTGATCGCGTTTTCTTGTTGCGGGGCGAGGGACTCTTGCAGGAGCTTGGCGGCCTCACGGGCGTAGTCAAGATCCATTTCGATGTCAAACTTGTCGTTATCGTTTGCGCTAGCAAGCTTGGTTTCGAGGGCGGCAATGTTGGTGTAATGCTGGTCTAACTCACTGACCTGAGCCTGAATAAGACGCGTGTTCTCTTCGTAGTTGCGACGTTGGTTGGCAATCTCGGCCGCTAATTGGTCGGGGGAAACTGCTGGTGCTGCACCGGCGCCAGCTTCAGCCACAAGCACATCATGACCGTTAATTAAATCCCAGACACTCTGGCTAATGGCATCACAGGGGCCACTAAGCGCCCCCAAGGCTTTGACCTGCTCTTCGAGGCTTTGGGCATAACCTGCCGCCGCGTGAACCTGGCGCTGTAAGTCGAGAATGGCCGATCGCGACTGAGTCCAGTCTGCATAATGCTGATGCCACTCGTTACGAACCTGTTCTGCCTCCTGCTGTTGTTGCTCTAGGTGCTGCCGCTCACCTTGTAGCTGCTCTAGTTGCTGGGCAGTTTCGCTCAGGCGCTGATCAAGTTGGTGTTGCACAGTATCGATCACGCTGTGCATTGCCGTTGGGTGATGATCTAACGTTTGCCAGAATGCATTGAGAGTCTCTTGCAAGCGTTGGGCATCGGCGGCACTGAGGCTTGATTGCTGTACCTCGGCCAATTGCTGCTGCAGCTGGTTCTGCAGCTCGGCTACAGCGGCTTGTTGCTCTGCAAGGGCCTGATCACGCTCATTAAGCTCAGTGCGAGTACGGCCAATACTCTGTTTTTCGTCGGCCAGCTGCTGCGCCATACGATCCACTTCGGCTTGACGATCCGCAAAGGCTGCCATCTCCTCTTGGTACTGCTTGTAGCGGCTCTCTAGCTCGGCAACATTATCTTCACGCTCATCCAGCTCAAGGGCGCGATCATTAAGAGCCGTCGCCTGAAATTGCAGTGATTGGCGCCAGGTCTCAATTTCTTCGAGGCCACCTTTATTTTCTTGGAGACGCCGCCCGAGGGATTGCAAAATGCCAATCAGTTCGCGGCTTGCTTCTCGGATATTACGGGTTTGACGGTTGGCGATATCAGCCAGCACTAGTACCCCTTTACCAAAACGATTGGCATCAGGGGTTGTAATCGCTTCTTCAGTTACCGATGCCCAGCTTTGATCCGGTTGCTGCTTAGCAAGGGGGATCAGGGAAGCATTACCCATCATGGGTTTATCGACTTCAGCTAGGTACAGCACGCGAAACTACCTCTGTGGCATCGAGGAACCGACTGCACTTAGTGTAACCAACGCCTGCCGTATCCGAACGTTGATAAGGGTTCCAGGCTACGGTCAAAGTGCCTCAGATTCATCTCAGTGCGGCCTTATTGCGGCTGAAAACTGCCTAGGAATCCGTCGCAGGACAGTAAAAAATGATATATTTAATCGTTCCTGTCTCATTAGCCAACACATTTTTCGTGAACTATTACTATATCCTGAATTGCTATCTAAATCTAAAGTGACAAGAGATAGCGCTCTAGAGTTTCGGTGATGGCAACGGCGGTAGCCTGCTGGTGTGAGGTTTGGCTAATCTGCTCAAACTCGGCGGGATTAATCATAAAGCCCAGCTCTAGCAAGACTGCCGGACTGTAGGTTTCACGAATAACAAAGAAGCTGGCGAAAAATTCACCGTAGCTGGCTTGATTGAGTTCGCGGGGGAGGGCTGTTTGCAGGGCTTGGGCTAGCGGGCGGCTGTGGGGGTGATACCAAAACATCCCAATGCCGCTGGTTGTTTCGGGGGTGCCGGCGTCGGGCAGGGCGTTGTAATGCAAGCTCAGAAACAGGTGTGGCTTGAGGCGGCGCTGGATTTCGGCTCGCGCTAACAGGGGCACATCAAGGTCGCGATCGCGAGTGGTGTGTACAACCGCCCCCGCCGCCTCAAGGCGTGGCCGTAGGCGTTCGTAGAGTAACAACACCAAATCTTTTTCCGGCAAGCCATTGGGCCCCAACGCCCCACTATCTTCGGGGCCACCATGCCCCGGATCGAGGGCGATCACCAGCCCCTCAAGGGGGCGATCGCGATTAATCTGCGGTTGCTGGCGCAGACGCAACACCAAGGTCGTACCGTCATAGTCGGCTTCATAGCCCCAGACATACTCAGTTTCGAGGTGGAACACATAACGCGCCCGATCGGGTGTGAGCTGTGACCAAGTTAGTGTGCGTACCAGCGGGTTACCCATATCAAGCTGCAAAAAATCTGTCTGGATACTGGCGTGGTCAATATCTAGCATCAGCCGGCCCGGTTCCTGTTGCACCTGATAGGGCAAGCGCTCTGTAAGGGGCAGCCGCAACACCGTCCACTCACCGTCGGTGCTGACCGAAACATTGCGAATGGGGCTAAAGGGTGGCGTATCTACCACCTCAATAATGGCAGCAGCAATAATCCACTGATCGCTGGCGGTGCGGAACCAACCATTCTGCAAGCCCGTAATTGCTGAGCGTACCCCTTCTGGCCAAGGGGAGAGGCGGCTGTAGTCACTGCTGGGGCCAGTCCGGCTCACACTGAAATCCTGAGTTGTTACTGCCACCTGGAGGGGCTGACTGGGCAGAACCCGCACCGTCGCTGCCTCACTACGGATCGTCTGTGCGTTCCAAGTAAGGTCAATCCTGGCGGTTGTCTCTTGGCCTCGGTACAGCTCGGGCAGACTGACACAAAGATGGTAACGACCCGGTTGGGCGAGGGTAACGGGCTGATCAACACCGGCCAGCAGATCACTCGCCGCTGCGGGCAGCGTAATCACGGGTACTTCGGGCATCACAAAGCGCTGTTGCCAGAGCTGGAGATTGACTACTGCCTGGGGTGTGCCGAGCACCGTAAAGCACAGGGGCTCGTCAGGCTGCAGCCAAGTATCTTGACTGGGGTTGACCTCTACAATCAGCGCCCGATCGCGAGGCAAAGATTGCAGCGGCTCCACCCGCGTCACGGTGCGTTGTACCGTTGCGCCACCACTGGCAAACGTAAACGTATTCAGCCCCAGCTCAAGCGGGAAGCTGGGGGCAAAATGACCGTTAGGACTCTGATGAATCGGTTCACCATTAACGGTCACGGCGGCGGGTGCCGTACCAATAAAAAAGATTGAGGCCGCACTCGTCGTGTGATGGGCTGGCGGGTAGATAAAGGTCGGTTGCGCGTAGGCAGGCGCCAGCAACGAGATTAGCCAGAGCATTAGCAATATCCAGAACAACAGGCAAATAGGCGCGAACGCAGGCACTGCGTCTGGTATAAATCAGGCCCGGCACCGAACTAGAAAACACTCCGAATTAAAAAAGAATAGTCACCACCCGGCTCAAGCTGATAGTCTTGGGCCTCCAAAAAACGGCTCAGCGGTTCACGAATCAAGGCTCTACCGACCGTGGGCTCGAGATGCAACTGCCCGCGCCGAAACTGCCAGCGAAACTGCCATACCCAGTTATTGGCCTGCACTTCGCCAATAATCTCGCCCGTCTGCCACGACTGCTGTGTAATCCGAACTTGGGCTAAAGTCTGCGGACGTGCCACCGAAGCTACCGAAATGCGTCTGATCTTGATGCTAGAGCGACTACCAGCCAGCTAGCGCACTCAAATCGCGGCCCCGCTGAAGATAGTCTAGATAGTCGCCCATCAATAGATAAACGGTGAACACGCCACCAGCCGCACCCAAGACCAACATTCCCGCCAACATCCGCGAGAACTCCTGACGCTGCACGGCATCTTCCATCAGCCGCAGCGCCCAGTAGGCTAGCCCAATAACTGTTGCAATCGTTATCAACATGTTAACTATTGTAACGAATCTAGACCTAAGTTGACGTGATCTAACGAACGATCTCTTTGCGCTAAGGTAAAAAGCAGGTAGTTTTGCGGGTGCGTATGTCGTTATTCGACTGGTTTGCTGATCGACGCAAGGGTGCGCCCATCAGTAAAGAGCGGCAAGAGCGCGAAATTGCCGATGGGCTGTGGCAAAAATGCTCCGCCTGTGGTGCCCTCACCTACACCAAAGATCTCAAGCTCAATGCTGATGTCTGTCCCAGTTGTGGCTATCACAACCGCTATACGGCTCGCGAGCGCATTGCAACCCTAATTGCGGCGGGTACCTGGCAAGAGCTGGATGAGGGTCTGATTGCTCAAGATCCGCTCAAATTTGAAGATCAAAAACCCTACAGTGATCGCCTCAAAGCCTCCCGCGAGAAAACCCAGCTGCCTGATGCGGTGCTGACAGGCATCGGCAGTCTTCAAGGCGCTAGCGTTGTCTGTGGGCAGCCGTTACAAGTTGCCTTGGGCTGTATGGATTTTGCCTTTATGGGCGGCAGTATGGGCTCGGTGGTCGGTGAAAAGCTGACCCGCTTGATTGAAACGGCAACCCAGGCACACCTGCCCCTCATTATCTGTGCCGCTTCGGGTGGGGCGCGGATGCACGAAGGGATCTTTAGCCTGATGCAAATGGCGAAAACCGCAGCCGCTTTGGAGCGCTTCCGTAATCACGGTCATCTCTTTATTTCGGTGTTGACGAATCCTACCTATGGCGGTGTCACAGCCAGCTTTGCGATGCTAGGCGATATTATCGTCGCTGAGCCTGGTGCGCTGGTTGGCTTTGCGGGTGGTCGTGTGATCGAGCAAACCATTGGCCAAAAATTGCCCGAGGGCTTTCAGACCGCCGAGTATTTGCTTGAGCATGGTCTGATTGATGCCATTGTGCCTCGCCCCGAGCTACCAAAACGCCTCGCCCAGCTTATTTGGCTGCACACCAGTCGCTCGGCGCTAGTATCACCCAGTCTTGTTTCTGTGTCATAACCATGAATTCTGAACAGTATCGTCAAATGTTAGTGCGCGACGGCGACCGCCGTTTCCGCGAATGGCACCAGTCTTTTTTAGATTATCAGCAGCGCTTTCAGCAAGCGATGGCCGCAAAGCGTCTTACGCCTCGGCCCGCGACTGTGAATCGAGCCGCCAATCATCAACCAGCTGTTAGCCAACCGGTTACACCCGAGCCAGTACCCCCAGAACCGTCGACCACTGACACTTAACCATGCCCCAAGTCGTCATCGTCGGCTATTACGGTTACGGTAATGCCGGTGATGAGGCGTTACTAGCGTGTTTACTTGAGGCTTTGCCGCCAGAGCTGACGCCGCTGGTATTGTCTGGCGACCCCAAGGCGACCACCCAGACCCATGGCGTTACGGCGATCAGCCGCTGGGATTGGCGAGCAATTCGGGCGGCTTTGGTGCAGTCGGTTGGCTTTGTTTGGGGTGGCGGTAGCCTCATGCAAGATCGCACCAGTTGGCGCTCACCACTGTACTACGGGGCGTTGATGCTATGGGCACAGCGCTGCGGCCTGAAGACGATTGCGTGGGCGCAGGGGCTGGGTCCCCTAGATCGTCGCTGGTGTCAGCAGCTGACACGCAGGTGTTTACAGGGCTGTACGACTGTGACGGTGCGAGATCGGGCTTCGGCAGCACTCTTAGATCAGTGGCAGGTCGCCCATACCTGTGCCCCCGATCCGGTCTGGGCCATGCCCACCATGCCGCAGTCAACACGAGCCGAGATTATCGCAGTCAATCTTCGACCTCACCCCGACCTGACCCCCCAACGCGAAGCAGTGATCACAGCGGCGCTACTTCGGTTGCAGGCGCTGAGTGGCGCAGCGGTGGCGGCATTGCCGTTTCAGGCGCGGGATCAGGAGGTGCTGGCGCGGGTTTTACCGGCGGAGGCTGAATGGCTGACCGAGGCGCCGATGCAGGCGTTGGCTGGAGTTCAGTTCGCGATCGCGATGCGGCTGCATGCAGTGATTCGGGCGGCGGCGGTCGGTACACCCCTGTGGGGCCTGAGTTACGACCCCAAAGTTATGCAGGTGCTGCAACAGTATGGCTTGTCGGGGCTGGCACTCGCCGAGTTACCGACGGATCCGGAAGCGCTTGCGCAGCAGTGGTATGCCTGCTACCGGGCGCAAAAGGTCTTGGCTGAGCGAGATGAAGTCGCGATCGCGGCGCAGCAGCATCGAACTTGCCTCCAACAACTCATCTAAGTCTGTAAGGGATAGCATCTGGCTGATTGAGCACCTAGCTAAAGAACCGAACCTATTGGGTTTGGGTTAAATCGTCGCTGCCGGCGGGGCGAGAAGCTTGGCTTCCCAATCCCAAAGCCACGACAGTTGCTCGGCACTAATAAACTCGAGCTGCAACAAAATCATGAGCAGAGGGCCCTGCTGCCGCTGCTGGAATTTCTTCGCCAGGGACAACTGAGCGCCATCAACAATGCCGCTGTCCAACAGATACTGCTCTAGCACATGATTTTTGCCCATGATTAACTCTGTGACGATTCCACCTAGTTTCTGAGAATTTATTGTCATTACGTAACTATTCTTAACACGCTTAAGTCCAGACTGCCATCAGCGTGTATTGCTAACCTGTGCTAGCAAAATAGCTGTCTGGGCATCATAACAGTCTGGCAGCGCAATACCTCAGTGATTTTACGTAAGTTGCGAAATCTATAGTGCATCTCTCTCGGTGCTGCTACCAAGAGTAGTTGCACCGACTCAGGATTGACGCTTCAGGGGTATCAAGAGTCCCTGTTGAGGATTGATAGTTCTAAGGCTGCGTTATCTCGCAATGCTATCGAGAGCTTCCACTTCAACACCGCATCCGAGCGTGTGACGCGCTCTGACAAGATGGTTCCGACCATGGCTCAACCCTCGCCTCAAAGAAAATACTAGATCTCTTGGTACAGTGGCCAGAACGTGGCTGCTGTCGGCGGCGAGGAAACGTTGCCTGGTCTGTCTCACGTCTTTGGCGGCAAGACCCAGGGCTTGGGTTTAGGGTCAAATACAGCATTCAGAATTCACCCCCGTCCCCCCTAACAAGCATGTGGCGAGTTCCTAACACGATCTCGCAGCCGCAACCGAGATCGTCCAGGATGACCCCTAAAATGGTGTAGCTTCGTTCTGGAAAGGCTATGCCCCGCCGTACCGATATTCGCAAGATTCTCTTGTTGGGCGCTGGCCCGATTGTGATTGGTCAAGCGTGCGAATTTGACTATTCGGGAACGCAAGCCTGCAAAGCCCTGCGGGAAGAGGGGTTTGAGGTTGTCTTGGTCAACTCCAACCCAGCAACAATCATGACAGACCCGGCGACAGCAGATCGGGTCTATATCGAGCCGGTGACGCCAGAGTTTGTTGCCAAGGTCATCGAACGGGAGCGCCCCGATGCCCTGCTGCCAACGATGGGTGGTCAAACAGCCCTGAACGTTGCTGTTGTCCTTGCCGAATCAGGCGTGCTTGATCAGTACGGTGTGGAGTTGATTGGCGCCAAGCTACCCGCTATCCAAAAAGCCGAAGATCGCCTTAAGTTCAAAGAAGCAATGCAGTCGATTGGCCTCGTCGTGCCAGAGTCGGGCCTCGCCACCACCCTCAGTGAAGCCAAAACGATCGCGAAGGAAATTGGCTTTCCGCTGATTATTCGGCCTGCCTTTACCCTGGGCGGAACGGGGGGTGGTGTTGCCTACAACCAAGAAGAGTTTGAGCACATTGCCACCACCGGTCTGGATGCCAGTCCGGTCTCTCAGATCCTTGTTGAAGAGTCGGTGATTGGCTGGAAGGAGTTTGAGCTGGAGGTGATGCGCGATCTGGCGGATAACGTCGTTATTATCTGCTCGATTGAAAACATCGACCCGATGGGGGTCCATACCGGCGATTCGATTACGGTTGCTCCGGCGCAAACCCTCACCGATAAAGAGTATCAGCGCCTGCGAGACTATGCGATCGCGATCATGCGCGAAATTGGTGTCGAAACCGGCGGCTCGAACGTCCAGTTTGCCGTCAACCCCGCCAATGGTGATGTCCGCATCATCGAGATGAACCCGCGTGTCTCGCGATCGTCAGCGCTCGCTTCCAAAGCAACCGGCTTTCCAATCGCGAAATTTGCGGCCAAGCTAGCTGTTGGCTATACCCTCGACGAAATCACCAACGACATCACCCAAGAAACCCCTGCCAGCTTTGAACCCACCATTGATTATGTCGTCACGAAAATTCCTCGCTTTGCCTTCGAGAAATTTCCGGGCTCTGACCCAGTCTTGACGACCCAGATGAAGTCTGTTGGTGAAGCAATGGCCATTGGCCGCACCTTCCAGGAATCCTTTCAAAAAGCACTGCGCTCCCTTGAGACCGGACGCTCTGGCTTTGGTAGTCATAAAGCTGAAACCCTCCCCAGCCTTGAGGCGATCCGCGCCAGCCTGCGCAGCCCCAACCCCGACCGCCTGCTGATGATTCGCTCTGCCTTCCTGGCGGGTCTGACAACCCAGGAGGTCCATGAACTCACTCTGATTGACCCCTGGTTTATTGATAAATTTTCGGAGATTGTTGAAGTTGAGCAAGACCTTCAGGGTCGCCGCCTTGAGGATGTCAGCGCCGCCGAACTGCGCGAACTGAAGCGCTATGGCTTTAGCGACCGCCAACTAGGCTATATCTTGGGCAGTACTGAGCTGGCTGTGCGAGCCCGTCGCCACGCCGAGCAGATCCTGCCTGCCTACAAAACTATCGATACCTGCGCAGCCGAATTTGCCGCCTTCACGCCCTATCAATACTCCACCTACGAAACAGAAAGCGAAACCTTTGAGACCAATAAGCCCAAAGCAATGATCCTCGGCGGTGGCCCCAACCGCATTGGCCAAGGGATTGAGTTTGACTATTGCTGTTGCCATGCTGCCTTCGCCCTTGCCGAGGCGGGTTTTGAAACGATCATGGTCAACTCCAACCCCGAAACCGTCTCGACCGACTATGACACTAGCGATCGCCTCTACTTTGAGCCACTCACCTTTGAAGATGTTCAGAACCTCGTTGACCTGGAACAACCCCAGGGCGTGATCGTGCAGTTCGGGGGTCAAACGCCCCTGAACCTGGCTCAAGCCCTTGCCGATGCCAATACCCCCATCTGGGGCACCTCGCCTGATTCGATTGATATTGCCGAAGATCGCGAACGTTTTGAAGCGATCCTGCGTGAGCTTGATATTCTCCAGCCGGCCAACGGCATCGCCCGCTCGTACACCGAAGCCCTGAGCGTTGCCCAACGGGTGGGATATCCGGTAGTTGTGCGCCCCAGCTACGTCTTGGGGGGCCGCGCCATGGAAATTGTCTATACCGATCGCGACCTCAAACGCTATATGGAAGCCGCCGTTTTGGTTGACCCTGACCGCCCCATTTTGGTCGATCAATTTCTCGAAAATGCGATTGAAGTGGATGTTGATGCGATCGCCGACCATACGGGTGCCGTGACCATTGGCGGCATTATGGAGCACATCGAACAAGCCGGTATTCACTCCGGTGACTCGGCCTGTGTCATCCCAACCCGCAGCCTCAGCCCGACCGTGCTCGAGACGATCCGCATTTGGACAACTCGCCTCGCGAAAGCGCTGAACGTCGTCGGCTTGATGAACGTGCAGTATGCCGTTAAGGGCGAACAGGTCTATATTCTTGAGGCTAATCCACGGGCTTCGCGGACGGTGCCCTTTGTCAGCAAAGCGATTGGTGTGCCCCTGGCTCGGATTGCGGCTTTGGTAATGAGTGGCAAAACCCTCGCAGAGTTGGGCTTCACCGAAGAAGTGATCCCCAGCCATATTTCGGTCAAAGAGGCGGTGTTGCCCTTTAACAAATTTGTCGGTAGCGACACCTTGCTTGGCCCCGAAATGCGCTCGACTGGTGAGGTGATGGGCATTGATACCGAGTTTGGCCGGGCATTTGCCAAAGCCCAGTTGGGTGCCGGCCAAGCATTACCCCTCACAGGCACCATTTTTATGAGTGTGAGCGATCGCGACAAACCCGACATGACAGCCATTGCCAAAGACTTTTTGGGCTTGGGGTTCAAGCTCCTGTCGACCGAAGGCACGCAACGCTACCTGCGCAGCCAGGGTCTGGAGATTGAAAAGGTGCTGAAAGTGCATGAAGGCCGGCCTCATATTGTTGATGTCATCAAAAACCAAGAGGTGCATCTCATTATCAATACGCCCTCTGGCAATGAAGCACAGCAAGATGCCCAAGAAATCCGCCGTACCGCGATTACCTACAAAATACCGCTGATTACAACCCTGGCTGGGGCTCGGGCCACTGTCGCCGCCATTCGCTCGTTGCAAGAAGGGCAGCTCGGCGTGCGCTCTATTCAGGAGTATCACGGGCTAGTGTGAAGAGCGATTCAGAACACGCAAAGTCAGTCCAGATTAGATTTCACTGAAAGCCCATAATCGGGAAATAAGTCTGGAAACTTTGGTTTTTGATGTCAACCCTAGAGCAAATTGAGGCCGCTATCCTTACGCTGTCAGCCCATGAGTTTCAGCAACTCAAGCAGTGGTTCTTGGACACAGATTATCAGCGTTGGGATGAGCAGCTCGAGCGCGATAGTGCAGACGGTAAGCTAGATGCCCTAGCGGCAGAGGCAATTACTGAACTTAATGCAGGGCACTATCGAAAGATCTGATGCACTACGCAACACGTAGGTTTTGGCAGTGCTACGACGCTCTACCCAAAGAGGGGATAGGAATCCACTCCACCAGACTATAAACTGAGCTGTTAGTAACCGTTGACCCGGTGCGGCAGTTGATGCCGGTTGCAGGCCGATTTCTTGGAGGTAGTGCACCGGAAGTAATGATAGGGTTAGGAGCGTAGTGGGAATCTGCGAAT
>CAZAGN010000045.1:0-20465 GCA_964484905.1 uncultured bacterium | reverse complement strand
TACCTCTTTACTTGCCTCCTTCTACTCTATTCCCCTTTTGATGACACTCCCTAAAGACTCACCAAGACAGCAAGCGAGCTAACAATTTGCTGCGGATTGGCTAGAGCACCCTCGCCACCTTACTAGACTGAGAGTAGAGAGGTGTTTTCATGGTTGCTAATCTTGTCATCATCGGTTCGGGGCCTGCGGGCTATACGGCGGCGTTGTACGCAGCACGGGCGCAACTGCAGCCGTTGGTATTTGAAGGGTTTCAGGCGGGGGGTATTCCCGGCGGCCAACTGATGACCACCACCGATGTCGAGAACTTTCCGGGTTTTCCTGACGGCATTCAAGGCCCAGCCTTGATGGATAAGCTGCGGCGGCAAGCCCTGCGCTGGGGCAGTCAATTGATTACCGAAGATGTCATCGCTGTCGATCTCCAGCAACGTCCCTTTGAGGTGCGCAGTACCAACCGTACGGTCTATGCCCACAGCCTGATTGTGGCAACCGGCGCGACGGCCAAGCGGTTGAACTTGCCCAGTGAAGCAACCTACTGGAATCGAGGTATTTCGGCCTGTGCGATTTGTGATGGGGCCGCGCCTCTATTTCGCGATCGCGAGGTGGCGGTTGTCGGTGGTGGTGATACGGCCGCCGAAGAGGCCCTGTTTTTAACCAAGTTTGCGCAGCGAGTGCATGTGCTGGTGCGGCGTGATCACCTGCGCGCCAGCAAGACCATGCAAGCACGACTCCTGGCAAACCCGCAGATTCAACTGCACTGGAACACCGCCGTTGTCGATGCCCTGGGTGATGACCAGAAATTGCAAGCATTGCACCTGCAGGATACCGTCACAGGCGCTGAACGCAAGCTGGCCGTGCAAGGACTCTTTTTCGCGATCGGCCATACCCCCAATACCCAACTGTTTGCGGGGCAACTGACCCTCGATGCAGCGGGCTATCTCGAAGCTAATCCGCGAACCTTTGCCACGTCTATACCCGGTGTGTTTGCGGCGGGTGACGTTCAGGATCACCTCTATCGCCAAGCCATTACAGCCGCCGGTACTGGCTGTGCCGCCGCCCTCCAAGCCGAGCGCTACCTCAGCGAACATGGCCTGATCACGACGGCTGCAGCACCCCTAGATCTACCCTACGAGTCAGCCACCCCAGAAACGGGAGCCGATGATGAACGCTTTGATGGCGTTGAATTTGAATTGGTTTAGGCTAGAGGGCGCCCTAACTCGACGCACTCGTGTAAAACCGTAAAGCCCAGCGCCAAAACTGATTAGCCACCACCAGCAGCGCTACCGCCAGAGCCAGTGACCCCAGCAGCCAAGACCATTGCATAGTGCCAAGGATCGCTGTACTCGGCACAGTCGTTAGAAAGGCAACCGGTACAATAAACGTAAAAATAACGCGGTAGATCGTGGGATAAGCGCTAATCGGGTAGCGGCCTGCTTCGAGCAAACCCCGCAGCACCTCGGTCACATTATAGATTTTGACAAACCAGACACTCATCGCCCCCAACATGAACCAAATACTGTAGAGAATTGCCATGCCGGTCAGCAGCGGCAACACCCCTAACAGGTACGACCAAGCCGGTAGCCCCAGGCGATCCCCAGCATAAAGAATCACAATCAGACCAAAAAGGCAGTCGCTGAAACCCCAGGGTGAGAGGGTCTTGGTCGAGAGCCAAAATTGGCTGCTGATGGGTTTGAGCAAGACAAAATCAAGGGTTCCTTGCTGCACCTGCTGGACAATCTTGCTGAGGTTGGGGCTAAGCCACGTTGCCGCAAAGCCTTGCAGGATCGTAAATACACCCATCACAATCAGCGCTTCTTCCCAGCGCCAGCCCTCAAACTGATAGCCCGTGCGGTAAAACAAAAATATGCCAAACAAGCTGCCTGCCAGACCACCCAAGCTACCCAGGGTCGCAATGACAAAATTCAGACGATACTCCAGCTCAGCGGCGATCGCGATCTGCCAAAACAAGCCCAACACGCGCAGATAGCGCTGCATACTTTGTGTCCCTTCGCTGTCGTTCGATCCTAGCTTGCAGGTCTCGATAATCCTCAATCTGCGCCCGAGTGAGGCAAAAATCGGCCCCAAAACAGTACCAAAAGCTCCGAAGCTACCCTAAAAACCGCGCCAATAAAAAAGCTTCAAAGCAATAGTGCTCTGAAGCGTATCGAAGGTAATGAGTGAGCGCTAACGCATCACATCTAGCGTGCTACCTAGACCCAGCCGAGTTCCTCGAGGACAAGCGTAATCACGACAGCGGTACTCATCACTAAAAGGCAAATGTAGGGCGGCTGACCGCGAAACGCGGCATAACCTGTGGCGACAGAGGCACCAACGCTAGCGGAGAAAACTTTGCTAGTCCAGTCTGACTTTGAAGGCTTAAACATGGATATTCCTAACCGCGAGGTAATAAACAGAGACATTAAACAAGAGCGTGTTATCACTGAAGTCAAGCTATCACCGCACTTTGAGCGCTATTGGGCTGGGGTTACAAAACTTCGCCCCAGCCGCCAATATCGCTGGGTTTCGCAACAAAACCACACGCCCCGCTCGCGATCGTGTGAACAAGCGTTAAGCCAGCCGCCGATCCCAGGTGTACCTAAATCGCTGATAATGACCATGACGAAACCGTAAACCTTGATGTACGTCGCTGTAGAAAGCCCCCTCGAGCTGGTTGGTAAGACACCCCTCATTCGTTTACGGCGTGTTACGGCGCATTTGCCCGCTGCGGTCAAAATTTACGGCAAAGCCGAATGGTACAACCCCGGTGGCTCGGTCAAAGATCGACCCGCTTTGAACATGATCACCGCCGGCGAGAAAAGTGGTGCCCTCGTACCCGGCAAAGTCATTCTCGATGCCACCTCGGGCAACACCGGCATTGCCTATGCTTGGATTGGCGCCGCCAAGGGCTACAAAGTTAAGCTTGCTCTACCTGCCAACGCCAGCGAAGAACGCAAAAAGATTCTCACAGCCTATGGTGTCGATCTCGTCCTCACCGATCCGGGTCTCGGCTCGGATGGCGCGATTATCAAAGCACGCGAGCTGTATCAAGCCAACCCAGACATCTATTTCTATCCCGATCAGTACAGCAACCCGGCTAACTGGCAGGCCCACTACAACAGCACCGGCGTCGAGATCTATGAGCAAACCCAAGGCCAAGTCACCCATTTTATTGCTGGCCTGGGTACCAGCGGCACCTGTATGGGTGTGGGGCGACGCTTACACCAGTACAACCCTGTCATCGAGGTGATCTCGATGCAGCCCGACTCACCTTTTCATGGCCTCGAAGGGCTAAAGCACATGGAAACCGCCCTCAAACCCGCGATTTATGACCCTGACCTGCCCGATCGCACTGTTGAGGTGGCGACCGAAGCCGCCCAGACGATGGTTAAACGCCTGGCGCGTGAAGAAGGTTTGATGGTGGGCATTTCGGCAGGGGCTAATGTTGTTGCGGCCTTGAAGGTGGCCGAACGCCTGGAGCGGGGTGTGATTGTGACGATTCTTTGCGACAGCGCTGACAAGTATCTTTCTGATCGTTTTTGGACAGAATCATGACTGCTCTGTTTTGGCACCGGCGCGATTTACGCCTCAGCGATAATCGGGGTTTGCATGCCGCCGCCACCGAAAACACCGCTGTTCTGGCTGTTTTTGTCTTTGATCCGGCGATTTTAGCGCGGCCTGATACGGCGGTCTCGCGGGTTGATTATCTATTGCGAGCCCTGGCAGCGCTGCAAACACACTATGCCCAGCGGGGTGGCCGCCTCATCATCCGCACGGGCGATCCGATACAAGTCCTACCTGCCCTAGTCACAGAGCTTCAGGCTCAGTCGGTGTACTGGAATGAGGATGTTGAACCCTACGCCCGCCAGCGCGATCAGGCGATAACCGAGGTGCTTCAGCGTCAGGGAATTGTCTGCAACAGCTATCAAGATATGCTCCTGCATGGCCCTGGCGAGGTTATCACCAAAAGCGATGGCAATTTCTACTCGGTCTACAGTCCTTTCTGGAAGAACTGGGCCGTGCAGCGGAAGCTACCACCGTTCCCGATTCCGGCCCCGTTTAATGCCCCTGCTTGCCCCAGTGATCCTTTGCCAAGCTTGGCTGATCTGGGCTTGAGCCTCGATCAAACCCCTTGGCCAGCGGGCGAGCAGGCAGCTCACGCTACGCTAGCAGCCTTTCTCGAGAGCAGTCGCATCTGGGAGTACGATGAGGCGCGCAATTTTCCGGCCATCGACGGCACCTCTAGCCTCAGCCCGCACCTCCGCTGGGGCACGATTGGGATTCGGACGATCTGGCAGGCAACCGTCGAGCGCCAAGCCGACTGCCGCAGTGAAGAGGCTGAGATCAGCCTGCGCACCTGGCGGCAAGAACTAGCCTGGCGGGAGTTTTATAAGCATTGTCTTTACCGCTGGCCCGAGTTAGAAACAGCCGCTTTTCGGTCGCAGTACGATGTCTTTGAGTGGTCGCAGAATACCGAGCATTTTGAAGCGTGGTGTGCCGGGCAAACGGGCTATCCAATTGTTGATGCGGCCATGCGTCAACTGAATGAAACCGGCTGGATGCATAACCGTTGCCGGATGATTGTTGCGAGCTTTTTGACCAAAGATTTACTGCTGGATTGGCGCTGGGGCGAGCGCTACTTTATGCAAAAGCTGGTCGATGGCGATTTAGCGGCGAACAATGGCGGTTGGCAGTGGAGTGCCAGCGTGGGCACCGACCCCAAACCCTTACGCATTTTTAATCCCAGTACCCAGGCCAGTCGTTATGACGCCGAAGCCGAATACATTCGCCGCTATGTGCCGGAGTTACGGCGTCTCGATGCCCGTGAATTACTCGACCCCAGTCGTTTGACACCCCTCGAACGCCGCAGTTATGGCTATCCCGCGCCCCTAGTCGATCACAAACGCCAGCAGGTAGTGTTTAAGCAGCGCTATGCCGTCTGCAAAGCGCGGTAAAACGAGCGATTCTCCAGAAACTGCTCAACTTAAGGCTGTCGATACTCAATCAGGCCCTCATCAAGCACCGATCGCGACTTGGAGACTGCTGCCCGCAGGTTGGCTCGCTGAGTGTAGCGCATCGTCATTGCCGCTGTGGTGTGACCCAGCAGGTGCTGAATATGCTCGGGGGCAACCCCGCGATCAAGCAAGAGTGTAGCGAAACTATGGCGGAATTGGTGCGGCGTTTGTTGACCGGGCTCGTCAACTGTCAGGCGCAAGATAATATGGCGCAGACCATCGTACGTCAGCGGACGACCCTGGTAGGTGGCACATCGCGATCGCGAGCAAAAGAGCGGATCTGTCGGGGCATAGGGTTGGCGCTCCTCATAAAGATAGCTTTGTAGTAGCTCGGCTAGCGATTCGCCTACTGCGACCACACGCGGCTTACTGCCCTTGCCCGAGCGAACATCGAGCATCGCCCCCTCAGCGTCGTACTGGAAATCTTGAATTGCTAAATCGACTAACTCCTGCGCCCGTAAGCCACACTCCAAGAGCACACGTGTAATGGCGAGATAGCGCAAGGAATGGCACTCCGCCCGCCGCAGCACCCGCTCGAGCAACAAACGATCCAGATCACGTGGTAGCTTTCCGGGTAAACGAGCCGCCCGAATATGATCTGTCGGCAGGGGCGCTTGGACATAGCCCCGGCCTTGAGCCCAGACAAAAAACTGCTGCAAGGCCAAGCGCTTGAGGTTATAGGTCGCAGGCGAGGCGGGTGGTGTCAGCACTTTGCCTGATTTGTTGCGAAAAGGTCGCCCCTGCAAACTATTCAAAAAACTCTGGACATGGTGGCTTTGAATCTCACTGAGGGGCAACGGGCAAAAGGCACTGAACTGTTGCAGGGCCATGCGATAGGTACGACGGCTGGCCTTGGCGAGGTCGCGATCGCGATCGGCCAAAAACTGCCCCATCAACGCCGCTGTTGTTGTTGCTGGACTGACCATCTTCACCTCAACACTCAGCACACTTCATCGTCACACCAACGCCTTACAACCTATGACCAGTAAAGACGACGGGTCAAAAAAAGGGGGACATGTGCCCCCCTAGATCATCAATTAGACAACAGCTACCGTGTCTGCCTAGGCATTCACAGCCGACTTGCTGATGGTGGCGTTGAGTTCACCCGTAGCGTAGCGCTTGGCAACACTGGTCAACGTCACCTGCTTGATACGAGTACCATGGCCAGCACAACCAAAAGCTTCGTAACGTGCGGTACACACTTGCTGCATGTACTTGATCGACGGCTTCAGGAAGTGGCGGGGGTCAAACTCAGCAGGCTTTTGGGCAGCCGCTTCGCGGATGGCTGCTGTGAAGGCGAGGCGGTTGTCGGTATCGATATTGACCTTACGGACACCGCTCTTGATACCCTTTTGAATTTCTTCGACGGGCACGCCGTAGGTTTCAGGAATTTGGCCGCCGTACTCGTTGATCAAATCAAGTAATTCTTGGGGTACGGACGATGAACCGTGCATGACCAAGTGAGTGTTGGGCAGACGGCGGTGAATTTCTTCGATGCGGCTGATCGCCAAAATTTCGCCTGTGGGCTTGCGAGTAAACTTGTACGCGCCGTGGCTGGTGCCGATCGCGACGGCGAGGGCATCCACTTGGGTTGCTTCAACAAAGTCAACCGCTTCGTCAGGGTCGGTCAGCAGTTGGTCGTGGCTGAGGGTACCCTCAAAGCCGTGGCCGTCTTCGGCTTCACCTTGGCCAGTTTCGAGCGAGCCAAGGCAACCCAGTTCACCTTCAACGCTAACGCCAATCGCGTGAGCAACATTCACGACTTCGGCGGTGACGCGCACGTTGTATTCAAAGCTGGCAGGTGATTTGGCATCGGCCTCAAGGGAGCCATCCATCATGACGCTGGTAAAGCCATTTTGAATCGCTGAGTAGCAGGTGGCAGGGCTGTTGCCGTGGTCTTGGTGCATCGCCACCGGAATGTGAGGATAGGTTTCGGTTGCTGCCAAGATCAGGTGACGGAGGAAGATTTCGCCCGCATAGTTCCGGGCACCACGCGACGCTTGCAGAATTACAGGGCTGTTGGTTTCAGCGGCAGCCTGCATAATCGATTGGATCTGCTCAAGGTTATTAACGTTAAATGCGGGAATGCCGTAATCGTTTTCGGCGGCGTGGTCAAGAAGGGTGCGTAGCGAGACAAGCGCCATAAATAAATCTCCATCTGCCTTGGTATAGGTTCATGGTAAAGGATTTTTTAACCTTTCCACCTTGTCCCTTGGGGATGGAACTGCGCCTGGATACCTATCCTCTGTATGGACAGTCCTGTGTGGGGATAGCTTGAGGATACTGCTCTGCAACTGTCGCGATCTTGTATTGCCCATAAAGCGTTGCCCGCAAAGCCGCCCATGAATACCCCATGCCCATGGAATACGCCATAGGTGATCGTGCGTATCACAAGGGCAAAGCCTCGACAAAACTGTAGCCTCACCCTGATTCAGATCACAGGTAAGCTTCGCTTTGTTTGCTAAACTTCGTTCTAATGTTCTGACCAGGATACAGTTGCTTGAAGCTTCACGGGCAAGTTCAATAGCTTTAATCCTTAGCAAGGAGGTTTTAAGCCATTTTAAGCTGTAGAATCGCAACTCTCAATAAAGGTTATACACAGAAAGGTAAGGCAAAGACAGTGATTGATGCTTAGTAAGGCCCGCTCAATCCTTAACGTTAACGCCTCACGTTTTGACGCCACTGTTAGGAAACCCGCAGGATTGGGGCATAGTAGTTGTGTTGGCAATGTATCGAATTAAATACAGGAACGCTGCGTAGAGCCCGCGTAGAAAGCAAGGATAACTGCAT
This sequence comes from uncultured bacterium, assembly GCA_964484905.1. Classification (GTDB taxonomy): domain Bacteria; phylum Cyanobacteriota; class Cyanobacteriia; order Thermostichales; family PCC-7336; genus CAZAGN01. The sequence continues at coordinate 12,666 of CAZAGN010000045.1, read as the reverse complement.
GTCTCGTTACCATCAGCCTGAAACTAACCTCTACTTTGCAAATCAAATGGAGACGATTGTCTTTGGCATGATTGATGAAATTCTGCTGCTGGAAGCTCAGGACAATTACTGTATTTGTGATAACTTCCGCTATGACACGGCTGCCTACGTTCTGAATCAGTTTCGGCCCAGCTATGCAACGTCTTTACAAGGAGCTCTTTATCTTAATAAGACCATCCTTGAAGATAGCGATTTGCAAGTGGCGATCCGGCGCGCCATTGTCACGGCACTGAACAAGTTTCGTGCGACCCCCGGCTGTACAGCCAGTGATTGCCCGCTTGTGCGGCGTAACACCGCGAATGCAGCGACCTAAGCCGGGCTTGATTGTATTAGCCTTGATCGTGTTAGCAAGAGTTGTTTGTGAGAGCTGCTTACTAACATGTTCTGGAATACGTGCTGGGTTGAAATCTGTACTGGATTGACGCACAAGCGTCGCCTGGCAAGCTTCAGGGGCGGGCTAAGCTGACAGAGAGGATCTTGGATATGTGATGCAACTTTCGTGCAAATGTGAGTATGCACTGCTGGCGTTGTTTGAATTGGCGCAACATCACGCGGCAAACGAACCGTTGCAAATTAAACACATTGCAACAACCCAAGGTATTCCGGAACGCTACCTCGAGCAGTTGCTGGCGGTGTTGCGGCGGCAGGGCTTTGTCAAAAGTGTGCGTGGGGCAAAGGGTGGCTATTTGCTGAGCCGTGAACCCTGGCAAATTAACCTCTACGACGTGATTCAGTCGATTGATGGCCAGGAGAGTGGCCAAACGATTATGACCCTAGAGGGAAATATCGTTCAAGAAGCTTGGCAGAAAGCCGATGCGGCGGCGATCGCGATGCTCAAGGAGCAAACCTTACAGGAGCTGTGTGATGAGCGGCAACGTCGTCAGCAAACCGCAGTGATGTATTACATTTAGGGTGCTGTTAGGGCTGGTTTGATGGATACCGTTTCGCGATCGCGACTGTTGGGCATGGAAGTATTGCGGGACGATGCCTCGGTTGCGGGGTTTGTGACCCAACTGTGGCTGAGCCCCATCACGCGCAAAGTAGTCGTACTGGGTGTGCGCAGTGACACCTCTGGCCCTGTCTACTGGCCGATCAGCGACAGCATCCGTGTTGAGCACGTGGTGATTATCCCCCGCAGCCTTCAGCCAATAACACTCGACCCCGCAGCCTGTGTCAGTTTGTATGGGTCTCGCCTCAGTAATCCACCCACATCCCTACCGGGCTCGGCCTACGTCAGTGATTTTCAGTTTGATTTAGCCAGCGGTATCGTCAGCGGCATCACTGTGGCCACTCTACGCCTGAATGTTCCCCTCAATCCCTTGCTGGGCATTCCTGGCCTGACCAAGCACACTGAGCTTGCCAATATCGGCCTGAGCAGTCTGAACGCAATCACGGTGACGATTGGTGCGCCCACACCCTTGCCTGAGCCAGCCCCTGAGACCATAGTGGTCGCTGAACCACCCAAGCCAGAGCCTTTTAGTCCTGCAGCGCCCACAACGGCAACGGCTGAAACTCTACCCGAATCACCTGAGCCGGAAGAGACTACTTCACCCTCTGAGCTGATACCCCTGCTGCCAGCGCCCCAGCCCGCAACCGGTGCTCCCCTGATGCCCCGCTTCAATATCAAGGCGGGTCAGCCCTTGCGTTCAACCTTTAGCGTTAAGCGCCACGGTCAAGTGCCGAAACCCCTACGACCAACCCTACGTGGTGGCGGTTTTGCCAAACCCCGCGTGCGCTAGAGCCTGGAGGGATGTCGATGCGACTCGCAACCTGGAACGTCAACTCAGTCCGATCGCGACTGGCGCACCTCAGCACCTGGCTGGAGACGGCGGCCGTGGATGTTGTCTGTTTGCAAGAAACCAAAGTTGTTGATGCCGATTTCCCCGAGATTCCGGGCTGGCAAGTCGTCAAGTTTGGCCAAAAGTCCTACAACGGTGTCGCGATTCTCAGCCGTGAACCGCTCTCAGAGCTAGGACTGGGCTTTGGTGTGCCCGAGTGGGATGCGCAAAAGCGCCTCATTGCTGCCAACTACGGCGACTGTCGCATTGTCAATGTCTATGTGCCCAACGGTAGCGAACTCGATAGCGACAAATATCACTACAAACTGGGCTGGTTGCAGCAGCTCCAGATCTACCTCAAGACGACCTTGGCGCAGTATCCCAAGCTAATTCTGGGCGGCGATTTTAATGTTGCGCCGACAGCGCTGGATATTTACGGCACGAAAGACAAGCCTGACCACATCATGGCCTCGGCGGCTGAACGCCAAGCTTTGCAGGATTGTGTTGTTGCCCTTGGCCTGCGCGATGCCTTGCGGGTGTTGACCCCTGAGGGCGGTCACTATAGTTGGTGGGATTATCGCCAGGGGGGCTTTGCTCGCGATCGCGGCTGGCGGATTGACCATATTTATGTCAGCGAGGCGGTTGAACTGAGTGCCTGCTGGATTGATAAAACACCGCGCGGCTGGGAAAAACCAAGCGACCATACGCCTGTGCTGCTGGATGTAGCCTAATGCCAGGCAAGCGTGACGGCCTCTGGCTTTTGGGCTTCTGGCTACTGAGTCTGATGAGCGATCTGATTTGGCTGGCCTGGGATCAAACCCCACCGGCGCACGACCAAGGCGATCATCTCAGTCGAGCGTTGGCGATGCTTCAGCTCACGCAGCAGCCAAGTTGGGCATGGGCTGATCTCTGGCCTTTGGCACCGGGGTATCGGGGGCCGTTGGTCTATTTGGCGACGTTGCTGGTCTGGTGGCGGCTGGGTGTGGGCTTCGATCAGGCGGTGCTCGTCAATGTTGGGTTTCACGCACTCTTATTAGCCGCAACCTATGGCCTGGGTCGCTCGCTGTTTGAGCGGCGGGTGGGGCTCTGGGCGGCGGGACTCGTGGGCTTTTTACCCTGGCTGGCCTTTATTCGTGTTGATTATTGGCTTGATTATGGCCTGATGGCCTGCGTGACGCTGTGTTATGGGTGCTTAGATTGCTGGCGGTGCAGCCGTGGTCGATGGGTTGGGGGCGGGTGGGCGATCGCGACCGGGCTCAGTGCTGGTCTGGTGATCTTGGCGAAGTTTACGGGCTTGCTGTTTATCGTGGTGCCGGCGCTAGCCTTGCTGCTGGGTTGGCTGTGGCGGCGGCGCTGGTGGCGACTGGGGCAGTGGTTGGTGGCGGCGGGGATCGCGATCGCGATCGTCCTGCCTTGGTTACAGGCCAACTGGCTGACGCTGGTGGGCGCCAGTGGGCAATCAATTGCCACAGCACCGGATGTTGCGGTGCCCGCCTGGGCAGTCTATGGCGTGATTGTGATCGATCTTGTGACCCCCATACTCGCGATCGCTGCTGTCCTGGGGGCGATCTGGGGCTGGCGACAGGGCTATTGGCAGCGCCAAACCTACGCCTGGGGCTGGTGGTGGCTGTGTCTCGGCGGCAGTTATGTGCTCTTTAGCCTCATCCGCAACCGCCATATTCGCCACATTATGCCCCTGACACCGCTGCTCTTAGTGGGTTGTGTGGCCGCCCTCCTCGCCCTGCCCCTGGCCCGCCGCTTTACAGTCGCCTGCGTTGTCAGTTTATATGTCTGGCATCTTTGGTTGCCTATACCCGCGCCCTACCTCAGCCTCGCGCCTTGGCTCATCTCCGCGATTCCGCGGGCGCCGCAGTCCCAAGTCTGGCCCCACCGCGAGGTTATGGCCACGATCCAAAGCCTTTCACCCCATGCCGATGTCATGGTGGGCATCACAACCAATACCTACGAATTCAATCCCTTTACCCTCAATGCCTACGGTCAGCTCGCCGATTTTCAGATTGCGACCCGCGAGTTGGGCTTTCGGGCTGAAACCGTAGCGGCCGATAGTCTCGCCCTGCCTTTCTACCTCAGCAAAACCGGCCACCAAGGCCCCTACGAATCGCTATTGCAAGCCCAAGATCAACTGCGTACCCAACTGACGCAGGTACCCTCCCTCAGTCTGCGCCAGACCTGGCCACTGCCCGACAACTCAGAGTTGCAGCTTTACGCGCGGACGCCCGCACCACTAGTGGTGCAACCGATTGCCTCAACCCGTCAACCGCTCAGCCTTACAGACGTTGAGGTCGAAGTCACCAACCCGCTTGCCGTCACGTACACCTGGCAGGGCGAGGCGGCAACCTTAACCCAGGCACCAGTTTTATTAACTTGGGAGAATCCCCTCACAGGCACACGCGTCTTTCATGATCATGAGATCGCTCAGCAGCAATTGCGACTTGATGATCGCAGCAGTTATCAAATTACCGAGCGCCTGGGTTTACCTGTACCGGAGCAGCCCGGCACCTACCGCCTCACTGCCACCTGGAACGGTCAAGCCGTGTCTGCGCCACCCGTAAGCTTCACGATTCCAGCAACACCTCTACCGACTGGGTCGCTACTACCGGATCAGCTCTCGCAAGTGCGGCAACTGGGCGTGAGTGTGGCGGCGGGCGATCTTGATACGGTGTTTGATCGGGTGGGCCAACTCAGCCAATACGCCGATGAGCGGTATTTAGTTGCCGCTGAGCAAACCCTCAGTCAACGCTGGCAACAGGAGCCTGATACTTTAGACCTCGGCTATGCCCTGGGGCTGGTGCAACTGTTGCAATACAAGAGCGAAGCCGCCCTCGTTACGTTTCAAAGCCTGAGCGATCGCGACCCCGACAGTGCCTACGTCTGGGGTTATCAAGCCCTCATCCATCTCTACAACTGGCAGCCTCAGCGAGCCACCGCCGCCCTGGCAAGGATGGAACGCCTGGCCCCCAACGATCCGAACTATCATCTTTTGGCAACGGCGGCAGCGATCATGCGCCTAGACATAGCCCAGGCAATCACGCTCCTGCAAACCAGCTAACGCGAAGGCAAACAACGCGGATCGGGCAGAGATGCTTTTTCGGGCTCGCGGCCAAAGGCAAAGGCGGTTTTTTTACACACTTCGACCAGCAGCAGCATCAGCGGCACCTCAATCAAGACGCCCACCACCGTTGCTAAGGCTGCTCCCGAATTGAGGCCAAACAGGGTAATTGCTGTCGCGATCGCGACCTCAAAATGATTGCTGGCCCCCACCAGCGCCGCCGGCGCTGCATCCTCGTAGGTCAGCTTCAAAAGCCGCGCCGAACCATAGGTCAGGCCAAAAATAAACAGGGTTTGCAGCAGCAGCGGCACCGCAATCAACACAATATGCCAGGGCATTGCCACAATCACCTCACCCTTGAGGGCAAAGAGCAGCACCAACGTCACCAGTAGCGAAACCACCGCCAATGACCCCAGCTTGGGGACAAAGGTGTCGTTGAACCAGGCGGCCCCTCGCGATCGCAGCAGCCAGCGCCGACTGAGCACCCCCGCCACCAAAGGAATGCCAACATACACCACAATCGAGAGGGCAATCGTTTGCCAGGGCACAATCAAATCATTAGCCGCCAACAACCAGCGCCCCATCGGGCCATAGAGCACCAACATCGCCAGCGAATTGATCGCTACCATCACCAACGTGTGCCCCTGATTGCCATAGGCTAAATAGCCCCACATCAGCACCATCGCCGTACAGGGCGCAATCCCCAGCAAAATCGCCCCGGCAATATAGCCATCAGCCAGCGCCAGCTCACTGCCGCGAATCATCTCCGTCCCAGCCAGCCAAGGCCGCAGCACATACCCCAAAAAAAACTGGGCAAACAGCACCATCGAAAACGGCTTAATCAGCCAGTTCACCACCAATGTCAGCAGAACGGGCTTAGGCGATTGCAGCGCCCGTTGCGCTTGGCCAAAATCAATCTTGACCATAATCGGATACATCATGCCGAACAGGCAGATCGCGATCGGTAACGACACCTGATAGACACTCAGAGCATCCAAGGCCGCCGCCAAATTAGGAATCAAGCGCCCCAGCAACACCCCCACAGCCATGCAGAGGACAACCCACAACGATAAATTCTTCTCAAAAGCATTGAGGCGGGACATGGGCAGCAACCAAGGAGTTCACCCTCTCAGAATAGGGCACAGCCAGAGTAGGGCACCGCACTTGAGCTTGATGCCAGGTGAACAGCGTCATCCCGTTCATATTGACTGTTCAAATCGTCAGGTAATGCGATCCACTCTTGCACCATCCGCCATGCCTTGACAACCCAAACACTCGCCCCCTAGTGTTGCGTACCATCAAGCGCTAAGGTATCTGAGGGTTACTTTACTTGGCCATATGGAAGACAATCTCACCACAAGCCCCACGCTACTGCTCAAGCGCAATATTGTGCTGCGGGTTATTGTGACCGAACGCTGGAAAACGGAGATGCAAGAGCAGTACCAGCGGCAACTGCAACAAATTGATGGACAGATCCAGCAGCTCGAGTTTCAGGGCAAGCGGGCGATTGCCGAAATCGAAAAAAAGACCATTCAACCGGCTGGCCCCGAAGCCACCCAGCAAATTGAGATGATCAAAGCCCAAGTTAACGATCAAAAATCAAAACTGCTGAATCAAAAGACGCAAATCTTGCAACAGCAAACCCAAGTTGCGGGCCTTGCCCTCGAGCAAGAAGTAGCTCAGGGTACTGTCGAAAGCTTCTTTCAAGCCACCGTTGGCGATAACCTTGTGCAAAAAATGCAAGTTGATATTGTTGTTCAAGACGGCATTATCAAAGAGATTCGGGGTAATCCGTAGGCGGTTTCTGGGCTTATCCAAGCCGATCTAGCCGAGCTAGTAAAGCCGATCTAATTAGATACGTTGTCGGTATGCACATCAGCTAGCCACTGTGATATGGCAAGCATTCTCGAGCTTGATTGGCGGCCCAGTAGGGCTGTAGTCGGGACATGCTGCACCTATCTCAAGGTTATTGCGACGCAAGGGTGTTATTGCGACGTAAGGACGTTGGTTCAGGATGGGCTGCGGCACTGAACTTGAGCTGATGAGAGCCAGCCAATAGCAAAGCGGGAGGTTGGCCGCTCCCGCCCGTCAGCAGTTGTTGAGTGCATAGAGCCGTAATCAAAGGTTCAAACCTAAAACTTCGGCGAGCAATTGCGCACGTTGCGGGTTGGGGTCTGCAAGAACAACTGTGCGCAGTGATTGCTGCTGTGAAGGGCTGAGAGAGTCAGCCTTGAGGGCTTGGTAAACAGCAGTCTTAATGGTCTCAAAATTCATAGAGCTTCTCCAAATGAATTTGCTCAGCTTGGCAGACCACCCAGCTATTGAATGTATGCAAGATCACAGAATTTAAGACAAATTACTGATTTCAACTGTACGTAGATTAGCCTACGTGTGGCTGATTTGGCTGACGTTTACTGGTTTTCTGTAGGTAAAATCACGGATACGACAGGGACTGAGTATGTTCCCCTAACCTCACCAATGGCCCTTGTAAGACTGTCACCCTCGTAATGGCGTCGTTAAGAGCGCTTTTCCCACCACTCAGTTACGACTCAGCGCTAAGGTCAGTGAGATGAGGCCCACCAACTCAGCACAGCCCACCACCAGCGCACACAAAAGCCCTGAGTTGCGACCTCATTGACTGGCTAAGTAATTGACTGGCCAAGTCAGTAGATGGCTTTAGCCTATGCGGTGTCGGAACCTCATGCCGTGTCGGGCTTGGGTTTGAGACTACCTGGCTGACTCCGGAGGGCCGCCTGCTAGCATTCGACAGAGAGATGGTGTAAGTCATGTGGCCCTACACAACTGCCGGGATTCCGGATGATGCTTTTGAGCGGATGCCGGGGATTCCCCTCAGCCCCAAAGAGGTGCGGGTGCTGATTATTAGTCAGTTGCGCTTGCGGGCAGACAGTTGCCTTTGGGATGTAGGCGCGGGTACGGGCACGATCGCGATCGAAGCGGCCTTTGCTTGTGCCCAAGTGATTGCGATTGAGCGTGATCCGGAGGTCGCAGAACTGACCCGTCGCAACTGTACCCGCTTTGAGCGTGCGAATGTCAGTGTGGTTGAGGGCACCGCGCCGTTGATTTTTGCGCAGTTGGCTGACCGCCCTGACCGGGTGCTGTTAGAGGGAGGGAACCCCCTGGATGAGACGCTCAAGCAGTGTTGGCAGATGCTAAAGCCGGAAGGTCGCCTGGTCGCGATCGCGGGCAGTCTGGAAGCCCTGTTTACCCTCTCTGCTGGTTTGTCGGCTGTGCAAGCGCGCCAGATTGAAGTAGTTCAGGCCGCGGTTAACCGCCTTGAGCTGAAGGGACGCAGCCAACGCTTGGTTCCTCTCGATCCGATGTTTATTCTCAGCGGCGTTAAAGTGGACTAGATCCGCACGGACTAACGATATGCTTGGGCTTTGGTTGTTGCTTGCTTCGCCGGCTGGGGCTCAGATCCCGACGCCGCCACCCCCTTTGCCAACACCGACACCGCAGCCCAGTCCATCGCCTACGCCCAATGCGGCGGCTATTCTCGAGCAGTTTTTGGCGGAGCTGGCCAATCCTGCCGACCAGGGCATTTTGATTGTGGATGCGGCGGGTAATACGCTCGCGGCCCACCAACCGCAGCAACTCTTTCCCGCCGCCTCGGTTACGAAGCTGGCACCGACTCAGGTCGCGATCACGAAATGGGGCCTCGACCACCGCTTTAGCACCGCCTTTTACACCACAGGTACCTGGGGCGATGACGGGCGGCTAGTGGGCGATCTCTGGCTGGTGGGCGGTGGCGATCCCTACTTTGTCAGCGAAGACGCGGCGGCGCTGCGGACTGCCTTTGCCGATTTGGGCATCTGGGAGCTGAGCGGCAGCCTCCATGTGGTTGGTGATTTCAGCATGAACTTTGAGCCCGATCCCCTTGCTGCGGGTGCCCTTTTCCTCGAAGCCTTAGGCTGGCAGGCACCGATTCAAGCCGCGACCGCACTGCCCGCCAACGCTACCCTCATCCAGCAGCACAGCTCTCTTGATTTGCAAACCATCCTGCTGGCGTTCAATACCTTCAGCAACAACATCATGGCCGAGATCCTGGCCCAGCAACTGGGTGGGGTCGCCTACCTCGAAGCGCAAATGCAGCAGCTCAGTGGCAGTGCGGTGCAGATGGAGAATGCCTCGGGCTTGGGCTATGCGAACCAGTTCAGTCCGGCGGCGGTGATTGCGATTTTGCAGGATCTTCGCGATCGCGAACCCCTCGCCAACCTTTTCCCCAGCCTGACCACCACATCACGCACGGATGTCACCCAGCGCGCCGAAGCCCATCTCTCTGCCGGCACCCTGGCTGGTCGCAACCTGCCCCTGGGCACAACAGCAAAAACGGGCACCCTCAATGGCGTAGTCAGCTTGGCTGGTGAGCTGCCCGATGGTCGTTTGTTTGTCTTGCTCAATCAGGGTTGGGATATGACGGCGCTGCGGGATTGGCAAGATCGTCTGCTGCAAGCACTCATGCCCCAGTAACAAACGGTAAGCCCCAATTTGCGCCTGGGCCACAACCTTGCTAGGGTGAACCTGACGTTTTGTTGCAAATGAGACAGTTTGATGGCTGTTGCATTTTGACATCCGTTGTGTTTTGACGGCTGCTAGATTTTGGCTGTTGTGTTTTGACGGCTGTCTTGTTTTAACGACTGTCACGTTTGCAGACTGCTAAACTGTCACCACTAGCAAGCCTGGACACCAAGGGCGTTTCTGCCCCCGCTTGCACAGCTTTTGTTGATGTTGCTCAGGAGGACAATGCCACGTCACTGGATCCGTACCGGCATCGCGATCGCGACCCTGCTGCTCACCCTCATGTTCGGATTTTGGGTTCGCCCTGTCCTGACCGAGGAACCTGTCACCATCTCAATGCTCATCCAAGCCCTCGAAGGGGCGCAGATGGCCAACCTTGTCGAGAGCTTTAATCGCGACCATGCCGATATTCGCCTTGAGCTTGTCGAAGGCCCTAACGCCAGTAACCTTGTCGAAGATCTCTACGCTTCCGCCTTCTTGTTGGGTGATAGCCCCTACGACCTTGTCTATATGGATATTGTCTGGGTGCCGAAGTTCGCGGCGGCGGGTTGGTTGCTCGATCTCTCTGATCGCCTGAGTGATACCGAACTCGCTGACTTCATGGCCGGTGATGTTGCAGGCGGACGCTACCAGGGCGGTCTTTATCGCATTCCCCTCCGCTCCGATGGCGGTATGCTCTACTACCGCGCCGATTTGCTCGAGCAAGCTGGCTTTGCCCCCCCCGAAACCTTTACCGATCTCACCGAAATCTCCCAAGCCCTCCAAAGCCAAGGCCGCACAACCTGGGGCTATGTCTGGCAAGGCCGCCAGTACGAAGGCTTAGCCGCTATGTTTGTTGAAGTCCTGGCTGGTCACGGTGGTTACTGGATCGATGTGGATACTAATCAAGTCGGTCTCGATGACCCCGAAGCGATCGCCGCCGTCCAGTTCCTTGTCGATACCGTCGATCAGGGCATTGCGCCCCCCGGTGTCACTACCTACCAAGAAGAAGAAACACGGCGTATTTTTCAGGGCGGTGATGCCATTTTCTTGCGTAATTGGCCTTATGTTTGGGCACTGGCCAACGGGGATGATTCGCCTGTGCAGGGCAAAATTGCCCTCCAGCCCATGGTCCACGAACCGGGTCAAAGCAGCGGTGCCTGCCAAGGCGGTTGGGGCTTAGGGATTGCCGCCACGAGCCAACATCCAGAGGAAGCCTGGGAAGTTGTGCAATACCTCACCAGTGCCGCCAGTCAAAAAGCCTTTGTCCTCGAGCAAGCCTACGTACCCAGTCGGCGCGCCCTCTTTACCGACCCCGATATTGTCGAGCGTTTCCCCCACTATCCCGAACTCGAGCGCGTCGTCGATAGTGCTGTCCTGCGACCGCCCTCGCCGCAGTATGCCCAAGCCTCTGATATCTTGCAGCGCTACCTCAGTGCCGCCTTTACACGCCAGCTCACACCCGCGCAAGCCATGCAAGCGGCGGCCCGCGAAACCCGCGCCCTCTTGGGTACTATCGAGGGTGCGAATTTAGGGGAGGGCAACCGATGACACAGCGCACCGCCAAACAGCGCACCGCCTGGTTGATGGTTCTCCCGGCCCTAATTCTTTTGGCTGCCGTCTTTGCCTTTCCGATTGCTCGGGCTGCTTGGCTGAGTCTCTTTCGCGAAAACCTGGGCACCCAGTTGCAGCCTGTCTGGACAGGACTGGGGAACTACGAGCGCTTAGTGCTTGATGGTCGTTTTTGGCAGACCTTGCGTAACACCACTGTTTTTACGGTCATTGCCGTATCCCTCGAGCTTGTGCTGGGCATGGGTGTGGCCCTCGTGCTCAATCAACCCCTCAAAGGACGGGGTCTGATTCGGGCGATCGCGATTTTGCCCTGGGCCTTACCAACGGCTCTGATTGCCCTGGCTTGGGTCTGGATTTTTAACGATCAATACGGCGTCTGGAACGATCTGCTGCTGCGCTTGGGCATTTTGCGTACGCCCGTAAATTGGCTGGGCCAACCTTTGACCGCGATGGCCGCGATCATTGCCGCCGACGTCTGGAAAACGACCTCCTTTGTTGCCATTTTGCTGCTGGCAGGCTTGCAAGCGATTCCTGATGATCTCTACGAGGCCCACGCCCTTGATGGCGCTGGGGGTTGGCAAAGCTTTTGGCAGATCACCCTACCGCTGCTGCGACCCCAGATTATTGTTGCGGTGCTGTTCCGCTTTGCCCAATCCTTTGGCATTTTTGACCTTGTCCAAGTCATGACTGGCGGCGGGCCCGCCGGATCCACTGAGACCGTGGCGCTGTACATCTATGCCACCGTCATGCGCTATCTCGACTTTGGCTACGGTGCGGCGCTGGTTGTCGTTACCTTTGCTATTTTGGTTGCCGTAGTCGCCTTGGCCTTTGCGGTGCTGCAACGGGAGGAAACGGCATGAAGATTAGTACAGCCATGAAGCAATGGCGCTGGTGGCTAGCCGCCCTCCTGGTCGTGGTTCTTAGTCTGGCGCCTGTCCTCTGGCAGTTGCTCACCTCCCTCAAAACTAACGCTGATATCGTCGCCGTGCCCTCGGTCTACTTTCCCGAGCAGTTTACGGATGTGCATTACGCCGAACTCTTCAGCCGCCGCCCCTTTGGCCGCTATATGCTCAACAGCGCGATTGTGGCCATTACCTCAACGGTGCTCTGTCTGAGCTTGGGCACACCCGCAGCCTACGCCATCGCCCGCTTACCCCTGCGCGGCAAAAGCCTGCTTCTGGGCTTTATCTTGGTGGTCACCCTTTTCCCGTATGTGCTGCTCTTTTTGGGCTTGCTAGAGGTTATGCAGGGCTTGGGTTTGGGCAATACCTATCTCGCGTTGATTGTGCCCTACACCGCGATTAATTTGCCGCTGACCATTTTGGTGATGCGCAGCTTTTTCGAGCAACTACCACGCGATCTCGAAGATGCCGCCCAGATGGATGGCTACAGTATTGGCCAAACTCTCCTCAAAATTATGCTGCCCCTGACAACACCCGCTCTGGTCACTACGGGCATTTTGGCCTTTATCTTTGCCTGGAATGAGTTTATTTTCGCTTTGGTTTTTATCACGCGCGAAACTCTCAAAACCATTCCGGTAGCAGCAGCTCAATTAGGCGGTACAACCATCTTTGAAGTGCCCTACGGCCCCTTGGCGGCAGCTACCTTAGTTGGAACGCTACCGTTGGTCATTTTGGTCTTGATCTTCCAGCGCCGCATTGTCCAAGGGCTAACCTCGGGTGCTGTCAAAGG
>CAZAGN010000044.1:8287-20852 GCA_964484905.1 uncultured bacterium | reverse complement strand
TGGTTTATGACTGTCGCGCCCAAGCGATGGTGCAGCAGCAGCATGTGTCTGGTTTGGATGCGGCGGGCGTTGCCCTCTGTGAGCGGCTGTACCGACGCTAGCTAGACCCGGAGACCAGCCTTAAACCAGGGTAGTTTCCCGCTCGGATGTCGAGACTTCGGCGGGGGTAGCCGGCTCAAGCCAACCCAAGAGAGGGAGCGGTAACAGTGACGAGAGATTAGTGAGCAACACCAGTAGCCATAACTGCTCGAAGTGGGTTTCGCTAATCCCCAATAGTTCCATCAACAGGGCGCCTAGTTCTTGCGACAGTAAACCTGCCAAATTCAAAACCGACATCAACAGGGCAAAGAGGGTGGCTTCGATACCGGGTGGGCAGAGTTGCGCCGCGAGCACCAAGAGGGGCATAAAGCTGAGTTGACCCGCAACGGTCAGGATGACACTATCACCCAAACTGAACCAGGTGTCGGGCACGCCCCACAGGCGGTTGGTGTGGGTAATCAAAATTAGGCTAGTCAGCCCCAGCAGGCTAGAGGCCACTGTTAAACCTAGAAACAGCTTGGTTAAGGCCACACCGCGCAGGTAGCGCTGAAAGACGGCGACACCAATCAAGGCTGCGAGGCTGGTCGCCAAACGGACACGCCCAAGAAATTCGGGGCCAAAGCCGAGATCGTTGGTGACGAAATAGAAAAAAGCAGTTTCGGAGTTGGGGGTTGCCTGCCAAAGAAAGATAAAGGCCAAGGGCAGATAGACGCGCGGTTGTCGCAGGGCTTGCCAGACCAGACCGAGTTGAGCCAAGGGTTTGGGGGCATCGGTGGTGCGGGGTTCTGCGATCGCGAGGGTTGCCACCACCACCAAGAGGGGCAACATGGCTGTCAGGGCGAACACGGTCTGGGGGCTGTACCAATCCAGTAACTTGCCGCCCCAGTAGGCCGTCAGGAGCCCGCCGAGGGCTGTAGCACCCCAAGAGAGTGACTGCAACGAACCCGAGTTGTCCATCTGCCGCGACCAGGTCACGATCAAAGCATCGGCAATCACATCGGCCACAGCCAAACTGAGGGAGCCGGCTACCATCGCCCCAATCACCTGGGGTACCGTCTGCGCGCCCCAGGCAAGGTACAACCAAGCTGCCCCACCCAACACACCCGCCAAAGCCAGATAGGAGCGTCGATGGGAGTTCGCGATCGGTACGGTATCAGATAGCCAACCGTACAGCGGTTTGATCGTCCAGGGAATTGTTGCAATGCCCGTCAACGCCGCCACGGTCGCTGGCGATAGCCCCAACTCGTCTTTGAGCAAAAAGCTGGTGGCCAAGCGTGCCAGACCCATAGCCCCCTGCAAAAAATAGATGACGAGAATCGCAGTGAGCGATCGCGACCAAATGACGCGATCAAGCCCCAACGCTTGCCAAAGCGAGGGTGCCTGTTGCAGATCGGACTGGGGTATCGGCGGCGGAGTGGGGTTTGGCAAAGCATTACGCAATGTAAACTGACCCATTGTACTGACTCTGCTCTGGGGCGTCGGCTACGCTAAGGCGTGGAGGGACACCATGCGCTGGTTTCAACGCCTACTTCAAGCCTTGCTCTTGGGCGGGCAGGTCATCGTCAGTGTGCTGCGCGGACGGCTCTACCGCCGCAACACCTTCGAGCAACTCACCGCCGTCGGTACCGATTCCCTAGGCATTGTCCTACTCACGGCTGTGGTCATCAGTGGTGTATTTACAATTCAAGTAGCCCGCGAATTTATCAGCTTTGGTGCCTCCAGTGCGATTGGCGGCGTCCTCTCCTTGGCCCTCGCCCGCGAAATGACACCCGTGATTACGGCTGTAGTCTTGGCCGGTCGGGTCGGCTCGGCCTTTGCCGCAGAGTTGGGCACAATGGAAGTCTCCGAGCAAGTCGATGCCCTGCGAGTACTGCGCACCGAACCCGTAGAGTACCTGGTGGTGCCACGGGTGTTCGCCTGTTGTCTGATGACGCCGGTTCTCACGGTGCTTTCGTTGATCGTCGGCATTATCGGTGGTTTGGTGGTCTGCGTGAGTTTGTACGGCCTCAATGCGACCATGTTTCTGAGCTCGGCGCAGAACTTTCTCACAACCGCTGATCTGCTTGCGAGCTTGCTGAAGTCGTTGGTGTTTGGTGCTCTGATTGCGGTCATTGGCTGCAACTGGGGCTTAACAACCACGGGCGGGGCCAAGGGTGTTGGACGCTCAACCACCGCTGCGGTAGTCACAGCCTTGCTGAGTATCTTTGTGACCAACTTTTTTATGTCATGGCTGTTTTTTCAAGGCACAGGTTCGGCCCTTTCAAACCTCTAGTCTCAGGCTCGATTCAGATAACTTTGGCGTGGGTAGTTCAGAGTCATTGAGGTTTCTGAAAACGCCGCAGCATCTCCTCAGGGATGGCGTTCACATCCCGCTCAATCTGCTCTAGGGCTTGGGCGTTCCAGCCCTGCTCGGTAAAGGTGGCACGGCTGGTTTGCAAATGCTGAAGCGCCAACTCGCGATCGCCACTAACAACTAAATTCATCACTAGCTTGCGGTGGATGGCCAAATCCTGCGGCTGCACCAGAAGCTGCTGGCGGTACTGCTCGATCTGCTCTGCTCGCTTCGCTGGACTGGTGAGAAGCAGGCGTACTAACTCCATGGGGTTTGTATTCTCCGCCAGCCCTGCACTGGCATTATCTTGTACCGAGGCATAGCCCATGTAGGTTTGCACCTGCTCTGCAACTGTTTGCATGTCATCAAGACGGCCACTAGCCAAAAACTGACGCTTGCCTAACCGCTCGAGGTCTACTTGATAGCTGACACTGTTGCGCCTACTGCGTCGATTGGATGTCACGACTTTGTTGAGGCTGACACCGGTAAACTCGCTCAGCATGTGCTCACGCTTGCGCCGCCCCCAAATGCCTTGGCGGTCAACAATCAGCTTGCCAAATAAGCGATCAAGGGTATGTGTCGTTGAGGTTGTACCAACGACGGCCAGAATTAGCCCCGGCGTACCAAAGGCCCAGAAAAATATTAACCCCAGCCAGTAGTCGTTTTGAATGAGCTCAAACTCACCCTGAGGATTGGCTAAAAATTGATTAATTTGATTCGCCTGGCGTTCTTTACCCCTGCGATCAGATGTCGAAACATTAGAAAGCGGGACGGTGCCTGTAGCGGTATCGAGGATCACACGGTAGGTCGTCGAGCTGCTGCCACTGCTGCTAGAACTACGCTGCGAGTCAACACGGGCCTGCTGAATGCTGCTAAGGGGTAGGGTGCGCTCACGGGGTGGCACCAGCACAAGGTAGGTGGTTGTCAGTTGGCAAGCGCTGGGGTCACAGGCAAGGCGAGTGAGGCTGGCGGAAAATATGCCTGCGAAGATCGCGATCGCGATGAAAAGTCCGCCAATGGGAACTAAAAACAGCAATGCAGGTTGCTTAAGCGTAAGCTGACCGTTCTGAACCTCAACCTTCATGGCTGCCTCAGCGTCCGTCACCCCCCAGTGTAAGCCGCTAGAGCAACGCAAGAAGGAGTACGCAACAATGGATACAGGAGGTACAGCCTGTGAAGCGTCCGCTTATTCCGACCCCGACCGAACTGCTCTGGATGCTCTTGGGCTTGTTCCTCACGATTTGGGGGACGCTGCTGCAACTCAATCTCGGCACCTATATTCTGACCTTTCAGGTGGCGGGCCTCATTCTCACAGGCTATCTGGCGGGCGGGCGAGCCGCCTGTGGTTCGCAGGTGCTGTATATTGCCATGGGCCTAGCGGGCTACGATGTCTTTAATCAAGGGGGTGGCCTCAGCTACATTCACAACCCTGCTTTTGGCTATCTTTTGGGCTTTGTTCCGGGTGCTTGGCTGTGTGGCAGTTTGGCCGACCGAGTCGCACCGCGCCAGTTTATCGGTCTCCTGATTGCGGGTGTTACAGGCATCACTGCTGTCCATCTGACCGGCATTATGTTCTTGAGCTTTAGTGGCAATCTGGGCAGCGCCGTCAGCCTTTATAGTCTCTACCCACTGCCTGGCCAGTTACTGGTTGTGACTCTGTGCGTAGTTGTCGGCAGTATCATGCGGCGTCTTTTGTTAATTGACTAACATTTTTATATGAATTTTTATATAAAAAATGATTAGCCTGAGCCAGCCGCAGAGTCTCTTTTCGATACCATGGCAGTATCCAAATCAGGCCTGTATATGCTTGATGAGCCCACCACCCGCCAAACCTTGGGTGATTTTGGCCCCCAGATTCTGGTAGTAGATGATGATCTTGCAACCCGAACTATTCTGGCCAAACAACTCCGTGCGGCAGGGTTTTCGGTCTTAACTGTCGATAATGGGGCTAAAGCCCTCGAAATGATTTGCAACCAGTCCATCAGTCTGGTGCTACTCGATGTCATGATGCCCGGCATGAATGGTCTCGAGGTTCTATATCTCATTCGCTCTGCCCATGATCGCAGCGAGATGCCGGTGATCATGGTAACGGCCATGGATCAAAGCGATCAGATTGTCGGTGCCTTTGAGCTGGGTGCCAACGACTACATCACTAAACCCATCGATTTTAGTGTGGCCCTGGCACGGGTCAAACTCCATGTTGCAACCGCCAAACCTAAGGCGGGCGACCCCAATTATATCGGTGGTGGCCGCTATCACATTGAACGCTTAATCGGTATTGGCGGTTTTAGTCAAACCTACTTGGCCCGCGATCAGCACCGGCCGACTCACCCCGAAGTGGTCGTGAAGCGCTTACAGCGTGAGGTGTCAGGTCAGGTTGACGAGTGGCGTCTTGCTGAAATGGCCCGCCGGAGTTTTAAGCGAGAGGCTGCCATCCTCGAAACCCTCGGCAATCATCCCCAAATTCCGCAATTGCTAGCGCACTTTGAAGAAAACGGTCAGTTTTATATCGTCCAAGAGTATGTCGCCGGCCATTCACTGCGCCAGCGCCTTAGTGCCGGCTTTGTCTGGGATGTACCCCAGCTGCTCGATTTTCTGGTGCAGTTGCTCTCAATTCTGACCTTTGTCCATGGCCAGAACTTAATTCACCGAGATATCAAACCATCTAACATCATTGCAACAGAGCGCGACCAGAAAACGCTTTACCACCTTATTGATTTTGGTGCGATCAAAATCGTTGACCCTAACCAGGAGAGCCCGACCCACTTTATCGGTACACCTGGCTATGCCCCCTTCGAGCAATACTCAGGCTACCCCCGTTACAACAGCGATATTTACGCCCTTGGACGTGTCGCGCTTGAAATGCTTGTGGGTAGCCTGCCCGAAAACGATCTCCGTACCCAACATCTCATTCCCCTGAGCCGCCGCGAACCTGAACTGAGCTCTATTATCGAGCGGATGATGCAGCCCGATGCCGACCAGCGCTACACCGATGTCGCCGAAGTCCAAGCCTCCCTTGAGCGCTACGCGGTGCAACGTCAGAGTTTGCAAGCGTCTTAAACCCCAAAGCAAGGGAGAATACTAAAACGGCGTTATTCTGCTCAGCTATGCTAGAACTCAAAACCGTAGCCACCCCCGAAGCAGCGGGCTTAGATGTCCGCATGGGCCTGCTGGGTCAGCCCAAAACCTTGCCCGCCACCTATTTCTATGATGACCAAGGCTCGCAACTTTTTGAGCAGATTTGCACCCTACCCGAGTACTATCCCACCCGGACGGAAGCAGCGATCCTGGCTACCCTTGCGCCTCAGTTACCGGGCTTGACGGGCACCGCCACCCTAATCGAGTTGGGCAGCGGTAGCTCAACGAAGACGCGCTTATTGCTGGATGCCTACACCCAGGCTGGCTCCACCCACTATGTCCCCATTGATGTCAGTCGGGGTATTCTCCAGCACAGTGCTCAGGCACTCCTGGCAACCTATGCCAACCTCACGGTTACAGGGCTTGTGGGCGACTATACTGCCGCTTTGCAACACCTGCCGCCGGCCCAGCGCCGTCTAGTGCTTTTTTTGGGTAGTACCCTCGGCAATCTAGACGCTGCCGAATGTACTCGTTTTTTAGCCACAATTCGCCTCGCCCTCACCCGAGGTGACTATTTTTTGGTAGGGATTGATTTACACAAAGACCAACATATTTTGGAAGCGGCTTACAACGACCAGGCTGGTGTGACAGCCGCATTTAACCGCAATGTTCTGACACATTTAAATACCCGTTTTGGTTGTACTTTCCAGCCCGAACGATTTGAACATTGGGCGTTTTACAACACTGATATGCAGCAAATTGAGATGCATCTGCGCAGCACCTGCGACCAGGTTGTTGATTTGGGCAGCCTTGAGGCTCACATTGAGTTGCTAACCGGCGAGACCATTCGCACGGAGATTTCACGCAAGTTCGATCTCGCCACATTCATCCCTCGTCTTGCCGACCAAGGCCTGCCTGTACGGCGCACCTGGCATGACAAACGTAGCTGGTTTGCGGTTCTACTCTGTCAGGCCGTTTAGTATCAGGCAGTTTAGACCATCCCTGAGCTGCCGACAGCTCGCCTTCGGATGCCACTTGGCACGGGTGCGACTTCGCATGGGTTTCGCTTCACGTTGATGCTCCTTTACACACGGCAAAGCGCTCAAAAAACCACGCATAACCATTCACCCACGCCAACCAGGGCTGAGGTGGATAGAAATAACGAATGTAGGGCAGGTGACCCACGGGGGCACTGAGGTCAAAGGTGAGGGTCTGCGGCTGTCGATACAGGCCTGCTTCTCGCCAGCCCACCGCTTCCGTAAAGGCGCGGTAGCGGGCGGTATTCGGAAAGGAGCGTGGTTCGCCTAGCTCGACGGTTGTCCAAAGCTGGTACTGGGTTGTAAAGCCAAACCGATCGCGACTGTAGCCCTGCCAGAGGTCATTAATGGCCTGTAAGGGTTCGCAAGGAAAGTCACGCACAGCGGCAAAGGTAAAATACGTTGCCCCTGGCAAGCCTGCGGCTGTGTGCAGCAGTCGATTCGTCTCCAGGGTGGCAGCCAGCCAATCGCCCGCTGCCAACTGTGCATCCAACTCGACTAGCGAAACTGCCAACTCAAATCACTGTGCGAAACGAAATCAACTAAATCGAGAGATATGACTGCACTTTTTCCTCATCCATGCCGTCGGTATACCCTTCCATGACGAGGCTACCATTCTCAACCAAATAGTAATAGTCAGCAAGACTCTGCGCAAATTGAAAGTACTGCTCGACTAGGAGCACCGCAATGCCGCGCTCATTTTTAATTTTGGTGATCGCTTCTTCGATTTCCATAATGATCGAGGGCTGAATCCCCTCGGTTGGTTCATCCAAAATCAAGAGCTTTGGGTTGGCGGCCAAGGCTCTCGCGATCGCGAGCTGTTGCTGCTGCCCCCCACTCAGATCGCCGCCAAAGCGCTTCATAAAGCTCTTGAGGATCGGAAACAACTCAAAGATATACTCCGGCAACTGCTTAACGTTGCCTGCCGAAGCTTCGAGGCCAACAATCAGGTTTTCCTCAACCGTTAATTTCGGGAAAATCTCCCGCCCCTGAGGCACATAGCCAATCCCCGCACAGGCCCGCTGGTAGGGTGCCAGGGTTTCAATCGAATCTTGAGCCAGCTTGATCGTGCCATTACGCTGCTTCAGCAGGCCCATCAGGGTTTTCAGGGTTGTCGTTTTGCCCATCCCATTACGCCCCAGCAGGCAGACGGCCTGGCCTGGCATCACCTTGAACGACAGATCACGCACAATATGGCTTTGGCCGTAGTAGATATTAAGGTTTTGCACCTCCAAAAGAGGCTGTGTTGCAACTGCTGCGGTCATGTGTTGTCTTCCTATACGGTTGTCGCTTCAGACTTGTGAGCGCCCAAGTACACTTCGATGACGCGGCTATCGCTCTGCACCTGATCAAAGCTGCCTTCACACAGGGTTTGGCCTTGGTGCAATACCGTCACCATCTTGGCAATTTGGCGCACAAACACCATGTCGTGCTCAATCACCAAAATCGCGTGCTCCTTAGCCAGCACCTCAATCAGCTCACCGGTTGCTTCCGTTTCCTTATCGGTCATCCCGGCCACGCATTCATCCAAAAGCAGGAGGTCAGGATCTTGAGCCACCATCATGCCGATCTCAAGCCATTGTTTTTGCCCGTGGGACAAAATCCCGGCCGGACGCTCAGAGACATGCGTCAGGCCACAGACTTCCATGACGTTCATGATCCGCTCGCGATCGTTGCTGGTACGCTTGCCAAACAAGGTCTTCAAAACACCCTTGTCGGGGTTGTAGGCGAGCTCAAGGTTTTCGTACACTGTCAGGTTCAAAAAGACACGGGGTGTTTGGAACTTACGACCAATGCCCTTGCGCGCAATTTTATACTCTGGCAACTTCGAGATTTCTTCATCGTGAAAATAAATCTTGCCCTGGGTCGGTTTTACCTTGCCGGTGATCGCATCACAGAGGGTTGTTTTGCCAGCACCATTAGGGCCAATAACAACCCGTAACTCCCCTTCATTCATCGAAAAGTTGAGGTCAGTGATTGCCTTAAAGCCATCAAAATCAACCGTCAAATTTTCAACCCGCAAAATCTCTTTAGGCATGGTTCCTCCTTAGGCCGTTCGTGGCAGCATTAACTTCTGAATCAGATTGCGAATCAGACCCGTAACTCCCATCGGCAAGAACATAACAACCAGCACCAGCATACTGCCTTGGGCCAAAATCCAAAGATTGGGAAAGCTCTCACTCAAGAATGTACGCAAGGCGCTGACACCAACGGCACCGATGATGGCACCGACCAAGGAAGCGCGACCGCCGACGGCAACCCAAATCACAAATTCAATCGACTGAAGAATACCTGCCTGGTTGGGGCCAATAATTAACACCTGGGGCACAAATAAGGCGCCACCAATCGCAGCCAAAATTGCCGAAATCACAAAGACAACAAGCTTGTAAAGATCGACGTGATAACCGGCATAGCGTGCCCGAAACTCGTCATCACGAATCGCAACCATCATCCGACCAAACTTACCGTCTGTCAGCCAGCGTGCAAATAGATAGGCAGCGAGGACAACGAAACAGGTAACGATGTACATGGTTTTGCGGAATTCAGGTGTATTCACACTAGTGCCAAAGAATGTTTGAAAATCCGTCAAACCATTAGTGCCTGCGGTGTACTGAAGATAACCCACCAAAATCGTTGAAAAAACCAGAGCTGTTGCCTGAGAAATAATCGCGAAGTAGACACCCTTAATCCGGCTGCGAAAAATAAAGTAGCCCAAGATGAGTGCGGCTAGGCCCGGCACCACTACGACCGCAAGCATCGCGACCCAGGGATTATAGAATGGCTCCCACCACCAAGGTAGGCTACTCAACCCGCCATAGGCCATGAAATCGGGGATTGCCACACCCGAAGGGTTACTCGCCCCGGTCAAGCTCGGTGCCATCAGCTTCAGGTGCATACCGATGCAGTAACCACCCAAAGCAAAGAACACAGCATGGCCCAGGCTCAGCATGCCCGTAAAACCCCAGAGCAAATCGATCGCGATCGCGACCACCGCAAAGGACAGCCAACGTCCCAGTAGGTTCAGCCGAAAAGCACTGAGTGTACTTGGTAAAATAACAACAGCAATCAACATCAGCACAACAATCGTGATCGCTTCAATGAGGCGCTTTCGCGTCTTTAATGCTTCTAACATCATCCGCTACTCCACACTCCGGCCTTTCTGCGGGAAGAGTCCCCCCGGCTTGAACTGTAAAATCACGATCACAATCGCGAAGGTAAGCGCGCGCCCCAAGCTACCGCCCAAAAAGGTTTCATTAAAGACGTTCAAGAAACCCAGCACCGATGCGCCGGCCAAAGTCCCAATCAGCTTGCCGACACCACCGATTACCACAACCATAAACGAATCAACAATAAGGTTCTGTCCTGTTGAAGGCCCTACAGAACCAATCAATGTCAGCAACGCGCCGCAGATACCCGCAAGACCCGAGCCTAAAGCAAACGACATCGCATCAACCTGTTCGGTCGGAATGCCGACACAGGACGCCATCGAGCGGTTCTGCGTCACAGCCCGAATCCGCAGCCCAAACTTGGTCTTGCTCAAAAACAGATAGAGGCCAACCAAAACAATGATTGCAATCAGCAAGATGAATAGGCGCGTGTACGGTAAAACCACGAATGTGCCAGGCACCCGCAGCTGGCCATCCAAAAATTTCGGTCGGATGACATCGACATTCTGAGCGCCGAACAAAATCCGTACCGACTGCTGCAAAATAAGGCTCACACCCCAAGTTGCCATGAGTGTGTCTAGGGCTCGACCATACAGCCGCTTCACGACCAACTTCTCGAGGATAAAACCAATCAGTCCAGCAACAAAAAATGCCGCAATAATCGTCAGCGCAAACGTCACGCTGTGCATAACAGGAAAAACTTCGTAGTAAGCGCGCTGATAGTTACTGATTTCGGCTGCTGTCCGACCGCCACAACCATTAGCGCAAAATAACCCGCCAAAGACTGAGCGCTGCATCACAAACGTTGTGTAGCAACCCAGCATAATAAACTCACCGTGGGCCATGTTAATCACGCCCATCAAACCAAAGGTAATAGCTAGGCCCAAACCAATAAGCAGAAAAATCGAACTGGTACTGACAGCATTGAACAGTTGTGTAAATAAGAGAAATCCCCGCCGGGCAAACAATTGCTCGAAAACCGCCAATAACGGTGGGGAGGTCAAGACAAGATCCAGCACAGGAACCCCCAGAAAACACCCTAAAGAACATCGAAAAAAGGGCGAGCTTAACCCACTCGCCCCCTCATCTTGATTTAGCGGAAGGCATCCGCAGGGTGGTCAGCGATTTCAACCGTGCCCTCTTCATACTGTGACCAGTCACAAACGTTGCTACCCGCAATCAACGGATCCCAAGTTTGCGGCTCGATCGTGCCGAGGTCGGCCAAGATGTCGAACAGACCTTCAGCGTTATGCTGCCCCACAAAGGCTGGCTTGCTGGTGTGGTGGTTGCCACGCATAATGTGTACGCCACCGGGTGCGTCAAACTCGAGGCCATAGCAGGCTTCACGCACAGCCGGAATATCAAACGTACCCGCCTTCTCAACAGCCAACTTCCACATATTGACGCCAACATAACCCTTCTCAATCGGGTCACCCGTGGTTCGATCCGCACCATAGCGGGCCTTGAATGCTTCGACAAACGCTAGGTTTTGAGGCCGGTCAATGGTTTGGAAGTAGTTCCAGACTGCATAGTGACCGACAACATTCTCGGCGCCGATGCCGCGCACATCATCTTCCGACATGCTAGACGACATAACCGGGCAAACGTCAGGCGTAAAGCCTTGGGCTGTCATTTGGTTAAAGAAACCAACGTTACTATCACCATTGATGGTGTTCAGTACGCCATCAGCACCTGAAGCAACGATGTTAGTCACAGCCGTCGAGTAGTCTTGGTGACCCAAGGGTAGGTAGTTTTCGCCCACCAACTCCAGGTCAGGAAACTCTTGCTTGAGCACTTCAATCTGAGCCTTAGCAATTTGGTTGGCTGTGCGGGGATAAACGTAGTCGGAAGCTTCAAGGTAAATCTTGCGGCTACCGAGTTCGCGCACCATATAATCAAGCGCTAACTTGGTTTGTTGGTTGGGCACAGCGGGCGTATACATGATGTTCTTCGAACACTCATTGCCCTCGTACTGCACAGGGTACCAAAGCATGTGATCAAGACGCTCGTAAACAGGCAACACAGCCTTGCGCGATGCGGATGTCCAGCAGCCAAAGACCACAGCCACTTCATCAACTTCAATCAACTTTTGCGATTTTTCAGCAAAAGTCGGCCAGTCAGAGGCACCATCTTCAACGACGTATTCGATGGGCTTACCCATCACACCGCCTGCTTCGTTAATTTCTTCGGCAGCCATGATACAGACGTCGCGAATTGAGACTTCTGAGATGGCCATGGTGCCGCTGAGCGAGTGCAGAATCCCGATCTTGACTGATTCGCCTTGGGCGTAAGCTGGCAGCGCTCGCCGACTGAAGACATGGGGTCCCATAATCCCAGCCGCAGCACCTGCCGTGAGGGCAGCACCGGCTTTCAGAATATGACGGCGACTAAACTTACTCGACATGAATAGTGATCTCCCACAAAAGCAAAAAACTTCGCAATCAAACAATGCACCTACAAGGCAAAACACCGTAGCGTGCAATCTCAAGATCCAGGATTCAACCTCTGTACCCGCGAAAGGGTTAAGTTGATGCTGCGAATGTAGTCCAGGCTAAGCCCTAAAAATGTATTGCTGGTTACATTACCTTGGCTACATACCTAATTCACACAAAATTAGCTACGTTTAATTGAGATGCTGCCTGCTTTCGACTCGATTGCTAGCCAATCGCTATTACAAGTCTTGATAAGCAATTCAGCTTTTTTTGCTATTGTTTTTACCACCGTAATCAATGCACGCATATTCACAGGTATGGATGCACCCCTGTCCCTGCTGACGGTTATCTGAATAAGCAGAACTGGGCCCGCTGTCGGCATTTATTGGCAAAAATACGATCAGTCTTGTTTATTTGCTAAAACTTGTCTGCCAAAATAAAAATAGTGATTCCTGACTTTACTTCTTTGATGTGGATATT
>CAZAGN010000044.1:0-8187 GCA_964484905.1 uncultured bacterium | reverse complement strand
TTGATCTTAGCTGTTTTCGTCGAATACATATATCAAGCTTGAATTGGCGACGGCCTTGAGCCCAGCCTCACAGTCTTGATAATAGTTATTTGTTGACAGTTCACAAACCCACCAGATATGTATCGGGGGCTACAGTTCTTGTGCTTCAGCTCTCGCATACTGCCCCCAAAGCCGTTTGCTGACTGTAGTTTGCTATTTCTTAGGCTTGTTAATCTCAACTCCTAAGCACTGTGGCTGAGTCAAGCAATCAGGTTTGTATGCAAATGCCAAACCTTTCACCTTAGCTAGAGAGTGTTCTGCTAATGCCCAAAACATTATTTAAGGTTGATTTGACAAAGCCGATGGCCGAGCAAGATATGCCGGGTCATAATCGGTGGCATCCAGATATTCCTGCAATTGTCTCAGTTAATCCTGGCGACGTTTTTCGAATTGAGTGTAAAGACTGGACAGACGGCCAGATTAAAGATAACGACGATCCTAGCGATATTCGTGATGTCAATCTCAAGATTGTTCACGTTCTGAGTGGCCCGATCCATGTCAACGGGGCTGAACCCGGCGATATCTTGGTCGTTGATCTCTTGGATATTGGTGCGCTTCAAGGCGACGAATGGGGCTTCACAGGTATTTTTGATCGCAATAATGGGGGCGGTTTCCTTACCGATCATCACCCCGAAGCAGCAAAAGCGATCTGGGATTTGCAAGGTATTTACACCTCTTCGCGCCACATTCCTGGTGTCCGTTTTGCGGGCATTACCCACCCTGGCTTGATTGGCTGTGCACCTTCCCATGAACTGCTTGCCAAGTGGAACACACGTGAACGAGCTTTAGTAGATGCAGGCAACGCTGCTGCTCTGCCCTGGAAGCCCCAGATTCCGCCGTTGGCAGCCTTGCCCGATCCTGATAGTGCCGTCTTGGGTATGCTCAAGGGTGCTGATTTTGATCGGGTAGCGGCTGAAGGCGCTCGTACTGTGCCACCCCGCGAACATGGGGGTAACTGCGATATCAAGAACCTATCCAAGGGTTCGCGTATCTACTTCCCGGTGTATGTCGAGGGTGCCAAGCTCTCGATGGGCGATATTCACTTCTCTCAAGGTGACGGTGAAATCTCCTTCTGCGGTGCCATTGAGATGTCAGGTTATATCGATATCCATGTCGATATCATCAAGGGCGGTGTTGAGAAGTACAGCCTGCTCAACCCAATCTTTAAGCCCGGCCCTGTCGAGCCACGCTACTCAGAGTACTTGGTCTTTGAAGGGATCTCGGTGGATGAGTTCACAGGCCAACAGTACTACCTTGACCCCCATGTGTCCTACCGCAATGCCTGTTTGAATGCAATTCGCTACCTCCAAAACTTTGGCTACACCTTCGAGCAAGCTTACTTGCTGCTAAGCTGTGCGCCCGTTGAAGGACGGATTAGTGGCGTTGTTGATATCCCTAATGCCTGCTGTACGCTGGCATTGCCAACGGAGATTTTCGACAAACCAATCTTGCCAGTGTAGTTAGAACAGCACTCCAGACAGCGCTGTAAATAAAGCAGGGTCTGACCGCATCAGGCTCTGCTGCTTTTAATGAAAGTGACTGACTCGCAGATATGCTGATCGAGCACCTGACAGCAGGTACCAAGTGGTGAATACTGTGGGTCAGCGTGAGATCTATCCTCAAGCGTTAGCTGCTTTTGCCCAGTCCTCCCTGTCGATGGGTTCCCGAACAATCTCTCGAACAATTTATTGTCTGTTGCTATGCCTCTATACGAATACAAATGTGTGGCTTGCGGTCCCTTTGATGTTTGGCGTCCGCTTGCTGAATCCTCTGATCCTTTGGCGTGTGAAACCTGCCAAGAACCAGCCATCCGCGTCTTCTCACCGCCCATGGTGTTGTCGAGTGGCCTGAGTAAGGTGCGGCCACCGTCGAGTGAGCCTCGCTTGGTGCAGACAGAGCCGCGTGAGCCGAGCAAACCCAAGTTTCAAGCACGTGCCGGCTGTCGTCCCTGGATGATTGATCATTGATTAGTCTCTTGAGAAGGCCAAGACTTTGTTTAGACTCTGAGCAGTCAATGTTGAAACACATTTGTAATGTGGCAAGTAACATAGCCTTGGCCTAAACCCTTATACCTCAACCATTGAAGGATCCTCTTTCGGCATTGGCCCTAGCTTGACGCCATCAGGATAGTACTTCCAACCGTCTCGTATTTTGATGTCAGCATCCCAGGGCAGCTTATAGTTGCCCTCGGCTAGGTCTTGAACCCACGTGAGATAGTTTTCACGAGCACCACCTGGATAGCCTACATAACCACGGCAGCCTAGGTTGAAGATATTATTTTCGAGAGCCCAGTTCTTCCGTGCTTCGTCAACGAGACGGGGGAACAGCTCTGCTGTAACAATCTCCCAGGGATTGCGATGGCCCTGCTGAATAACATTACCGTCGTAGTTACATACGGTTCCTTCACCAAAATAGTAAAATACGCCATCATAGCCCGCCAGATTAACGGAGATGGTGTACATCAGGTTTTGCCAAGCATTGGTTCGATTCGTCCAAATCCATTGGTCATTAACTTGTGTGGAATAACCCGAAATGCGGATGTAGACATTGCAACCCTTGTAGGCTGCTTCACGTGCCAGCTCTGGGAACATACCATCATGACAAATGCAGACAGCTAGGCGAGAGCCCTTGGGGCCATCACAGACAGGCATACCGTAGTTACCGGGATACCAAGGCTCGATAGGCACCCAAGGCTGTAACTTACGATAGTGTAGTGCAATCTCACCTTGATCGTTGATGATGATAGCTGTGTTGAATGGCGGTAATCCTGGTACGTCATTCTTCTCCATTAAAGAGAATACGCCCCACACTTTGTTACGAATGCAAGCCTCCCGAAACTGATCAATTTCAGGACTGTCGATGGTCAAGAGCATTTCGTCATAGGTCCAAATCTTGGTGTTGAGACCTTGTGTTGAATACTCAGGCATGACAACCAGATCAAGATCAGGGTAGCCAGCCTTTGTATTATCAACAGCCTTACAAATCTGCTTGACTTGAGTCTGAATATCTTCCGGCCCTGTAATCACAGGCACAGGATACTGAATCATTGCCACCAAAAGCGCTTCTGACCAAGCGCTAACACTGCCAGTACTTGCCATATAGACCTCCAAAAGACTTTGGGTACAAATGTTTGAGGTACAAATGCCTTAAATTTCTACCTTAGTTGAGCACAGTCTAGTAGCCTCTACAAGCAGAAAAAGTAGCGACGAGCACAAAATAAGAGTGATAATCATTTTCATTCCCAGAAACAGGCTCAGAATAATGTCACTAAAAATACTTTCGACAATCTAAGTTGACTTCAATTAAATGTGTTTGATAGAGTCTCGAAATCAAGTAACTGACTATGTAATTCTTGATTACGGATCTTGTTCGGACTCTTCACTGCTATTTCGTGATGTACTCATGGTCAATCAGAGAAGACAAGGGATTGCATGACCTGAATCGCCTCATTGGGGGTGATCCCTCCTTCGCAGTCGCCAATATAGCGGGGTGGCTGGTCAGGGTAGGAGCTTAAACCCGATTCGAGCTGAAAGTAGGGGTTGCTGCCAAGCCAACCCGAACGGAGGTTGGGTTGTGATTGATTAAGCAGCTCTGGCGAGGGCTCGTAGAAGTTGCCTTGACGATCAAGGTAGCCAAAGGTGAAGTAGGCCCAGCCCAACAGGGGTATTTCGACTGGGACAACATACTGCAAAGAATAGCGGGGTGATTCGGCCCAACTGCCGCTGTAGACATAGCAGCGGCCATCGGCATGACTGTAGCGCAGCCGGAAGAAACGATGGTTGCAGTCTGTATTACAGACCTCGACATCACTGAGGCTAAAGCCAGATAGGATATCTTGCGGCAGGGCCAAGGGCTCATCGAAGACTTGCAGCGCTGTCGGTCTTGCCTGAGCCGTGTGAGGCAGTGCAGCCAGCAGTAACTCAATGACTAGCGCCCAGCCCATCATGAATGATTTTCAGAAAATGTGTCCTTGTTTTAGCACCAACTGTATGGGCAGACTCAAAAAAACCTCCCTTCGGTAGCAAGAGAGGCACAGCATCGCTCCGTCAGAATCGGTTTAAGACACTTTAGCTGCCACGTTGCTTTCGCATTCGCTGCGATGGCATTTGTCTCACACAATTTGTTTTTATGTCTCTGCTCAGCGGTGGTATTGCCAAAACTTGGTTTGTAATGCGATTGACAAGAGCCACCGGACTAAGTCGTGATGAGTCTATTTTGGACGGGTGCTTTTGAAGTGGGTGCCCTTGATAGAGTAGGGATATTGTCGGGGTAAGTGGCGGGCAATGGCGTACGAACCGCTGCATCACAAATATCGCCCGCAACGCTTTGCCGATTTGGTGGGTCAGGCGGCGGTTGTCCAGGCCCTCAGTAATGCGATTCGCTTGGGCAAGATCGCGCCTGCCTATTTGTTTTGTGGGCCACGGGGGACGGGCAAAACGTCTTCGGCCCGGATTCTTGCCAAGTCGCTGAACTGTATCCATGGCCCCACACCTGATCCGTGCAATCAATGTCCTAGCTGTTTGGCGATTACTGGCGGTAGCTCTCTGGATGTGATTGAAATTGATGCCGCCAGCAATACAGGTGTCGATAATATTCGTGAGCTCATTGAGCGGGCTCAGTTTTCGCCGGTGCAGTCGAAATACAAAATTTATGTACTGGATGAAGTGCATATGCTCTCAACGGCGGCGTTTAATGCCCTGTTGAAAACCCTAGAAGAACCGCCGTCCCATGTTGTCTTTGTCTTAGCAACCACCGACCCGCAGCGGGTGTTGCCGACGGTGATTTCACGCTGTCAGCGCTTTGACTACCGCCGCATTCCCCTGCCAGATTTGGTGGCGCACTTGGCCCATATTGCCCAGCAGGAAGCGATTACAGCGACACCCGCAGCCCTCGAACTCATTGGTCAACTGGCGCAAGGGGGCCTGCGTGATGCCGAGAGTATGCTTGATCAGCTCAGTTTGCTCCCCGCGATTACGCCCGAAGCAGTCTGGGATTTGGTGGGGGTGGTACCCGAGCGGGAATTGTTGGCCCTGATGCTCGCGATCGCGAGTTGTGATCCTCAAACCCTGATCACGCATGTGCGGCATTTGCTTGACCACGGCAAAGAACCCCTGGCGGTACTACAAGGCTTGGTGGGTATGTACCGTGACTTGCTGCTCGCAAAAGCCGCACCCCACCAGCGCGAACTTGTCGCCATCACCCAAGAAACCTGGGCAGGCCTCATTCAGCTGGGCACCCGTCTGGATACCGCCCAGATTCTGCACTACCAGCACGGCCTTTTAAGCGCCGAGCCCACCCTGCGCCAGACAACCCAACCGCGCCTGTGGCTTGAAATCAGCCTGCTTGATTTACTAGCGCAACCCATTCAACCGTCTCTGAGTATTGTCCCACCGCCGCCGCTGGCGAACGTGATGCCGCCACCAGCCCCAACGGCTACGAGTCCGGTGGCCAACCCAGTCAGTGCAGCCCCAGCCGCCGTACCAGCACCCGTCAATCAGTCACCAACAGCCGAAGCACCGCCCACACCCCCAACTACCGCGAGTAACCTCAGCAGTCAGTGGGAAACGTTCCTCCAGCGGCTTTCTCCTGTTGCTCAGGCGCTCTTTCGCATGGGTCATGTCGCCCAAGAACGTCCGAATACCGTTGTGCTGGGTTTTCCTTCGGCGGGCTTTGCCCAAAAAGCGCAGGGTCGCCTATCAACAATTCAGCCTATTCTTAGCGACCTTTTGGGCCGTTCTGTCACCGTAGAGTTTATAACTAAAGTCCCCACGGCAGAAGCTCCGGCCACACCCAGTCATGCCCAGCCCAGCCACACCACGTCCGGGCATACCAGTCGTACAGAATCGGCCGCCACTAGCACCGTAGCCAATAGCACAACACCGCCCCCAGCACCCACTAAGGCTCAGCCACGACCAACCAGTGCATCGCCAGCCAGCGCACCGCCACCCGTGACTGCCCGCCATGCCGACGACAGTGAGCTCTCGCGATCGGCGCAACGTCTGGCCGCTTTTTTTAATGGTGCGGTTGTGCGTGATGACCCTGACGCTGTTGAAGATCCGGCAATAGCTGAGGTGGTTCCAGAGGCGGCTGACGAGGATAGTTTGCCCTTCTGATGCCATAGCCTAAACTAGAGATACTTCCAGGTTGACCCATGCGTAATCAACTCCCTCGCACCTATTCCTTTTCCCTCAGTGGTTGGGGCTTTTGGCTTGGCTTGCTTGCCGTGGCGACCACCCTCGCGATCGTGGGCTGGGGCTGGTTTATTGCCGCTCTGGTTGCCTTACTGGTTGGTCTAATCACCCTACCCATTTTGGCCATTATGGGTTTCCGCTGGTGGCTACGCCGCTCGATTACCAGTGACAGCTGCCCTGTGTGCCAGTTTGAATCTCAGGCCCTTGAAGGCAGCCGCTTCAGTTGCCCCAATTGTGGTGAGCCTCTGTATGTGGCCGACGGCGAATTTCAAAGACAAACCCCGCCGGGTACTGTCGAAGTCAACTTCCAAGAAGAATAAAACCCTAGACCCGTATCTTAAGTTTCCGATCACCCTGCTGCCGAATCCCGTGGAATGCCTGGGTGCGCTTCTGAGAAGTTGCTATAACGGAGACAAGCAACAGGCGCTACACTAAGTGCTAACTGCTCGGGATCAAGTCCTCACAAGTCGTTTACTGCCATTCTTATGCCTGCATATTACGCTCCTTGTGTTGTCAACGACGGCATCGTCTACCACCAGCCCGACATGGTGCGCCTGCTGTCTGATCTAGGCTGTGTGCATTATCACGACATCGTTGATGGGTCTTTGCGGTGTACGGGCCAAGGCTATGTCATGGAGGTCTTTGCCGACCCTGCCTGTGCCACCTTGGTCGCCAATCGCTCGCTATATCTAAACCTGTGTAGCTTTGACTATCTCCGCCTCAGTACCGACCTCGAGCAACAAACCATTTACGAACTGGTACAAGAGTCACGTATTCTCCGCCTTATGCCCCTCAGTAGTCCTGAAGTAACCTGTGATAGCGAGTTGCGCGCCCTCGAAGCGGCAGTTGCCGATGCCCTGGCTTGGGATGCCTGGGAAGATTAGGGCAACCTATCTACGTTCTGCCTGAATCTGCCTGAGCATATCTGAACATAGTTGTAGGCAAACTTAAGCCAAACCTCAACGGTCAGTTTTGGGAGGCAGCTAGCCTGCTAGAATAAGCTCCTGCCTGCAAGTGTGGCGGAATGGTAGACGCAACAGACTTAAAATCTGTTGTCCTTTTCGGGCGTGCGGGTTCGAGTCCCGCCACTTGCATCAAATCAATTGAGCGGTTGATTAATCTCAACTCGTCCCCACTCAAATACTCACGCAAGCTATTGGTCTTGCCAAAGGGAGCGAGAGTTTCGGGAAACCGATCTTGGCTGGTCGTAGCTGCCGCTTTTTGAAAGCTTTGTAACTTGCGATAGTAAAGATGTTGATTTGTTGGCCTGGTATGCCTGAATCGTTCTTACCTGGCTTTGAAGCCATGCAGCCGCCGGATAATGCCCTGTGGCACTATTTGCAGCAGCAATCACCCGAGACGTTCCAAGCGCTGTCGCAAAGCGCACCCCCCGAAGTCTTAGAGATCTTTGCCCACAATATTCGTGGCCTTGTCGGTCACCTACCCTCCGAGCAGTTTGGTGTTCAGGTGGTTACCAGCCGCGAAAGCCTTGCGAAGATGCTGTCGGGGGCCATGATGGGTGGCTATTTTCTGCACAAGCTTGAGCAGCGCCTGAACTTAGAGCAAACGATCGCGATTCCGGCATCTACACCCACCCACGACTAGCCCGATAATGAGCGTCATGCTCGATCCACAGCAACGGGCCTGGGTTGCAGTCAACCTGGCGGCGCTCCGTCATAACCTGGCAACCATTCAGGCGCGGCTGCGGCCTGGCTGTGGCGTCTGGGCCGTTGTCAAAGCAAATGCCTACGGACACGGCGCCGTTATCGTTGCCAAGGCTGTGCTGGCTGCCGGGGCTACAGGCTTGTGTGTCGCCACGCTGGCCGAAGGGGTAGAGCTACGGCAGGCGGGTATTACGGCACCAATTTTGATTTTGGCACCGCTGGCGACGGCTACCGATCTCGCGATCGCGAGCCAGCACCACCTCGATATCACCCTTGCCTATGCCGAGCAACTG
>CAZAGN010000043.1:0-21465 GCA_964484905.1 uncultured bacterium | reverse complement strand
GAACTAGGGATCCAGAGCTTAGGCGACCCGTTTGGAGGAGAGATCCAACCGTTGGTCGATCTCCTCTACCGACAGCCCCAGTTGCGCCAAGATGGGAACGCTGGCGAGTTTACCCAGTAGGATCCCGCGTTGTTCAATCTCGTCGTACCAAGGTGACTCTCTGAGCACCGCCATATCCCACCTCACAATTTGGGGACGCCTTCACTCCCAGAAAGTCGTTGTCATTTGCAGCAGAAATACCGCAACCGCCTCAAGACCGCAACTGTTGGATCTGCTCAACCGTCAGCCCAGTCACAGCCATAATCTGATCGACATCCATACCCATCGAGAGGAGGTTGCGAGCTACCTCTTGAACTCCCTCTTGCTTACCGAGCTGAATCCCCTCTTGCTTAATCTCGTCATACCAAGGCGACTCTCTAAGCACCGCCATATCCCACCTCATAATCTGGGCGACAACTTGACTATCCAACACAAAACTAGCAAAAAATGCCAACAGCGACTCCATATCGCCCATCACCGGTTCCTGCTGCAACAGCCGCACCGCCTCTCGAATTACCTTTTCTTGACCACCTCCTTTCATGATGGGCACAAAGGGCAATAACGTGAGCAACGGCTGATACAGAGCAGTCTCGGCTTCTACCTCACTGAGCTGAATGACTTTGTAATCTTGCCGTGCCTCCAAGTCTCCCAAAGTTGAGGCGTATTGAGTCGGGATCTCTTCTGGCCCTGGCAAAACCACCACCAACACCGGATAAACCGGCCTCTGATATTTTTCTTCCGCCAAAGCCGCATAAGCCCGCATCCGACGCGGCATCTTGGTGGAGTAGCGCAGTTGGATCTCGTTGGCAATCAAAAACTCGCCGATCTGGGGATCCCAGGCCCGAATCAATACATCCCCTTCACGAGCAATCCACTGAAACTCCGAATCGAGCAGATCGGCAAACTCGATCCGTGGATTTCCTGTCACCCAACAACTCCAACCCTGCGGATCCAGGCTGATGAGGCGTTTGCTGCCAATGTCTGCTTTTTTCACCATCTAGGGATCTCTCGTTTTGTCGTTAACGGATTTGCTCTAAGGTAAGTCTCGTAGCCGTGACAATTTGCACAGTCAGCATGCCTATGTTGAGGAGGTTGCGATCTACCTCTTGAATCCCTTCTTGATCCCTACCAGGGTTACTCTCTCAATACCACCACAACCCAGTGAGGATTACTGACCCAAGATCTGATTCACCCTTTCAAGTGCTAGATCAAGTCGTTGGGCAATCTCAGCGGCTAATAGCCCTAGCTCCGCCAAAATTGGCACCGTCTCTAACTTGCCCAGTTGAATCCCTTCTTGTTTGCCCAATTGGATCCCTTCGTTGATCGTCTCTTCCTTCCATTTCAGATAAGCAGGCGACAAGTTCATAATCAGATCCCTCTCTTGCTCACGTTCAGCTTCCACTTTCCCGAGCCAGGATTTCTGAGACAAGCGGCTCTGGCAGACTCAGGCGCTGGGCAATATCCGCAGCCGATAGCCCCAGTTCGGCCAAAATCGGCACCGTCTCTAACTTGCCCAATTGGATCCCCCGTTGTTCACCCAGTTGAATCCCTTCTTGTTTGCCCAGTTGAATCCCCTCTTGTTTGCCCAGTTGAATCCCCTCTTGTTTACCCAGTTGGATCCCCTCTTGTTTGCCCAGTTGGATCCCTTCGTTGATCGTCTCTTCCTTCCATTTCAGATAAGCAGGCGACAAGTTCATAATCAGATCCCTCTCTTGTTCACGTTCAGCTTCGGTCTTTCCATCCAGCATAATCTTCCAATTTCCCAACAGCTCCAATACTCGACTCCGGCTCGGATCCCCTGATGGCAGCCCCATCACCTCATCAATCGCTCGTTTTTGAGAGCCTTCACGACCTAAAAGCCGGATCCAAAGGGTCTCTCGGGTGCGGGGCAACTGATGAATCACCACAATCGCCGCATTCAATCCGGCGGCCAAACGATAGATCCCTTGCTCTCCCACGGTGCCAAAAAGATTCAGGATCCGCTCTGATACTGTTGGTGTCAAAATCCAGAGGTAGGGAACAACCTCAGATTTCTGTCTTTTTTGTTTAGCCCGCACCATCAGGGCTTTCAGCAAGCAGGATTGGATACTGTCCTCATCCACGGGATTACGAAATGGCTCGATTAAACAAGGGCTCTGAGTCATCTGCCCTAACAAGCCCAACTCAGCAGGATCCCGGCTGGGCTTAAAGTAGAGGTCAACATAGCGAGGTTCATCGCTGACTTCCAGATTGGTGACAATAGACCCATAGGGCTCCAGAAACTCACTTAGCAGGCTTTTGGCAAACTGGTCGTGGATCGTCACAATAGCTCCTATCTAGGCAAGGGGACGCTCAGGATTGTCAAGTAGATTGATGAGGGCGTCTTTAACTTCGGCAAAGACAGGTGCCCAGTCGCGACTGGTTTGCCGGAACAGGCGCAGTGTCGGGTAGTAGGGTGAGGTTTCACCCGCCTCTAGCCAGCGCCAATCGGCATTGTGGCAGAGCAGTACCCAGGTGGGCTTAGCCAAAGCACCGGCCACGTGAGCCACTGAGGTATCGACGGTAATTACATAGTCGAGTTGCTGGATGATGGCGGCGGTGTCGGCATAGTCGCGCAGCATCGCATCCCAATTTACCAGTGGCACAGGACAGTCTTGGATTTGTGTGACTGTCGGCCCTTTTTGGAGGCTGTGCCAAACGACACCCGGCGTCTTGAGCAGAGGCAGCCAGTCATTGAGAAAGGTTGAACGGTTGCGGTCATTGCCTTGGGTCGGGCTACCCGCCCAGCAGATACCCATGTGTAAGGCTGTGGGCTCTTTGCGGCGCACAACCAGTTCGCTGGGCGGCACCTTGAGGTAGGGAACATCACCCGGAATCGCAGCCAGGCTATCAATGCCCAAGCATTTGGGCAGACTCATCAGCGGACAGTAGGTATCAAAGGCCGAGAGGGGAATATCGCCCGCGTTATAAATCCGCTCAATGCCTGGCACAGTTTGCAGCAAGCGGGTGAGGTGGTCGGGACAGACGAGTAACAGGCTTTGACAACGACGGGCCGCAAGGGTCAAAAAACGGGCGAACTGAATCGAATCGCCTGCGCCTTGTTCGGTATGCACCAGCAGGCGTTTGTCGCGAATATCTTCGCCCTGCCAGCGGGGATGGGGGCACTGAAAGGGCGTGAACTGGTTGGTTTGCCAGCGCCATTCAAATTCGGCCCAGCCCTGCTTGAGCTCGCCCTGTTTGAGGTAGGTCATGCCCAGGTTCATATGCGCATCGGCAAAGTTGGGTTCGAGTTCAATCGCCCGTTGGTAGTAGCGCACGCCTTCCTCGAGGCGGCAGAGGTTGGTGCAAACAAAGCCAAGGGAGTTATAAATCTTGGCGTTGTTGGGGTCGTCTTTGCGGGCAATCTGGAGCTCGGCTTCGGCTTCCTCCCAGCGATCTAGGTCGCCGTAGGTGATGCCGAGGTTGTAGCGAGCTACCTTAAGGCTGGGGTCGAGATCGAGACAGCGACGGAAATAGTGGGCGGCTTGCTCGCGATCGCGACGGGTATGGGCTTCGCTGCCTAGGGCAATGAGGCGGTCGGTGTTATAGTCCTGCTCAAACTTTTGGTGTAGATGCCGCGTATGCTGCGCCATCACATCGGCTTTGTGCCGCTCAAGCTGCTTTTGGGTCGTTGTCAGGGGCTCTTTGACGGTGTTGGGCGGATTTTGAAAGCGCTCGAGCTGGCGGTCTAGGTGATTATCGGCATAGCGCACGTACTCGACGGTTTCGTCTTGCAGCCAAATGACGCTAAAGAACGTCGTCAGCCACTGACCATAGGCAACATCTTCGCCACCATAAATATGCTTCTTAAAGGCTGCTGCCTGCGGAAATCCCTCAATGAAGTCATGGGCTTCGCGCCGTACACACAAATTCAGCGAATGGGACTGCTTGATCTGCTCTTGCCAGTAGGTGTGGATCGGGTCGGCCATATGGATGGCGGTTTTGACAGCGGCGGGATAGCTGCTGGGTAGGCGATAGATCGGGTTGGCCAGGTTCGGGTCGAGGGGCCGGTTGAGGTATTGGACGCCCGTGAGGATATGGGGCTCAAGGTAGCGATCATCGGCATCGCAAAAGAAAAAGGCTTGGGCCTGACTTTGGGCGACCCCGGCATTGCGAGCGGCGGCAACACCTTGGTTGGCTGGCTGGGTCACAACGTGGGCATAGGGGCGCTGGCTCGCCCAGGTTTTTAGATAGGCGGCGGTACTGTCGCTTGAGGCATCATCCACAAGGGCAATTTCTAGGATCAGCTGATCGCGGTAGGGATAGTGCTGCAAACAATGGGCGCGACTCGTCTCAATACTGGCTAGGGTCGTTTCGAGAACCTCCAGCCCCCGAGCTTCGGCGTTGTAAACTGGCACGATCACAGCAAAGTGGGTGATGGCGGGTTCGGGGTCGCGATCGCCATTTTGAAATACCGGCAGGGGCGCAGGCGCAGCAATCTCTTGCAAGGCCGCATCGGGGAGCGTGTAAGAGGAGCTGAGGAGTTGGTGTTGATCGTCATCAGCAAAGCGTGGATCGCCCAACACCTCGGGATAGACTGCGCCGGGGAGCACTTGCACCGCAAAGATTTCTTCGACTCCTTCGTCAAAACGTAAAAAACCAAGGGTCTCGCCCGTTTCGATGTTGACGACCCAAACGCCGCAGATCCGCTCACTCAATTGCTGCGTAATTGGTAAGCCACTAAAAACCGCTGTTTCGCGAATTTTGGAAAGGCCAATAAAGGCGAGTGGCCCCCAAAAATCAATGCCACGTGTAAAGCCAGGTAATTGGGCAACGGCTTGCCACGTACCCCGTTGTGGATCAACTTTTGCCAGGGTGCCGCAGCCCGACTCGAGTATCCACAGCGTGTCGCGATACCAGCGCGGTGAGTGGGGCATTGACAGCCCTC
This sequence comes from uncultured bacterium, assembly GCA_964484905.1. Classification (GTDB taxonomy): domain Bacteria; phylum Cyanobacteriota; class Cyanobacteriia; order Thermostichales; family PCC-7336; genus CAZAGN01. The sequence goes on along the minus strand of CAZAGN010000043.1, from coordinate 16,520 downwards.
GCACGAGAATGTCGTTGCTGGCAATATCCATCAACAGGCCGCCGTTAGCTTTATTGGCGCGCCACCCCCCAGGCGTATCAGTGGCACCAAGGGCAGTGACATAGCGCGGTTGTCCCCCAACGAGCGCCAAACCATTAAGGTGGCAGCGATCGCTCAGATCGTAGGCCGTGACAAAGGGCGGTCGCCAGCGGGGCACAAAGCTGTTGGTATCGTCGAGGCTGCACAAACACGAGAAGCGCGTATTCAGAAACCAGAGCCCCTCGCTACCGTAGGCCATTTCGTGAATGTCGATGTCGCCCGTGATGTGGGAGTGGCGAGGCAGATAGCAGGCATCATGAGCCGGTTGCAGCTTGGCACCAACAGCTGGAATGTTGTGCAGTTCCCAAATTTGGTAGGCTGAGCCGATCGCGAGCTTGTTCTGCCCTACCGCAATGCCCATCGGCTTTTGGTAGACGCGGAAGTGGGTGTTGAGGGCAGTCCCTTCAGCCCGGACAACAATTAGCTTGCCCGCTTGGTAGGTTGAGACGACCAGCGAGATGCCCAGTTGGCGGAAGATATCGGGCAGATTGGTGGTGTGGACACTGCGGAGGGACATGGCTTCTCGTCGCGATCGCTCCACCCAGTGTAGAACCCCACCCCGTGCAGAGCTACCTTGGGCAATCAGGACAGATTTTGGGGCTAACCCACCGGCAACGACCGCGGCCAGGCTAACAGCGGCTATGCCTGAAACAGACCCATTCGGACTAGCCACACCAGCGGAATCAGGGCTAGCAGCCAGCGATCACGAAGGCTGAAGTGCAGAACCTGCCAGGGGACTGCGTGCTCTGGCCCAACATAGCCCCGCACTTCCATCGCGGCGGCTGTTTGGGCGGCCCGTTGCAGCAAATTCTCGAGAAAGCGTTCGACCAAGCGGAGGGCAATCTGGATCGTGCCCTTGAGACCGAGCATTTGCCAACGAATGTCGCGGGTACTGACCGCACGGGCAATGTTCTGCATTTCTTCGAGCACTAGGGGCAAAAAGCGCAGGGCCAGCGTTAGGGTCAAAACCAATTCCGCAACAGGGGCCCCCAGGCGTTTGAGTGGCCCTAAGAAAAAAGCAAGGGCAGCGGCAATATCTTCGGCGGCCGTCGTCAGCAAAAACAGGTTGGTGCTGTAAATGAGGGTAAACAGGAGGGTGCCAAAGCGAATTGCGACACTCAAGCTGCGGCGGGTAATCCGGATGAATGGTGGCCAACGTTGACTGGGGTTGTACTCACCCAGGCTGACAAGGGTATAGCGATAGTCAGGAGTGGGTGGTGTTTGCAGGCGTTCATCAAGAGCGGCTCTAAAGGTTTCGGCCTCGGCGGCATCCAGGTCGGCGGCTGGAAAGAGCCCCAGAGCCGGACGAATCGGCGAGGGTGTGATGCCCAAACCATCGGGGGCAATGGCAGTCGTGAGGGTACCAATAGTCGCGATCGCGAGCACCAGCCCCAGTTGCCGCTGCCAGACCCGCAAAGGCACCTGCACCAGCAACGTCATCACAATCAGCACCCCCACCACACCCAGCCGCCAAGCATTATCCGCCAAAATCGGTGTCAGGAGAAATGTGCTCAGCCAAAGTAACTTGACCCGCGCATCCAGGCGATGCAGCAGCGAGATGGGTTGCTCGAGATACAGCCCCAGGGGGACATTGCGCAGTAAGTCCATGCGTTATCCTTGCCCCACATTAGGTCTACAGTTGCTCAGCGTTGGTCATCAGCCAGCGATCACCCTGGCGTTCGAAGGTATAGCGCACGCGGTAGGTACTGTCGTAAGAATTACCGGCAATTTCAACACCATCCTGCCAGTAGCGGGCCGCTTCCTTAATTTCGACCACTGCCGTACCCGAGCCTTCGGTTGCTGCCGTCACGGTCTCAACCGTGATGCCCTGAAAGGTATAGATGTAGTAGGCACTAACATCGGCCAGTTGCTGCGATCGCGATCGCCATTGACTTAACAGGGGCTCAGCCAAAATACCCTCAAGGGCTACGGCTGTGTGCTCCTGTCCCATTGCGGCTTGCTTGGCCGTTTGCCAATCGCCCACCAGCGACTCGGCGAGGGCGGCATCGAGGCTTGTGGGTACAGGCGGTGGGGGCGGTGGCGTTGGCTCACTATCGATCGCGACTGGCGGCGACTCAAGGGTTGCCAACGGTGGCTCGACTGGCGGCGGCACCGGATTGGAGAAGAGCGCCATTAAGGCTCGCCCCATCAACCACAGCAAAAACAGAACTAAAACACCACCACTCAACTGCCACAACCAAGCCTTACTGGCGGCACGGCGGCGGCGGCGGGGTTCTGGCATCACCTCAGGCTCACGCGGTGGCAGCGAATAGGGCGGCGGTACTGGCTCACTTGGGTAGTTGTGGGGCTCTGGGTAAACGTCGTAGGGCACTGGCTCACCAACGGCTAAGGGTGGAGGTGAGCTGGAATCTACAGGAGCAAAAACAGGTAAATCAAGCAGGTCTGTCCCCGTGGCCTCCGTGCCATCACTCAGGGTTGTGAGGTAGGTTTGCACCGCTGGATCATCAAAATAATCACTGATCGCAACGGTGGTTTGAGCCAAACCCCGAAAGCCGGGCAGCGCCTCAATCGCGAGCCAGTGCTCCAAATAGCGACACAAGCCCGGCAGCAAATCGACATCATCCGCCGAATGCTCGCGAATAAAGCGCAGGGCCTCCTGCTCCTGACACTGAGCCAGCGCCTGCAGGGCCCCATCCGTTTGCCCCAACAAAAGGCTACACATCGCCTGCTCAACACAGACATCGTGGCGGATGCCCAAGCGCACCAAATAACCCTTGGCACGCCGAATCAAAATGGGGCGATGCTCGACAAAGCCAGCCACCATCAACGCGGATACCGCCAGATAGGTTGCTACCGTTGAGGGGCGCTCGGCCTCGGCCTCGAACAAGCTCTGCTGCTCTGCCACCGTCATATAAGTACGGATCTTCTGCGTAAAGCGGAGAAAATCCTCTGTACTCAGGCCAGAGCCATCATCACTACTGCCATCAATACCGTGGCGCTCGTCTAAAAGTGCTTGCAACAACATCAGCCCCTGCTGCCGCTCTGGGCTCCCCTCGGCGGCATAGTCCAGCAACTGCATCACACGGTAGGGGCGCAGTTTCCGTAAATCTTGCTGAATACTCGCCTGCAATTCCGGAAACGCTTGCGCCCCCTGCAAGACACCCAAGCCAGCCTGCAAACGTGCCGCCGCCACCTCGTAGTTCGCTGCTTGCCACTGCTCGCGCCCCCACAACAAAAAGGCCCATGTGGCGGCCAACACAACATCAGGGTTGGTCAGGCCCTGCTGCTGCAACGTTTCGGCTAAATCGAGCGCCGCATCGTACTCACCCAGCTCGGCTAAAACCGCAACACTGGCCACCGCTTGCTCAGGTGTCACATCAAGGGCCTGGTCAGCCACCAACAATTGCTCGGTGTAGGCAGCACGTTGGGTCGGCATAATCAGTGTTTGGCGGGCATCCGCCAACAACTGCGCCCGGGCCGCCAGCAGATCGGCACTAAAACCCGCGAGCAGGGGCTGTGCGAGGCGACCTTTATAGGCCGCTTCAATTTTGGCGACATCGGTCGTCTGGAGCGGCAGGGTCAAAATGCGATAGTAGTTTAGGCTTACGCGCACCAACAACCGACTCCCTATGGCAAGCTAAAACTACGATAACGCTCCTGTGTTACGGCGCATAAAGAACCTTTGATGGCGTAATAGATCTATGAGCGCTAGACAAAGACCTTTGCCATTACCTGAGGGAGTTGCCCTCAAGGCGCAGATTGAAGCGATTTTGTACCTCAAAGGCGAAGCCGTCGCGATCGCGACCCTCTGCCAACTCACCCAAAAAGAGCGCACCAGCGTCACCGATGCCCTCCTCGACCTGATGGACGACTATGCCCACCGCGAGAGTGCCCTCGAAATTGTCGCCGAAGCCGACCGCTTTGCCCTCCAACTGCGTGCCCCTTATCAAAGCTTAATCTCTGGTATTGTCCCACCCGAGTTGGGGGTTGCGGCAATGCGGACGCTGGCACTGTTAGTGGCGCGCGGCCCCATGTCTCAGGCCGACCTAGTTGAGCTGCGCGGTTCAACGGCCTATCAACACGTTGCTGAGTTGGTCGCCAAGGGCTTTGTCACCAAACACCGCCAGCCTGGCCAGCGCTCTAACATTCTCAAGGTGACCCGCAAAGTTGCGCAGCACTACGACATCGATCGCGAAAGCTTGGCTAGCCTCAGCCCCCTCGACGCTGATCCCCCTTTCTTTGATAATAATGAGGCTGAACTTCCCTAGGCTTCCATGCTTGATCTCGCCCGAATTCCGGCACAACCCAAAGCCGGCGTTGTCAATGTCTTGATTGAAATTGCTGGTGGTAGCAAAAACAAATACGAATTTGACAAAGAGATGGGGGCACTCGCGCTCGATCGCGTCCTCTACTCTTCGGTGCGCTATCCCTACGATTATGGTTTTATTCCTAACACCCTCGCCGATGATGGCGACCCCCTTGATGGCATGGTGATCATGGATGAGCCCACCTTTCCGGGCTGTGTGATTGCCGCTCGCCCTATCGGCATGCTCGAGATGATTGACGGGGGCGATCGCGACGAAAAACTCCTCTGTGTGCCTGTCAAAGACCCTCGCTATGCCGGTGTCAAAACCCTCCAAGATATTCCCATCCACCGCCTCGACGAAATCGCCAATTTCTTTGAGACCTACAAAGTTCTTGAGAAAAAAGAGACCCAGATTCTTGGCTGGAAGGGCCTGATCGAAACCGAAGCCGTCATCAAAGAATGCCTTGCCGCCTACACCGCCTAAGACCCTGAGTAGATCTCAGCCCTCACTATCTGCGTTTTGCCGGTGTTGGGGCTGAGACTTAGGGCTAAGCTCTTCTGAGCTGAGTGTTTAACTACAGGTTCAACTGAAGGCTGTTTCGCGGGTGCTTTCACTACTGCTTTCGCTGTAACAACTCCGTAGCAATCGCGGTAGCGATTACAGCGATATGTTAAACTCTGTTGCAATTATGAATGCGTTTTTAACGTTATTTTTGTGCCCCTGCTGCATCAATATTTCTAGTTTTTGGGTTGGCTTACCATGCTGCATTTGACACCGCATCTGACATCTGTGTTGGCATCTCTGCCGGAAGGCTACGAGCTGTTTGATCCCCTCGTTGACCTCCTGCCTGTTATTCCCGTCTTCTTTCTGCTGCTAGCCTTTGTTTGGCAAGCGGCGGTGGGCTTTAAGTAAAGCTCGCGATCGTACTGACCCTCATCAAAGACGCTCAAGACGCGCAAAACCTAGGCGCATAATCAGAAGGCTGGGCTGTGGCTTGGCCTTGTGTTGTGAGGTGGTGTCGGTATGGTGAAATCCTTGCTGCGGGTCGCCGGTACGGTCGCGATCGCGACCGTACTCAGCAAAGTCATCGGCATGGTGCGTCAGCTACTGGTCGCCCAAGCCTTCGGCTCCAGCATCGAATACAGCGCCTTCACCGTCGCCTACATCTTGCCGGGCTTTGTCCTCATCCTCTTGGGCGGCATCAACGGCCCCTTTCACAGCGCCATGGTCAGCATCCTTAAAAAGCGCGGTGAGGGTGATCCTGCCCCCTTTATCGAGACCATCTCCTCAATCGTGGGGTTGATCCTAGCGGGCGTAACCGTTCTCTTTGTCATCGCTGCCCGCCCCCTCGTCATTGCCTTCTCGCCCGGCTCAAGTGCAGCGGTTCACGATCTGGCCGCCACCCAATTGCAGATTATGGCCCCCCTCGCGCTCCTCTCCGGTTGGATCGGTATTGGCTTTGGCACCCTCAATGCCGCCGACCGCTATCTGTTGCCCGCGATCAGCCCGATCTTGTCGAGCCTAACTATTATTACGGCCCTGCTGCTTCAACCCGATAACCCCATGATCTTGGCCTGGGGTGTCTTAATTGGCGGCATTGCCCAGTGGGCGATCCAACTCCCCCTCCAAAATCATCTCAAACTAGGTGGCCTCCGCTGGCGCTGGGATTGGCATCTCCCCGAAGTCCAAGCCGTCGGCCGCCTCATGCTTCCGGCGGTACTTTCATCGGGCATGATTCACATCAACCTTTATACCGACACCTTTTTTGCCTCCTTTATTCCGGGTGATCGCACCATTGGCAACCTGGGCTATGCCCAATTGCTCTACCTCACCCCCCTCGGTATTTTGTCGAACATGATTTTAGTGCCGCTGATGCCGCTCTACTCCCGCCTTGCTCTACCCGACTATTGGCCGGAACTGCGCACCTGGATTCGGAAGGGCTTACTCACAACCGTCGTCACCATCCTGCCCTGTTCAATGCTCTTCGTGACCTTAGCCCGCCCCCTCGTCCAACTCGTTTACGAACGGGGTGCCTTTACACCGCTGGCCACCCAAGAGGTCGCTGCCCTGCTCATGACCTATGCCCTCGGCATGGTCTTTTATCTCGGGCGCGATGTCATGGTACGCATTTTTTACGCCCTCGAAGATAGTCGTACTCCTTTTGTGATCAGCGTCGTCTCGATTGGCCTCAATGCTGTCTTCGATTGGTTTGGTATTCAGATCTTTGGCGCACCGGGGCTTGCCTACGCGACGGCAGGAGTTAACGTCTTTGCTTTGGTTGTCTTGAGCGTAGTGCTGCATCGCAAGCTGGGTTATTGGCCCTGGCAAGCCTTTTGTTGGGATAGCAGTCGCATTGTGGGCATTACCTTGGTTGCCGGCGCCGCCATTTGGGGCACCACAGCACTGACCTCTGGCAACGTACTGCTGACCTTGATTGTTGGTGGCAGCATGGGCATGGCCATCTATGGCACAGGCGTCTGGCTATTGCGCCTACCTGAGGTTGAATCCCTCGTAGCATCGTTTCAAGCTCGCTTCTTTCCTGCAACTAAATCCTAATTAGAGCCTGAATAATTCATAATCTTTAGCGATCTCTATTGCGAATCAGATCAACAAGTCCTCGAAATACCTGAATCTAAGCGCATTCAAATCAATCCTGCCGTCCTTAGTTATTGACAAAAGATGCAATTAATTATTGCAGCTTCACTTGCATTTACTGCTTGAGCTACGTAGGATACGGATATGCAAGCAATAGTTTTGCACTACGCAACAAGCATAAACAAGACAAGTCGGTCTAAAAATGCAAGCCAAACTGTGCTTGACGCGAGTTTGTCACCGGTTTGTTGCCCAGTTTTTCAAGGAGTACAGGCATGGCAATCACAGCAACCCCCCAGGCAACCTTTGGCTCGGTCGTCAGTAACGTCATTGGTCTCGATCAGGCAACGACCCAGCCCATTTGCGAAGGCATGAACACCCTACTGGCCAGCTTCCAAGCGCTGTACTTGCAATACGAGAAACACCACTTCGTTGTCGAAGGTGCTGAGTTCTACTCACTGCATGAATTCTTCAGCGATTCTTATGGTCAAGTTCGGGGCCATATCCATGACTTGGGCGAGCGCTTGAATGGTTTGGGTGGCATACCAGCAGCCAGCTTCAGCAAACTAGCCGAACTCTGCTGCTTTAGCCCCGAGCCCGATGGCGTTTTTACCTGCCGTCAAATGCTCGAGCACAATCTTGTTGCTGAACAAACCATCCTCGGTGTTCTGCGCTCCCTAACCTCCCAGGCCGAAAGCCTCGGTGATCGGGCAACACGTTATCTCTACGAAGGGATCTTGATGAAGAGCGAAGAGCGCACTTACCACATTGCTCACTTCCTAGCGCCCGACACCCTAGTTCTGCGCTAATTAGGATCCTGTAGGCCTATGTGGCTTAAGGCTATCAATTGCACGCACACACTACATACTCAATAAGTTTGCTTTGCCCCTTCCTTGTCTACCAAGATCCGTCGCAGTGCTCCGCCCATAGCCGAAGGCTTGGGGGGTGGTGAAGCGGCGCACAACCGTTGGCGTAGCCACCAAAGGCATAGGGAGTCATCAAGAGGAATCTAAGAAACAGTTAATCATTTCTTAGGTTATAATGCAGATATGCTAAATATGACGTGGGAATTTAAGCTAGAGCCAACCGCTGAACAGGTTTTGGCGATTGAGCACACACTTGATATGTGCCGCAATGTCTGGAACTTTGCCCTGCGGGAACGCAAAGACTGGCTGGATTCTCGCAAGTGCCCGGTTAATGCTTGCTCGATTCGGCAGGAGTTTATCATTCCTGCCGACGCACCCTTTCCTAGCTACGCAAGGCAGTGCAAGTCACTAACTGCGGCTAAGGCCAGCTTCCCCAGACTCAAAACCGTTAATGCTCAAGTGCTTCAGCAAGTTATCCGCAAGCTAGAAGCTTCTTGGGAGTCATGGCGGTTAAAGCGCTCGGGCTTCCCTCGATTTAAGAAACCGAATCGGATGCGGTCGTTTGTGTTTCCTCAGATGCTCAAAAACTGCATCACAAATGAGGGAATTAAGCTGCCTCAGTTGGGTTTGATGAAGGTGCGTTGGTCACGGGAGATTCCTTCTCTCTTTGAGGTGAAGCAGGCTCGAATCGTTTGCAAGGCATCGGGTTATTTCGTCATGCTTAGCCTTCAAGCTGATGTTGATGTCCCCACACCCGCCCCTCACGGACATCCTGTGGGGATTGATGTTGGGCTGGAGTATTTTCTTTCAACTTCTGACGGCAAGCAAGTTAAGCGACCTCGCTTTTTTAATGAACTACACCGCAAGCTGAAATTGCTGCAACGTAGGCTCAAGAACAAGCGCAAGGGGTCAGCTAACTGGCTCAAGCTCCAAAAGAAGATCGCGAGAGTGCATCAACGCATTAGCGACACGCGCAAGGACTGGCATTTCAAGCTGGCTCATCAAGTCTGCAACAACGCAGGCATGGTGTTTGTGGAGGACTTGGACTTCCGCATTATGGCCAAAGGGATGCTAGGTAGGCACACACTAGATGCAGGACTGGGACAGTTTACTAATCAGACCCTTCCTTGGGTGTGCTTCAAGCGTGATGTGTATTACGCAAAAGTTGACCCGCGTGGTACATCGCAAGAGTGTCCGGATTGCGGTGCAGAGGTACGAAAAGACCTCTCAACCAGAATCCACCACTGCCACAACTGCGGGTCAACTAAGCCGCGAGATATAGCGGCAGCCCAAGTAATCAGTACCCGTGGGCAACGGAGAATTGAAAATGCCTGTGGAGCCGAGGTGGCGGGGGCTGGGGTCACTCAGCCTAGTCAACTGGCGCTGAAGCAGGAAATCTTCGGAGCGATCCGGAGAATCTCCCCGCATAATCTTTGATTCGCGTGGAGAGGATGTCAAAAGTGAGGGGTTTTGTCATGTTGCCTAGCAGCAGTTGTTGGCTAACAATCACCCGACCTTCTTCTTCCATCGTCAAATATTTTTGAATAAATCAAATTTGACTCTTAAAAAATCAGGGTTAGCGGTGAGTGAATTGATAAGCTTTGATCTGTGCGCAAGACAGCACTATCGTCATCAGAATTACTTAAAAGAGTAGCTTCCGGCCACGGATAAGGGGCAAGACCCGCTGTAAACTCAATGTAACAATTTGTCCCCCCAACGGGAGCTTTACCCATGTCACTAGTGCCATTGCTGGCAACAACTGCCGTCGATTTACCCCCTCTCATTCTGGCGAGTGTTCTGACTTCGCTGGTTGTGATTTATTTCGCGAGTAAGTTACTGGGCGAGCTCTGTGTGCGGGTTGGCTTACCGGCGGTTCTCGGTGAGCTGGTGGGCGGTGTGATCATTGGTGGCTCGGTTCTGAAGCTGCTCGTTTTTGCCGAAGGGGATATCAACCCCGAAGAATTACTAGCCATAGCCCAGTCCTCGCAAATCATGCGCCTTCTTGAGGCGACCGCAGGCTTAGGGGCCGATGCCCTTGCAGAGGTCTTTTCGGCCCAGAGCGAAATTATCGACCTCTTGGCTGAGATTGGTGTGATTATCTTGCTCTTTGAAATTGGGCTTGAATCTGATCTCAAGGAACTGCTGCGAGTCGGGACGCAAGCGGCGGCTGTCGCGGTCATTGGTGTAACCGTTCCCTTTGCCCTGGGTACCCTCGGCTTGCTCTACTTCTTTCATGTTCCTACAGTTGCGGCAATCTTTGCGGGGGCAGCCCTAACCGCCACCAGTATCGGGATTACGGCGCGGGTACTGGCCGAAATGCAAAAAATTAATTCCGCCGAGGGGCAGGTCATTATTGGCGCGGCTGTGTTGGATGACATCTTGGGCATCGTCATTCTGGCTGTGGTCGCGAGCCTTGCCAAAACCGGCGAGGTGATTATCAGCGATGTCGCCATGATTATCGTCAGCGCTGTTGTCTTTTTGGTCGGTGCTATTATTTTGGGGCGCTTGCTCAGCCCGCTGCTGGTAAGTGTAATTCGGGGTATGCGCACACGCGGTAGCCTCCTCATTCCCGCTGTGGTTTTGGCGTTTATCTTGGCCTACATTGGTCAGGCGATTGGCCTCGAGGGTATTCTCGGTGCCTTTGCCGCTGGCCTGATTTTGGCTGAAACCGACCTTAACCATGATGTTGAAGAGCAGCTCCGCCCCATCTCTGATTTCTTGGTGCCAATTTTCTTTGTGGTGGTAGGAGCCAAAACCAGCCTTGAAGTGCTCAATCCCCTCGAGCCCGCGAACCGAGAAGGTCTGATCATTGCCTCGTTCCTCATTGGTGTGGCAATTATTGGTAAGTTGGCGGCTGGCTTGGGTGCCTTTGGTAAAGCGGGTATTAATCGCTATGCCATTGGCGTCGGTATGATCCCCCGGGGTGAGGTCGGCTTGGTCTTTGCCGGTGTGGGCTCAGCGAGTGGGGCGCTGCCCGAATCTCTTGATGCCGCCATTATTGTGATGGTGATTGCAACGACCTTTGTTGCACCTCTGTGGCTGCGCTCGGCCTTTGGCAGTGGTGAGGCGGCGGCTAATTTGACGGATTTAGTAGCAGCAGAGGCTAAAGCGGATCGCCCAGAAGAACCAGCAAAAAGCTCAGAGACGCTGGCCTCTGAAGTGGAGAGTCCGGCTGACGCCTAGAATCTTTGCCAAGATGAAGGCAGTGATTGCCCGGAGTTTATGGTTTGGCAGCGGTTGCACGAAGACATTAATTGTGTGTTTGAGCGTGATCCCGCTGCTCGTAACCACTGGGAGGTGATCACCACCTATCCAGGCTTCCATGCTCTAGTCAGTTATCGTCTGGCGCATTGGCTGTGGCAACACCGCTGTTTTTATCTGGCGCGGCTACTCAGCTATCTCAGCCGGATTATTACGCAGATTGAGATTCACCCTGCGGCAACAATCGGTCGTCGCTTTTTTATCGACCACGGTTCGGGGGTTGTGATTGGCGAAACTGCCGAAATTGGTGATGATGTCACGATCTACCATGGCGTTACCCTGGGTGGGACATCCTGGGATAGGGGCAAACGGCATCCGACCCTTGAAGATGGCGTCATTGTCGGTACGGGTGCCAAAATTCTGGGGCCAATCACCATCGGGGCGGGGTCGCGTGTGGGTGCCAACTCTGTTGTCATTCAAGATGTTCCGGCTCAAATGACGGTTGTTGGAATTCCGGGGCGGGTGGTTTTACCCCTGCATCGCCGCCGTATCATTAACCACAGCGACAACCCCGAGCATGGCATTGATCTTGACCACCACCTAATGCCCGACCCCGTTGGCAAAGCGCTAGCGACATTAATTGATCGCATTAATCAGCTTGAAGCCCAAGTGGCTGAGCTAGAACAGCAACAGTCAACACCAGTTGATCAAGTATCGTTGCCCGACTAGCATTCAGCCAGGGTCAGCCGGGATGAATTCTACGCCGAGGCCCAGAGCAAAGCTCATGGCAGCAGTATCTATGACAGCAATATCTGTAACAGCAAGGGGCAAAGGTCAGATTGAAACTGTTTAGGTTGGTATTTCAATAGATTTGAGTGGCGTACGTTATGCTGAGGGGCAGGGAGGAAGTTAGGGCATGAGCGAGCAAGAGCCATACCAGTTACTGGGTGTGCCAGAAGATGCGTCCTTTGAAGAAATTAAAGCGGCCCGCGATCAACTGATGGGTGTGTTGCTAGAAGATGAGCAGCAGCAACAGCGGGTTGAGCAAGCCTACGACGCTATTTTGATGCAGCGCTTACGCCTTCGCAAAGAGGGCAAAATTACAGTGCCTGAGGGCATTCGCTTTCCTGAACGTCAAGAGCCCCCCGCCCCGCCGGTACGCCCACGCCCAACATTACCGAATTGGATTGATACACCTTCGCGCGCAGATACGTTGCTAACGCTTGGTCTGATGTCAACGCTGGTTTTGCTCAGTGCGATTGACCAGCAGTCGTATCCGTCTTGGCAGTTGGCACTGGCGATTTTGGCGAGTATTTATCTGCTGTATCGCAAGCAGCGAAAGTTTGGCCGCGCCCTTTTGTTTAGTTTGGCTGGGTTTACGTTTGGTCTGGTGTTGGCGTTTGGGCTGACAGCGGCGATTGGCTTTGGGGGGAGTATTCCAGGGCTCGCGATCGCGACCATTACCCTTGTTGTGATGGCAGCGGTCGCTCTGTGGCTACGTTAGCTGTACTCTGAACTCAATCAGCCATTCCTAATTGCGATGTCAGCCGCCCTCACCGTTCGTATTCAGCGCACTGCCGACTGTTTCGCTTTACCCCAACGCCGCTCAGCTGCCGACGCCGGTTGGGATTGCTACGCGGCCCAAGCCCTAACTATTGAACCTGGTGCTGTGGCGCTTGTGTCCCTTGGCTTCTCGGTCGAATTTGACCCCAGTTGGGCGATGTTAGTGTTGCCCCGCTCCGGCTTGGCTAAACAAGGCATTAGCCTCAGCAACAGCCCTGGCCTTATCGATGCCTCCTATCGCGGTGTCGTCAGTGCTCTAGTGATTAACCACAGCTCAACACCCTACTCGATTAGCCGTGGTGATCGGATTTGCCAGGCTATGTTCGTTCCTGTCCCCGCCGTGACATGGGTCGAAGTTGAAAGTTTGAGTGAGAGTGAGCGAGGTAGCGGTGGCTTTGGCAGCACCGGCCGCTAACTCTCAGTCAATACAATCGCTCGCCCACAATCAACACCGTCAACTATTTCCTCGTCCCTCTGTGTTGGGTTATGGATTTGGCTTGCAGATTAGTCGCCAGATGTGAGCCCAATGCCTGAGGCGTTAGCAGCCGCCGCTTGGGCGATCATTCGAGCGCGGCACGGGGAGTGAGTGAGTCTAGCTCATCGCCAGCATCCGCTGAATTGGCTTGAGGGCGGCCGCAGCGATGGCCTCGGGGAGGCTGATTTCCGGCTCGCGATCGCGCATACACAGATAGAGCTTCTCTAGGGTATTGAGGCGCATGTAGGGGCACTCGTTGCAGTTGCAGTTTTGGTCGGTGGGCGGCGCGGCGATGAAGGTTTTTTGAGGTGAAGCTTTCTGCATTTGGTGCAAAATGCCCGACTCGGTGACGACGATAAACTGCTCGCGATCGCTATCTTGGGAGTAGCGCAACAGAGCCGTAGTTGAGCCGATGTAGTCTGCGAGTTGCAGCAGGGGCGCTTCGCATTCCGGGTGGGCAATGACGGCAGCGGCGGGGTGCTGCTGCTTCAGTTCCAGCAAGCGTCGCTCGGAGAAGGTTTCGTGGACAATGCAACTGCCCTGCCAGAGCACCATCTCGCGGCCGGTTTGCTGCATCACATAACGCCCTAGGTTGCGATCAGGGGCGAAGATGATGGGCTGATCAGCCGGGATTTGCTCGACAATTTTGACGGCATTCGAGCTGGTGCAAATAATGTCGCTGAGGGCTTTAATCTCGGCGGTGCAGTTGATGTAGGAGATCACAAGGTGGTCGGGATGCTGCGCCTTGAAGGCGGCAAATGCCTGGGGCGGGCAGCTATCGGCCAGAGAGCAACCGGCATCGAGATCGGGCAGCAGCACTAGCTTATGGGGATTGAGGATCTTGGCGGTTTCGGCCATGAAGTGAACGCCCGCAAAGACAATGACATCAGCATCGGTGCTAGCCGCTTGGCGGGAAAGCCCCAGCGAGTCACCAATGTAGTCGGCAATGTCTTGGATCGCATTGTCTTGATAGTAGTGCGCCAAGATGACGGCGTTGAGCTCAGTTTTGAGCTTTTCGATTTCACGAACGTAGTTAACTTTGGGCGGAGCGGCGACAAACATGGCAAGGTGTCCTTTGAAGGCGGGGCTAAGACTGCGGAAAAACCAGGGCGGACAAAACAACTTAGGGGCGACGTCCCCAAATTCTGGCACCGCCAACCGTGCCACTGTCAAATAAAGCGACGACTCCATCGCAAAAGGCTTGGATATCGTGATAAATCTGCTCGCCATGACGCGCAATGTAGCTACTGGCGGTGTCGCGGTAGCGCTGGCTGCGATCGCGAACCCATTGCCGCCACGGTTCCGTCATATCGACGAAGTGAATGTCAACAAACCCCGCCGCTTCGAGGCTAGCGATGTAGTCCGCCCGACTGAGAAGCGGGGCAGCGGCGACGGTGTCTTCGAGTTGCTGTTGCTGGGCAGCGTTGAGGGGAGTACGGGCGTAGTAATCTTCGATGTAAAAGCGACCGCCAGGCTTGAGGGCATTGTAGGTTTGGGGCCACAGGCGGGCTTTGTCAGCAATATGCAAAATTACCAGCAACGATAGCCAGGCATCGGCAGGGGGCAGACCGAGGTGATCGAGAGCCAGCATATCGCCTTGTACATGGGTAACCGGTGACTGTGAGCGTTCGCTCAGCTCTTGGCCCAGCTGGTGCAGGTGCGCTTGCAATTCTACGGCGACGGTTTGACAACCAACCTGCTGCTGCACATAGCGGGCGGTGCCACCAATGCCTGCACCTAAATCGAGGATGACGCTTGCGGGTTGGAGCTGCAAGGTCGCGATCGCCTGATCGCAGGCAGCCGTCCCCAGATAGTGATACTGGTCGAGGCTGGTGAGATCGGCAAGGCTGAGGGCGCCCTCAGTTTTACCGAGAGCTGCTAGCTCATTACGCACCCGCGTTACCCGGTGGGCGTACATGGCCGCAAAGGGAGAAACCATAAATGTGCCTGCTTACATTTTTTGATCACATCTAAAGCGTAAACGTTTCTGTCGGTGATGTATTAACTTTTGTGTAAAAACTTAGGCTAGTGCCTCAATCTGCGCTGCAGCCCGCGCCCCGCTGAGGTAGGCACCATGCACCGTGCCGCGATAGTCGCCGGTGGTGTGCTCACCTGCCCAAAAGAGGACATCATCAATGGGTTCGGCAAAGGCTTCAAAATCTGCCCAACTACTACCCGCCTGGGCAAAGCTGTAGGCACCGAGGCTGTAAGAATCTTGACGCCAGCGCGTGCGCTGCAAACGGGTGGGCTGGGGAATATCCATGCCATAAATTGCCCGCAAATGGCTCATAATCGCCTCGATGGCGGCGGCATCACTCAAAGCTTCTGAGGGAGTGGCGTAATCACCGAGAGCAAAGGTCATTAGAGCTGGAACATCACTGAAGGTGAGGGTATTCACAAAATAGTTAAACTTGCCCAATGCGGCGGGGGTGTAGCCGATGTACTGCAAATCTTCATCCCAAAAAGGTGCCGCCCAGGTTAGGAGAAACTTGTTAACATTACCCATGCCCAAGCGCTGAATCGCCGTTTGGTGACGAGTGGGGAGACCCGGTTCAAAGCGTAGCCGCCCTTGCTTCAGCACACCCAGGGGTACCGTCACAACCACAGCATCAGCTTCAAAGCGACCCTGATTAGTCACGACCTCGACACCAGTTTCGTCGTAAAGAATCGCCTGTACGGCCGTATTCAGACGCAGATCAAGATCGTGAGCCAGATAGCTGGCTAGGCGCTCGTAGCCGTTGGTGACGATCACATCTGCGCCCGGAAAAACCTCGTCGTCATCAAAATGCTGCGCTGAAAGCATATCTAGGCTGCCCGATGTTGCGAACTCCAGGTAGGCCGACAAAATATACTGCCATAGCCGATCGCGAAGTAGTTCTGGTTCTAGATCGGTAATAGCCGCCGCTACTGTCGCGGCCTCACTGGCGCGAATCTCATCTAGCAGCGCTTCGTAGTCAGCTTCGACGCTCAGAAGTGTAGCATCGGCATACCGTGAGCCATCTTGATCAAAAATTGCTGTACTTTCCTCGTCGGTCAGGAATGTTTCTGCCCCGGCGGCGGCGGCGAGCGCCGTAATGGGATTGCCACGCGGCCCGTGAATCCAGCTGGCTCCCTCATCAAAGGGTAGGGCACTACTGAAGTCGGTACGGACACGGCCCCCCTCGCGATTGCGAGCTTCGAGCACAATCACGTCGTAGCCCGCCGCTCGAAGATCCTGTGCTGCTTTGAGACCCGCCATACCGGCACCAATCACCAGCACATCGGCGGTATTGGCTTGGGCGCGCGCACAACGATTACCCCACCAGAGCAAGGGGGCTGCTGTCCAGCGAAGTACCTGCCGTCGCCGCATTAAACCCGCCTTTTGACAACCGCCAATGTTCTTAGGAACCTAAACTGTCAGTGAGCTCAGCTTATCTTGCCAACTAAAGTCAGGCGGCACGGTCTCGACAATGTCACCAAACAAGTCGTAAGGCTCAG
>CAZAGN010000042.1:0-21478 GCA_964484905.1 uncultured bacterium | reverse complement strand
TCAGCAGTGAGCGCTTCGAGGGCATCGACACGGCCACGGAGGGCAGCGAGCTCAGCCGCAAATTCTTCTTGGAGGCGCTGAACGGTGGCGAGGTCTTCGCGGGAAACCTTATCGGCCAGACCAGCCGCAATCAATTCGTTGATGCGGTCTAGGCAAGCATTCATACCGGCAGCAAACTCGAAACGAGTCATGGCGCGGTTGCCACGGAAGGTACCGTCAGGGTAGCCTGCGATACAGCCGTAGCGCTCAACCAAGGATTGCAGCGCTTGGAAGGCCCAATCGGTCGGCTGAACATCAGACAGCTGCGAGATCGAGGTAACTTGGGCACTGGCCATCGGCACAGTCGACATAAACAGAGCAGCGCCCGCTACGGGTGCCGCCAACAACATTTTCCAAATCTTGGCAGTCATGATCTTTTTTCCTCACACATTAGGAATATTACCCCGAGGGGCATGCCTGCAACTGAGTATATCAGGTGCCGCAATTCACTACACCCTACTTTAGTCGTATTTTCTGTCTACGGCTATAGGGCGCTTCAAATTCCCCACTCCATCTGCACTCAGCTTTTGCCACACACCAGCCCTAGTGCCCGAGTCGCTAGCTTTAGGGCCGATATGTCATATCTCGAGTGGGCGCTAGCAACGGCCAAGGTGGTGGTGTATTCGGGGTTATGGCAAGCTCTAGTGTCGTCAACTGCGGGGGTAAAGTCAAAATAAGCTGTTGCCACCATGCTAAGCTTCCTGTCTGGATGAATGTTGCTTCGGGCCAAGCTGCTGGTGTAAACGATGCGAGGGTTGCATCGGGGGTGAATACCAATCGCGACTCAAGCAACTGCACACCGTCAAGGTTCGACACACTTGTAGACGTAACAGTTGTAGACATATTCATAAACGAGGGCAATGCCTGGACAGTAAACCGCAGGGGTAGGCCGAGCAGGATGCGTGTCGTTGCGGTGAGCTGAGCTTGGGTTGCCAAGGTGAGACTAGGGGCCTGCTGTCGGCGCACTTCGCGCAGACGACCGACCTGAAATATGAGGGCAAAGCGTTGGCCGGTGGCGGCTTCGGCATACTCCTCTAGGAGGCGGACTTGCCGAGGTGTGATCAGCTCTTCGGCCGTGACCACAAGCGTTGCCTCAGGGGGGGTACGAAACCAGTTGAACTCGGAATCGACTAAGTTCACCCGCTGAAATGTGATTGTGCCCTGGGTCAGGCTGGTGCGCAGGGTTGTTTCGAGCCGGGCCTGGTTGAGGAGGCGCACCAGATTATTGCCGAGGGGAACCGCAAGCAGGGCGGTGAGGCCCACAGACCCCAGCAGGACACGACTGTTGCGAGGGGCATAGCCCATGACCAAAAAGGTGACCATACAGGCGAGGGCAATACCCAGCAGGTTGGTGAGGTATAGCAATGTGGCACCGTTGCTAATGGCCGGATCGCCATGGGCAAGGCCCAAACCAATGACACAGACCGGCGGCATCAGCGCGACTGCGATCGCGACCCCAACCACAGAATCGGAAATTTTGGGACGCAGCTTGGCAAACGCGCCGACACTACCGGCCGCGATCGCGATACCCAAATCCAGCAAGTTCGGCTGTGTTCGCGCCATAATTTCGCTGCCAAGGCTGGATAGGCCAACCAACGTACCGACAGTGTAGGACAGACCAATACCGAGCCCCGTGCCGATCACAATCGAGAAAGCACCGGCGCGAAATAATTTGAGATTGCCCTTGAGGGCACCGAGGGCAACACCCCGAATCGGGAGCATCAGGGGTGCCACGATCATGGCACCGATAATAACAGCCGCACTGTCAGCGATCAGGCCAAAGGTCGCGATCGCGCAAGAGCTCAGCACCAGCACTAAGTAATTCAGGCTTAGGGTTGATTCCTCAAACAAAATCACCTGAAGCTTGGTTTGTGCTTCCATATCTACTTGTTGCCAGCGGCGGCCAGTTACTGCCGCCACGACACCGCGCAGCCAGCGCCACCGCACCCGCAGATACTGCTGCAGCATGATTAACTCGCTCGAGAGTGTCCTGATTTTAGCGCCATCACCAGCACGTATTGATACTGCCAGCGTGCTAAAAGTCCAGCAGAACAGCATAGCCATTAAAAAGCAGGCTCCCGAAGGAACCTGCTGATGGGTACTGACGCACAAGTGCGTGATACATGTCTGCGTGATGCGACAACGTGTACGTCAGAGAACGTGTGCCTACAGATACCTACGCCTAGGCTTCTGCTTCTTGGGCGCTGGGGATGCCGACAAAGTCGGGGTAAGCCACGTTGCCGTGCTCGCCCATATCCAGACCAGCGATCTCCTCGTCAGCGGTGACGCGCAAGCCAATGGTGGCCTTGAGGATGAAGAAGAGAATCAAGCAGGTGACAAAGGGCCAGACAAAGTAGGCTACAGCACCGGCGACTTGAGCACCCAGTTGACCCCAGGTGAGGCCATCTGCAATGTAGTTGGCATTGGCAAACCAAGGGATACCCGATGCGATGACGCCCCAGATGCCACAGGTACCGTGGACAGAAGAGGCACCAACCGGGTCATCAATCTTAAGCACAGTTTCGATGAATAGCACCGAAATCACGACCAGAATGCCACCAATTGAGCCGATGATCAGCGAACCAACTGGGCTAGCACTATCGCAGGGGGCGGTGATGCTGACAAGACCTGCCAAGAAGCCATTACCGGCAAAGGTCATATCTGGCTTTTTGAAGATGGACCACGAGGTGAACATTGCTCCCAGCGCCCCAGCCGCCGCCGCAAGCAGGGTGTTTAAGGCAATCCAGCCAATGTCAGGAGCGGCAGTTGTTGTCGAACCGGCATTAAACCCAATCCAGCCCACACCCAGAATAAAGACACCGAGCATACCCATGGGCAAGTTGTGACCCGGAATCGCCCGAGGCTCGCCAGTGGAGCTGTACTTGCCGATACGAGGACCCAGCACCAAAGCACCAGCCAAAGCGGAAGCGCCACCCACCAAGTGGACGACACCGGAACCGGCGTAGTCGATGTAGCCCATACCTTCGAGCCAGCCACCGGTACCACCGTTGTAGTCACCAAAGAGGCCGTTCCAGGCCCAGCTACCCGAGATGGGGTAGATAATGCCCGAGATGACTAGCGAGTAGACAAGGTAGGACACAAACTTGGTTCGTTCAGCCATCGCACCGGAGACGATCGTGGCGGCAGTGGCGGCAAACACCGACTGAAAGACAAAGAAGGTGAAGGGCCACGAGTCTGCTTCGTAGGCAGTCGTAAAGCTGAAGGCAAACCAACTGCCGCCAAAAAGACCGTTGTGGGTGCCAAACATGAGGCCAAAACCGATAAACCAGAAGGCGCAGATGCCCAAGCAGAAGTCCATCAGGTTTTTCATCATGATGTTGGCGGCGTTTTTGGAGCGGGTGAAGCCCGCTTCGACCATGGCGAAGCCCGCCTGCATGAAGAAGACCAGGGCGGCTGAAATCATAGTCCAGACGATATTGGCATTGGTCTGAACTTCGGCAGCATCTTGAGCCCAGGCTGGCGCGCCGACTAGCCACACAACGCCTACCAGTGCCACCAGCGCTAGTAGTGGTGGCTTGAACAGTTTTTGCATACTCATACCCGCATTACCTTCGTGATTGTCTGTTAAGTCAGCTTGCTAACGGCTTAAAGTGCATCGCGGTCTTGTTCACCAGTGCGAATACGCACAGTGCGTTCGACGGGCGAAATAAACAGCTTGCCATCGCCAATTTCGCCGGTTCGTGCCGCTGAAATGATTTTCTCGACCACGGCATCAACCAGCTCATCGTCAACAACGATCTCTAGCTTCAACTTTTGGAGAAATTCAACGGTATATTCGGAGCCACGGTAGCGCTCGGTCTGCCCCTTCTGGCGTCCAAAGCCCCGTACCTCACTGACAGTCATACCCACGATTCCGGCGTTGACTAGGGCAATCTTGACCTCGTCTAACTTGAACGGTCGGATGACAGCCTCGATCTTTTTCAAGCGAACCTCCGCAAACGCACTGACTAAGACTGTGTTTTTGTATCACCTAGACACAGGGGCGAAATGTAACACATGATACGAAACCTCAGCGTTTTCGCGGTCGTTACCGAAGATTACCAATAACTGTCAAGAGCTAATACGGAACTTTGGCGGGTGCTCGGCCACTTTGGTTGTATAGGTTTGAGGTCTTGTGGGTTTGAGATTCATTTTTGGCGGCTCAGCGCCAGGATTGAGTCTGTGGCAGCACCACCCCAGAGTCGGAAACTTGAGCTGAGGGGACAACGCGAGAAATATCGCTGTATTCTGAGAGTGCAGCGCTGTTCTCTTCGAGGTCAGGTTTCTTCGAGGTTAGGGGAGTGAGCGCCTGTGCTAGTGTCGGGATCACGCCAACAAGGAGTCACCATGGTTCAGTTGCAAGAGGCGGCAGCCTTGGATTATCGCAGTGAGACGTACCGCGATGCTTACAGCCGCATCAATGCGATTGTGATTGAAGGTGAGCTTGAGGCGAACCACAATTACCTGGCGCTGGCAACGATGGTGCCAGAAGGGGCTGACGATTTAGATAAGTTGGCCCGGATGGAAAGCAAGCACATGAAGGGTTTTCAAGCCTGTGCTCGGAATCTTGAGGTGACGCCCGATAAAGAGTTTGCCGTGAAGTTCTTTACGCCCCTGCGGGAAAATTTTGAGGCAGCCCAGGCCGCCGGTGATTTGATTTCGTGTCTGGTGATTCAGTCGCTGTTGATTGAGTGCTTCGCGATCGCGGCTTACAACGTCTATATTCCGGTGGCGGATGATTTTGCGCGCAAGATTACTGAAGGCGTTGTCAAAGATGAATATCTACACCTCAATTATGGCGAGACTTGGCTGAAGGGTCACTTTGATGATCCGGGTGTGAAAGAACAGATCGCGACGGCTAACGCGGCGAATTTACCTTTAGTCTGGCAGATGTTTAAGCAAGTGGAAACCGATGCTGACACTCTGGGTATGGATCCCGAGGCGGTGCTAGAAGATTTCATGATTGCCTACAGTGAAGCACTTGAAAATGTTGGCTTTACCAGTCGTGAGGTCATGCGCTTGGCCGCTCAGGGCTTGCGCAGCATCTAACCCGGCAGCCACTTTCTACAGGAGTCGCTTCACGGTACGCTAAATCAACGGCACACGGAGTCACCATGTTCGGCTTAATCGGACACCAGCCAAGCTTGCCTCACGCTAAAAAGGTGGCGAAGCTGTTGGGTTATGAGGAGTATGCAGACAGCGATCTGGAGTTTTGGTGCATGGCGCCGCCCCTGCTCGTGACTGACATCCGTGTGACAAGTCTGACCGGTAAGATGATCGAAGGCAAGTACGTCGACTCTTGCTTTCTGCCCGAAATGTTGACCATGCGCAAATTTAAAGCGGCCACTCGCAAAGTTATTAATGCGATGGCTTTAGCGCAAAAGCGCGGTATCGACATCACGGCGCTGGGTGGCTTCAGCAGTATTGTTTTTGAGAACTTTAAGCTCGAAGGCTTGAAGCACATCCGCAACATCGAGCTTGAGGTGCGACGGTTTACAACAGGAAACACCCACACCGCCTATGTTATCTGTCAACAGGTGTTGGCAGCTTCCGAGAAATTTGACCTTGATTTAACCAAAACAACGGTTGCTGTTGTCGGGGCTACGGGGGATATTGGTAGCGCTGTGTGTCGCTGGCTCTCGAAGCGGACAGCGGTAGGTAAGTTGCTCCTGGTGGCTCGCGATCGCGAGCGGCTCGATACCCTCCAAGCCGAATTGCCTAACAGTCTGGTGTTACCCCTGACAGAAGCGTTACCCAAGGCTGACATTATTGTTTGGGTTGCCAGTATGAGCCAGGGCATGATGATCGAGCCGGAAACACTACGGCAGCCTTGTGTGATCATTGACGGGGGCTACCCAAAAAATATGGCCACCATCGTGCAGTACCCAGGTGTACACGTCGTCGATGGCGGTATGGTCGAACATTCTCTGGATATTGAGTGGAACCTGATGGAGTTCCTTAATGTCAAAAATCCGGCGCGCCAATTGTTTGCCTGCTTTGCCGAGGCGATGCTTTTGGAGTTTGAAGGTATCCATACCAACTTTAGCTGGGGCCGAAATCATATTACGGTAGACAAGGTTGATGAAATTGGTGTCATGTCGCGGCGGCATGGCTTTCAGCCTCTGATGTAGGAGTAGCCCATGAAAGCAATGATTCTGGCAGCCGGGAAGGGAACGCGGGTGCGCCCCATTACTTACCTCATTCCCAAGCCGATGATCCCTGTGATGGGCAAGCCAGTCATGGAATTCCTAATTGAGCTACTCAAGCGGCATGGCATTACTCAGATCATGATCAATACCAGTCATCTGGCGGATCAGATCGAGAATTACTTTCGGGATGGCCATCAGTGGGGTGTCCAGGTTGCGACCTCCTTTGAAGGGCATTTTCACAACGGTCAGCCGGTCGCTGAAGCCCTGGGCTCGGCGGGTGGTATGCGCAAAATTCAAGATTTTTCGGGTTTTTTTGACAGCACCTTTGTCGTGATGTGTGGCGATGCCCTGATTGATTTGGATCTTTCGGCTGTCGTTGCTCACCACAAAGCGAAAGGTGCGATCGCGACAGTGGTGCTGCGGGATGTACCGCGTGAAGAAGTACCCAGCTACGGTGTTGTCGTCACGGATTCGGATGGCCGCATTACTGCCTTTCAAGAAAAGCCACGTGTTGAAGAGGCGCTGAGCACAGCAATCAATACGGGCATCTATGTCTTTGAGCCCGAAATCTTTGACTACATTCCGCCCAATCAGGAATACGATATTGGCGGCGAACTGTTTCCCACGCTGGTGGCGGCAGGGGCACCCTTCTACGGCGAGATCTTTGACTTTCAATGGGTAGATATTGGCCGTACGCCCGACTATTGGCAGGCGATCCAGAAGGTTTTGCGGGGTGAAGTGAATGGGGTCAAGGTGCCAGGCATCGAGGTCAAGCCGGGCATCTGGACAGGGGTTAACGTTCGCATTAACTGGGACAAAGTTAAGGTGACGCCACCGGTCTATATCGGCCCCAGCACGTGGGTGAACGATGATGTCACCCTGGTAGGCCCGACTGCTATTGGTATGGACTGCATTTTGAATGAAGGCTGCACAATTGACCAAAGCGTAATCTTTGATCACACCCAGATTGCGCGTGGTGTCAATTTGCGTAAGCGGATGGTGCTCGGCAAATATTGCATTGCCTCGGATGGTCAAGCCATTGATACCGAGGAGACTGATCTGAGTTGGCTGATTGGTGATGCCCGTGAGCCTCTCAAGGCTGTGGCCGAAACAACGTTGAGTGATCTTGAAGCAACGCTGTCCTAGGCGCTGTTTTCTCGTCGGGTGCTCTGGCTAGGGCTGCTAGGTTTGGGCATTCTGGTTATCCCCTGCTACGTGACCGTGGGTTGGCAAAAATCCTGGCAAACACCCTTGCACTGGCACGTTAGGCTGTGGGGCATTCCTCTCAGGCGCAGCCAGTCGGAGTCGCTGCAACTGTCTAGAATTCATCTACGACTGCGACGCTATCTGCCTTGGTTACGGCGATTCACACGCCGGTTAGGTGGGCGTTTGGAGATTGGGGGCGTTAGTCCCGCCTGGACAGGTCAAGTTGTGACCCTACTGTTGCTGTTGCCGCCAGCCTGGCGGCGTTTGGTGTATGTGCGGCAAACACCTGTTGGTTGGCGATCGCGAGGTTGGTGGGTGCTGCGGTTTTCGTTGCTGGAGTTGTTGATCTTTACGCTGTGGCGACGCTAGGGAACGTGTCTGGGTGAGGGGTCGCGAGGGTCTCCGATTGACCCAAGCTCAGCGGGGGTGCGACAAGCAATTCACCATAAAAACTTGCTTGAACAAGCTGTACTTGATTACGCGCTGCCAGTAACAGCAAAGCCCAGACAACGCTGCCCCAATTGCCTACAGGATGGGCCAGGATGGCAGCCAGTGAAACTGCTGTAGACTGCTGCCAGAGTTCGCACAGCAGTGGCAGTAACCGCTCGGTTGTTTCGGCTAAATTCTCTGGGTGGGCCAGCTGCGTAATCGCCGCCACCTTTTCGGCAGAACTGCCCTTACGGCTCCGCGGCTTGGGGCGTGGCTTGGGCTCACTCAAATCAAGGGTTTGGAGCTGATCAATCAGCTCCTTGAGTGTCACCGGACGGGTTCGTTGACCCCGTGCCTTGGGTTTGAGCAAGGTATCAAGGGATTGCCAATCGGTCGGCAGAACCTCAAGGGGCTCTGGCTCTGCGGGCAACCCTTCAACGACAGGGGCCATCAGGGCTGTCGCTTTGAGGAGCACCAAAACCGAAGCATAGACAAATGCTTGGCCCGACTCGGAGAGGTCGTGGGTGCTAGCCGTAGGCGCAAGCTGTTGCACAAAGCGATCAAACACTTCGATCACCGGTACATCCCAAGGATCGATTTCGCCTTTCTCGGCGAGCTCGATGAGGAACGCAATTGCATCATCAGCCATTGCCATAGCAGCACCCTCTTGCTAACCCCAGGATAGCGGTGCCCGGACCCTAGCGCAGATATGTGTAATCCCGCAGACTCGCCTCAAAGTGATCCTGCAAGCGACGGGCTTCATCCAGATCGATCCGACCCTGCTGTAAGGCAGTTTCAGTGAGGTGATGCACCGCTTCAATGAGATCTTCGGGATTGTACTGCACGTAGCCCAGCACTTCAGTGATGCTATCGCCCTTGATGACTTGGGCAACGCGATAGCCCGTTTCTGTTTGGCTGATATGCACCGCATTGGTATCACCAAAGAGGTTATGCAAATCACCGAGGATTTCTTGATAGGCACCACCGAGAAAGACACCCAGAAGGTAGGGCTGCTCCGGTGACCAATCATGCAACGGCAGCGTTGGCACCGTTTGGCCGTTATCGCCAATAAAGACATCCATGTGGCCATCGCTATCGCAGGTTAGATCGGCAAGGGTGCCCTGGTACTGGGGTCGCTCGTCGAGGCGGTGAATCGGCATGACCGGAAACACCTGATCAATCGCCCAGCTATCGGGCAAGGATTGGAACAGGGAGAAATTGCAGTAGTAGATTGAAGCAAGACGCTGCTCAAGCTCCTCTAAGCCGACCACAGCGGCATGGTCAACCGGATACTGACGCACCGCCCAACGCAGGCGATCGCAACAATTCCAGAACAGTTGCTCAACTTGGGCACGCTCAGCCAAATCAAGGCTACCGTCAATAAATTGGTGCAGTGCTTGCCGCTTGAGGTCTTGAGCCCGCCGATAATCCGCTACCAGCGATTGCCCCGGAATAGCCTGGTACAGGGCATGGAGGTCACGAATGACGGCAGCATCGGCATCTGTGCAGGCGGGTGGCGGTGTCATGGTGACATGGTTGATGCCCATGACATCAAATATCAAAACTGACTGGTGTGAGATGATCGCCCGGCCACTTTCCGTGACCAGGGTCGGGGGCTTAATGTTGTAGGTCTGGCAGGTCGTGAGCACAGTCTGAACCACCGTTGCCGCATAGTCATCCAGGTCGTAACCCTGGGATGTATGGGCCGTCGATTGACTGCCGTCGTAGTCGATACCCAGGCCACCGCCCAGATCGAGATACTTCATGTCAGCGCCCATTTCTGCCAACTCAACAAACACCTGAGCCGCTTCGCGGGTCGCCTGACCATGAATACTGACGGTCGAGATTTGTGAGCCAATGTGGTAATGCAGCAGTTGCAGACAATGGAGCTTGCCCGCCGCCTTGAGGGCCGCGATCACCTCGAGGACTTCGGTTGCATTCAGGCCAAATTTGGCCCGATCACCGGCCGAGGTACCCCAGCGGCCAATGCCTTCGGTGGAGAGTTTTGCCCGTACCCCCAACAGGGGTTCAATGCCCAGATCCGCACTCGCTTGAAGTACGATCTGCAACTCATGCAGCCGCTCGAGCACAATGATCGTTTTGTGGCCCAGGCGCTGGGACATTAAGGCTGTTTCGATGAAATCACGGTCTTTGTAGCCATTACAAATCAGCAGCGCATCGGGCGTATCGAGGTTCGCCATGGCAATCAGCAATTCGGGCTTCGAGCCAGCTTCGAGACCAAAGCTGAAGGGCTTGCCGTGCTTGACCACTTCTTCGATGAGGTGGCGCTGCTGGTTTACCTTAACGGGATAGACGCCCCGATAGACATTGGGATAGCCGGTAGCCTCAATAGCATGGTTAAAGCTTGTGCAAAGGCGAGCGATCCGATCGGCAACAATATCGGGAAAGCGCACGAGGATCGGCAGCTCAAGACCACGGGCACGCAAATCCTTGACAAGATTGTAAAGGTCAATGTGACGGCTCGGATCACGCTGGGGCGACACGGCAACATGCCCCGCCGCATTGACCTGAAAATAGGCGTCACCCCAACCATTAATTCGATACAGCGCCGCACTATCTTGACAAGTCCAGTTTGCTTGCGTGAGCAGAGTCATCATCAATTCACCTTCCACCATTCAAAGGATATCTAATCTATCGGCATTAATCTCGATAGTCAATGATTTTTTGCTGCGCAATGCCGCACTGTTTAGCGTGCTCAAAGCCTGATGTCGTCAAGCTTAGACCCCTGGGAACATGATTAGGGTCTTAACCACAAAATAGTAGTTTTGCTTTGATTTACGCGATTTTGCATCATCTAGCGCGTTTTTACACCCATACCCAAGATGATTATGAGGTCTAAGCCCCAACCTGACGCAGTGGGATCGCTAAAGGGCAGCGAGTGGGTGCAGCGCACTGTATTGGCGTTTAGAGACTGGTGCCGTCGGAGGCTTTGGGAAGGCTGATTTGGAAGGTGGGCTGAACCCCCATTACGTACATCACATTGCCAGCCATGGAGGCGAGTAATTGCCGACAGAGCCAGAGTTCGTGGCCAGGAGACTCGTTTAGGAGGGGTGGCGGCGTGGCGACGAAGTCGAGGGGAGCCGTGGCGAGGGCGGGCATCAGTTCGGGGGCGAGCTGCAAAGGCCCAGCGATGAGAATTTGGGCTTGATCACTCCCCGTACCCAGGCCAATTTCGAGGCGGGATTCGGGGCGTAGGTGCTTGATCGCGATCGTGATAATCTCCTGGAGCACGATATCGAGGCAGCGCCCATCCGCAAGGGCAAGCAGGCCAGCATCACCCTGAACCCGGGGCCACAGTTTTTGTTGTTTGATGACGGGTTCGAGGCGGCGTAAGACTTGTCGCACGATACCGGCGACCGGCACAGCGGTCGGTATCGGTAGGGCTGTGGTGTAGTCAGCCTGAGCCACAGCCGTGAGGTCACGCCCCATACCTTGGAGTACTTTGCACAGGCTAGGTGCTTGGGCGGCTTCATCTTTGGCAAGGCGGAGGCTCGCGCCTAGATCGAGTCGTAGGGCCGCAAGTTGGCGGTGTTTGTACCAATTAAGCAGATTAGCCTGCGTCAGTCGCGCACCCAGGTGCTGGGTCAGAGATTGCTGCTGCGCCAGATAGCCACAGGCACGACCGAGCCATTCCAACATCGCGATCGCTTCCGCTGGCCAGCTGTGCAGCGCTGTGGCTCCAGCTAGAACCAGCAAGGGCGCTGTGGGTGGCAGTGCTGGCATATAAAAGGCCAGCAGAATATCGAGGGATGGTTCGTGCGGTAGCCACCGCTGACTTTCGGGTGGGATATCTGTCCAATACAGAGCAATGGGATTTGCTGACTGCATTGCCCACTGAACTAGGGAATCGCTGGCAGGGAGCGGGCCTAGGTCTTGAGGCGGATAGCTGATGTGCCAGGTATCACTCCAAATACCGACCCACGGGAGTTGGAGCCATTCAGCGATCGCGCGGCAGGTAATCTCCGCGAGCTGGGCTGGTGTCTGTGCCGCCATCAACTGCGCCCAGACGGCGGGCATACTGAGCAGGCGAGTTGTCTGACGCTCCAGTTCTTGGCTGAGGCGTTGCTGCTTGAGGACAACGCCGACTTGCTTAGCAACGGCAGCCAGTAATTCCCGCTCGGCCGGACTCCAAGCCCGCGGTGAGGTGTGCAGGATCACCATAAACCCGTCAACATCGTGCTCAGACACAGCATTGAGGGGGGCTGCCATCAAGGATTTCACAGGCTTGAGCGCCTCTTGCCAACAGAGGAGGCGGAGATCTTGGGGGTAGTGCTCGGCGGCAACAACACCACCGCGCTCAAAGTCTTTCCATTCACTCTCCCCCAGTACGGGCCATGTTTTGTCTATGCCTTTAGTGGTTGTAATGCTGTAGATGTGGTGCCAACGGTAGACCTGGGCAAAGGTATCGGGACAGACGACAACACAGGCACTAACTTTGAAGCGTTCAACTAGGCTCTGGCAGGCGAGCTGCCAAATTTGCTCGTACTCGGTACCGGCTTGGACAACTCGCGCTAACTCGATACGAAGGGCGAGGTCTGCTTTCATCTGGGCCAGGGATAGCTCTAACTGTTCAAGGGGTGCCGCAAGGGAAATGAGGTGGGCAACACCCTCGATAAATTGATATTCAGCAGTTTGCCAGTGTCGATTTTGGCTACTTTCGACCGTGAAAAAGCCCCAGAGATAGCCCTCGGCAATCACAGGCACAATAACGGCCGCTTCACACCGCCAGCGTTGCATCAAACGCGGATTGAGTGGCACCCGCAAGGAGGCACCTTGGTCGCCGCCCCAGGTAATCACTTGTCCTTCGAGGAGCGCTGCGTAGAGCGGCCCCATATCGCGGGTGAGGAGGGCATCGCCTTTGGTTGCTTTGGGCTTGCTGCTGAGGAGGAGCTGAAAAAGGCTTTGCTCGTAGACGAAGGCATAAACTTGGGACTGGGTGCCGTCAACAAAGGTGTTGATGTGATCGAGGGCGATCCGCAGTCGCTCATCCAGGGTGTCACCTTGACGAATCGCATTCCCTAGGTTCAGAAGTGGAGCGGCAGCCTGTTTGGTGGCCTGCTGCTGCCAAGTTTGTTCGATGTGGTAGAGCGAGGCCGCATATTGCCCCAGGAGCATACCGAGAAGGGCTTTTTCGTTATCGTCGATAAAAGCACCCCAGGCTTGGGTACCCATCAAGACAAGACCGAAGGTACGGCGTTTGAAGCAAATGGGTACGAGGAGACAACCCTGAACGCCGAGCTGTTTTGATTCTTGTTGCCAGCGGCCCATGCGCGTTTCTTGGGGCAGATCAGGAATCGTGATCAGTTGCTGCTCGATGATGACCTGCTCGATTAGGGAACCTGGATCGAGGGGCACTGGGCTGCGGAGGGGGGAATAGTCGGCCATGAGGCAGATACCGCCCTGGCCGATCATTTGGTGATGGTAATCGTCGTAGGTGGCCAGCCAAATGAGGGTGGGGGTAAAGGTTGTATTGATAAACTCGACGACCCAGGTTGCCAGTTGCGCGGGATCGTCACTCTCCCGCATCCGGACAAGGAGCGTGTCTAGGTCGACAAGGTAGGAGGACGAAGCGGTGTTAACCATCAGCTTTACCCCGTGATGCTGTGGGATTAAGCCTAGCGTAGGCCACGGTTAGGGAGTTGGCACTAGGGCTGAGCGTTGGCGGCGGACTTAGCGAGTCGGGCAACGCTGGGTCGGGCGGCTACTGCACTTGGGCAAGAGCATAATCATGAAAGCGGTTGAGGTCGGCTTGGAGAGTCCCTTCGACGGCATTGCGGATCAGGCCATTGTCGAGCAAAACGCTCAGCCAGCCGGGTACAGCATAGGCGACGGTAAGTTTAACAATGGTGCCTGCGTCCTTGCGGTCGTAGAAGCGCAGGGCCCCCCGATTGGGCAGACCATCGACGGATTGCCAGGCGATCATTTGCTGGGGGATAACCGTGTGGGTTTTAGACGTCCAGCTGAAGATCAGGCCACGTGTATCGAGGGTCCAACGGGAGTGCTCGCCATCGAGCAGTTCGACGGAGCGGATCCACTTCATCCAGTTGGGCATTTGCTGCAAGTCTGACCAGAGTTCCCATATGGGCTCGATCGCGAGGGGGACATCGACTTGGCAGGTGTGTTCTAACCAGGTTTCACTCACAGGGGGCTCCTACTTCAGGCGGTCAATGACGTAGCGGGTCATGTGGTCGAGGGAGGCTTGAGCCGGTGACGGGGACAGCCCACCCAACCATGTGGCGGCTTGGCTAGCATAATCCCGCGCGAGGGCAAGGGTGCGATCGAGGGCATCAGTACCCTGAATCCAACTGAGGGCTTGTTCGAGATCGCCAGCCTCGCTGAGTTCACGCGCCAGTAAGGGACGGAGTTGGGGGATATGCTCGAGGGCAAAGATGGCGGGGGCAGTGATGTTGCCCTGAGCCAGGTCTGAGCCTGCGGGTTTACCGAGGGTTTCGGTGGTGCTGGTGAAGTCCAGCCAGTCATCCATGACCTGGAACGCAATGCCCAGACAGCGACCGTACTCATACATCGCGATCGCGAGGTCGTTGTCGGCGTCACTGAGAATAGCCGCGGCCTTGGCACTGCCAGCCATGAGGGAGGCAGTTTTGTAGAAACTCTTTTCGAGATAGGCTTCGAGATTCATATCAGCATCAAACTGGGTCAGGCTCTGGCGGATTTCACCCTCAGCAAAGTCTTTAATCACTTTCGACAGTAATTTGACGACTTCGAGATTATCGAGATTAGCCAAATACCAGGAGGACTGGGCAAAGAGAAAATCACCGGCCAGCACAGCGACGCGGTTGCCAAAACTATCGTTGACGGTGGCAATACCCCGCCGCACGGCGGCTGTATCGATAACATCGTCGTGAACAAGACTAGCGGTATGAATCATCTCGGTAATTTCGGCCAGACGGCGATGGCGCGTTGTCAGCTGACCGTCGGGCATGGTGGCCCGAGCAACCAGTAACACTAGGGCGGGCCGCAGACCCTTACCCCGGGCTTCAAAGAGGTGTTCGGCGGCGGCACCTAAGACAGGATGCTGTGCTCCGACAAGCTGCGTAATATTGCGCTGGAGTTCAACAAGATCGGCCTCAACCGGATCAAAGAGGGACACCACTGACGTCATATCGCGATCGCTCGGTAGAGAACACGGTCTAACTCGCCTTAACGTAACGAAATTTTACAGACCTTTAGCTTATTCTAAGGCACGCTCTCACGAGTCGGGGCTGATGGGTGGCATTTGGCGACGGAAACCTTAGTGATGAACGATCTATAAAACAAGCGCCGTTACAGCTTGATGTGACAAAAGGCTTAGGGCAGTGTCAGCACCGCCTTGCCGACAAATTGCCGTTCGCTCAAGGCATGAGCCACGGTAGCAATCTCTGTCCAGGCGCCTGTGTAACCAATGTGAGGCTTGAGCTGACCAGCAGCCAGAAAGCGCACAAGGCGTTCGAGGCCGACGCTAGCGGGTTCGATCCGTAACTCTTGAAACAGAATGAAGCCGTAGAGCGTTCTGGGGCCACCGCCATAGAAGTTGCCGGCATTAAAGGTGACTTCACGGCCTGCGGTTGTGCCAAACGAAACGAGAATGCCATCACGGTTGAGACGGCCCAGGGCATCACCCAAGAGTGGGCCTCCCACAGAGTCGGCAATTAGATCGTAATAGCCACTGGCTTGGCTGAGGTCGCTGCCGATCGCGACCTGATCAGCGCCGAGGCTTGTGAGCAAATCGGTATACGTGGCTTGGCGCAAGTGCGCTGTCACCTCGGCACCGGCGAGTTTGGCGAGCTGCACCAGATACAGGCCAACACCACCACTCGCGGCCGTGACCAGTACCCGCCGCCCCAGCAAAGAGCCCCCTTTTGCCAGCACATGATAAGCCGTTAGACCCGCCACGGGCAGAGTTGCCGCCGCGCTGAAACTCACCGCGTCTGGCAAGGTCGCGAGGGCATGCGTGGGTACGCCAACCTGCTCGGCCCACGCACCCTCGGCGACAAAGCCCACAACCCGTGTCCCGACCGCTGGCCCCGAACCATCGGCGGCGGCGATCGCGATCGTGCCCGCCAAATCCCAACCCGGTCGCCAACCCACAGCAGCGACCCCGGCCCGCCGGACTTCACCCCGATTGAGGGAGATGGCCTTGACCGTCACTACGGCCTCGTTGGGCTGGGGCTGCGGGGCCGCAACCGGGGCAAACTGCAATGTCTGATCAGCACTGACCACAACGGCCTGAATCTCTGGCATAGCTCACCTAAGGTTTAAGTCTTGATTCGCTAAATCCTAATCTTGTTGCGGCTACCCGTTAAGAACACTCGCATCAATCACAAAGCCAGTCCACCTCAACCGACAGCCATGAATTGCCGACACGCCCTAAGGCATGCCATATCAGCGACCACTAAACCCAGCCCTAGCGACTTAACTCAGGGGCATGGGGGCCACTAAGTCGGGGCGGAGATGGGCGGCACCGCGTAGGTAAATATGGCGCATGTCTTGCTGGCTTAGGGGTGTATTGAGCTGGATCAGGACCCGGATGCAGCGATCTAGGCTACCGGCAACGGCCATTTGTTGGACATCCAGCAAGGGGACGTGATCCCAACCGAGTTGCTGCCGGGCAATGGCTGCCGGAAAGATGGCATCCAAATCAGGTGTTACCGAAAAGATTACGTTCACGATCTCTTCGGGTTGAATGGCGTTAACGTCGCCAATGGCACCCAAAAGCTGCTTTACAGCCGTTGTGATTGCCTCTACGGTATTAGATTCGACGGTTATGGCACCGCGTATTGCCCGGACTCGCCACCCCAAGCTCCGAATCCCCACTGACTTGCACCTAATTATAGAAAACATGGTGCG
The DNA here is from genome assembly GCA_964484905.1 of uncultured bacterium. Classification (GTDB taxonomy): domain Bacteria; phylum Cyanobacteriota; class Cyanobacteriia; order Thermostichales; family PCC-7336; genus CAZAGN01. The sequence goes on along the minus strand of CAZAGN010000042.1, from coordinate 4,787 downwards.
GGAAAACTCATTCCTGTGGTGCGGGCGATGATCTGGGCATTAGAGCCCGAATTTGGTCGATCATGCCCTGCTGATCAATGATGGGCTTGGCAATATAGCCTTCAGCGCCACTGTCGGCCAAGAACGCTTCGCGATCGCCAGCCATCGCATGAGCCGTCACCAAAATGACGGGTATGACTTGGGATGTCGGCTCAGCCTTGAGCATCTGGGTAATCCGAATGCCATCGACGGCCTGACCTTGATAGTGGCTTTGGGACAGAGAGACATCCATAAGAACAAGGCTGATTGTGCCCCCAGTGACCAGGGTGAGGATTTCTTCGACATCCTGACTGTGAATAACCTCGAAGCCACCGCGCTTGCGCAGGATTGTCGCGAAGACCCGTGCATTAAGGGGATCGTCTTCAACCAAGAGCACTGTGGTCATCAGTATTAACTCGGAAGGCATCTGTAGCGTAGCGCATCGGCCTTCGACCGGAAAATAGGCACTACATATAGTTGACTTGGCCGTAGAATGAGCCTATCAGCACACTAGAGGCAACCAGAGAGCCCTGCTTCCCAAGCTATCGGGCCTCGTGGCAGTGATTTTAGATTCTGAGAAAACCATAATTTAGATTAGTCTAGATTTTTAAAAGGCATTAGCAAAGCCTGGATTCGCTCATAGCGTCAGCACACAGCTTTGAGAGCTTACAGACTACCAGTAGTGTTTTATCTGAATTAAAAATTTTAGCTGCACTAGCCGTAGTACTCTCTTTTTAGTAACTTTTTATACAAAAAATGTGAATACACCCAAAAGATTTTACTTTTGAGGAGGAAAATAGTGACGCAGACGTAAATTTGCTGATAAAAGTAAGGTGCAGACGTGAAAGGGCTCAGCTCATGGAAGATTATGCCGCTCAGCAGGATGCCGTCGGTCGCTTCCTCAAAACCATAGGCCGCTATGCCCTGCTAGCGCCGGATGAGGAGTTGCAACTGGCCCACAAGGTACAGCGTTGGCTGGCCCTCGAAGAGCAGCGCCCGGAAGGCAGCACCCTTGAGCAATGGGCCCAAGCGATCGCGATCACAAAAGCTGAGCTTCAGACGGTGATCCGCCATGGCCAAATCGCCAAAAAGAAAATGGTGGAGTGTAATCTGCGTCTGGTGGTGTCGATCGCGAAGCGCTACCGCAATCGGGGCTTACCTTTCCTTGATTTGATCCAAGAAGGCACCATTGGTTTGACCCGTGCCGTCGAGAAGTTTGACCCGACGCGGGGCTACAAGTTTTCGACCTATGCCACCTGGTGGATTCGTCAGAGCGTCAATCGCGGTTTGCAAAACAAGGGTCGGATGATCCGGCTGCCTGCGCACATGTATGAGAAAGTCTCGAAGGTTAAGCAACACTACCGTGAGTTAGCCGCCGTTTCGGGAGTGCGGCCGCCGGTCAATGCCGTATTTGATGCCCTCGAGATTGGCGAGAACTATCGTGATCTGATTACACGCCATATGAGCGAGATGCGCTCACTGAATTTGGTGGTGGGTGATGAAGAGGGCACAGAGCTCCAGCACTTTATTCAGGATGAGGGCAACGACCCCGTTGAGCACCTGAACCGAATTGCTAGCTGCGAAGAAGTAAACTTGCTCATTGAGCACCTGAACGATCGCGAGCGTGAGGTGATCAACGCCCGCTATGGCCTGGATGGCACCAACGGCATGACCCTGCGGGAAATTGGTGAGCAAATTGGCCTTTCGCGGGAGCGGGTGCGTCAAATTGAGCGCCGTGCTTTGCGCAAACTGAAGCGCCTGCAAATGGAGATGGCAGCAGTCCGGCGCACCGCTAGTCAGAGCTAGTCGGTGGGGCAGGGCTGGAAGGGCAGACTGACTCGGAAGCGGCTGCCCTCACCCAAGCTGCTTTCAACCTCAATCTGACCGCGATAATGGTCGACGACCGCCTTCGCGATCGCGAGCCCCAAACCCGACCCTTGGCGTGTCGAGCGGGCCGAATCACTGCGGTAAAAGCGATCAAAAATATGGGGCAGGGCCTCAGGGGCAATGCCTGTGCCGCTGTCTTGTACCGTAATCAGCAGGTGCCGCTCGCGACGAGCCAGACTTACTTGTACTTGGCCACCCGTGGCCGTAAAGCGCAAGGCATTACTGAGCAAGTTATCAATCAAGCGCCGTAGCCGATCTTCCTCGCCCCACAAGGCAAAGGGGTCGGCCTCGGGGGTGGGTGAGTCGGCAATCTCAAGGCTCAGATCAATAGACTGCGCCTGGGCCAGGGGCTGCACATCCTCTACTGCTGCCAGCAGCAGGGCATCGAGCATACAACAGCGCGGTGGCAGAGGGCTGACCTGACCTTCCTGGCGGGCCAGAAACAACAGATCATCGACCAAGCGCCCGAGGCGTTGGGTCAAGCGTTCGCTCACTTGCCAGGCTTCGCGTTGGTTGATGGCCAGCGCTGGATCGGCCAACGACACCTGGACATGGGTTTGCAAACTGGCCACCGGGCTGCGCAGCTCGTGGGAGGCATCGGCGGTAAATTGGCGCAGACGTTGGTAGGCATCCCGCACGGGCGCGATCGCGACCCCCGATAACCACCAGGCCACCGCTGTCACCGCCAGCAAGGTAATGACTCCCGCCGCCCCCAAATCAACCACCAACTCGCGGGTCGGTTTGGTCACTTCAAACCAAGGATGGCTGACGCGCAAAAAGCCTTGGCTAGCGATGGGCTCGGTGAGTTGGCGCAGATCACCACTGGCCAGGCGCACCGTTTGCACCCAGTGGCGGGGAATTAGGGGCGCGGCGACGGGTTCGGCAAGGGTTGTCCAGAGCAATTCGCCGCTGGCGCTAAACCATTCGAGATCAATCCGATCTTCGTCGAGGCTGCGGGCAACGGGTGTATTTGACCAATCGGGGGCTTGCTCGGCCAAATCTACCGATCGCGAGACAATTTCGACAACATGGCTGAGGGTGTCGTCAATGCGATCAACAAGGGTCAGGCGCACATACAACCAAAAACTGGTCGCAACCAGCAGCAGCAACACCGCTGTCGCGATCGCGTAGGAAAAGGCCAACTGCCGCCGCGTACTCTGAAACATCAGCTCACCCCCAGACGATAGCCCTTGCCATAGACCGTATCGATCTGGATTGGCTCGATTTTGCGCCGGAGCAACCGCACCTGGGCCGCCAAAACATTACTGCTAGGGGGCTGGCTCGCGGGCCAAAGGCTGGCATAGATGTGCTCGTGGCTGACCAGTTGCCCCGCATGTTGCATCAACAACCGCAGCAGACTGGTTTCTTTCTCCGAGAGGGTGATCGCCCGCTCACTGCTGCCTTCGCGCACATACACCACCTGCCCCTCACTATCGAGGGCCAAAGCACCGACCACCCAGCGTTCGGGCTGAGTGGGTGTCCCCCGCCGCCGCACCTGTGCCCGCACTCGCGCCAACAACTCCCGCAACTCAAAGGGTTTCACTAGATAATCATCCGCCCCGGCATCGAGGCCCGTCACCCGGTCATCGAGGGTATCGCGAGCTGTCAAAAAGACAATTGGTGTCTGATCACCTCGCGATCGCATCGCTTCGCACACACTCATCCCCGATCGCGAGGGCAGCATCCAATCGAGAATCACCACGTCATACTCTGGCGACGACTCGAGTAAGCGCCAGGCTTGGTCACCATCGTAGGCAACATCAACGCAATAGCCCTCACGACGAAACTGCTGCGCCAGCGAATCGGCTAGATCTTGCTCATCATCAACCACCAACAGGCGAATTTCAGTCATCAGCTAATTCCTGGGTCGTCGGCATTTCTGGATCGCTCACGTGCGGCTCTGATCGATCAACAGCTGATTGATCAACAGCCGCCAGATCGGCTTGTAGCAGGGCGCTCACTGTCGAAGCGGCAGCGAGGGGCGGCAGCACCCGCTCAGGGAGCGTACAGTTGGGATCATCCTGACAGCGCAAATGATGAATCGCCGCATTCACCTCACCGCCCAAGAGCACCCCAAAGGCACTGAGATAGAGCCACAGCAGCAAGACAATTACCGCGCCAATGCTGCCATAGACAATCTCATACTGACCGTAATGGCGCACATAAAAACTAAAGCCCAAGGCATTGAGGAGCCAAATCAAGCTGCCCGCCACTGCGCCAGGCCATACCGGTGCCATAGCCGGTTGTTGGGCCGGGGCCATACGGTACAAAAAAGCCAACGCCAACACCATCAAGCCCAACGACAAGGGCCAGAGTAACAGTCGCCATACCCAAATAAAGGCTTCACTCCAGCCAGCCTGGGTTGCGCCCCAATTGAGGATCGTTTGCCCCAGCCCCAGTACAACCGAGGCCAGTACCAGCACCACGACGGTACCAATAAACAAACCAATTGCAAACAGACGATTGAGCCACCACGGTCGCCGTTTTTCGGGCGGCACCGCATAGGCTTGGTCAAGGGCACGGATAACCGGCATCAAAAAATTTGAGGCCAGCCATAGGGTAATCACAACCCCCAAAGAAAAGACTTGGCGATTCGCCGCCTGACTGACTTCGATCAGGCCATCTTCTAAGAGCTGCACCGCCATCGGGGGCATCACCTGGGGCAGCAAGCTCGCAATCCAGAGAAGCGGCATCGTTGCCGAGGGCAATGACCGTACCGCGGCAATCAAGACCAGCATTGCTGGCAACACCGAGAGCATGGCGTTGTAGGCCATCTCCGCCGCCGTTGCCCCCAAGCGATTACCGAGGGCGCTACGGCTCACCTGCACCACCAAACGCAAAACACGCCGGAGGAGTTGTTTCGGGCGGATCGCAAAACGCAC
>CAZAGN010000041.1:18676-21530 GCA_964484905.1 uncultured bacterium | reverse complement strand
GGCCTCTGGGCTTTGCTGATCTTTCCGGCTTTTGTGATCTATGCATTTCAGCGTGGTCAACGTCGCCTCGTTCAGGCCGACTCCTTGGCCAAATTAACCCAGGTTGGCAAGCCTGTATGGTGGTACACCCTCAACCGGCTGGCCAATACCGCCACCCTGCTGGCGCTGACGTTTGCGTTGTACAGCGGCAAAATGATGGACGAAACCTGGCTGCCCAAGGGTGAACTCAATCATGCTTGGTACTATGCCCACCTCGTATCTTGGCTTGTGATGGCTGTGGCAGTGGCACTCCATCTCTTGCTGAATGCCAAAGTGGGTGGTGCGCCTTTACTCGTCTCGATCTTGAGCTGGCAGTTCCGCGACAAAGATAGCCCAACGCTGTGGTCAACGCATCTGTCTCAGTGGTGGCTGGCTCGACGGCAACAGGGCTGGCTTGATGGTTTACGACCCCTGACGCTGCTGCCAATCCTGGAAATTGCGATTCTTGTCAGTCTTGCCTTCGCGTGGTTTGTCCCGCTGCTCCCAGACTGATTTACGACGACAAGACTACCCAGCTTGCTGCGGCTGAGTACAGTCCTAGCCAACCAGCAAACAAAAGACCAGTCATTGATTACGTAATCTTTCGTGACAGACTATTTGGCGTTGATCGAGCCGAACCGTTACCCTGACGATGCAGCACCGCGACCGTAACCTATGGCACATTACATCCTTGCTCTCGATTTGGGCACAACTGGCAATCGGGCGTTGGTGTTTGATCAGCAGGGCAAGGTGGTACACCAAGCCTACAAAGAATTGACGCAGTATTATCCTCAACCGGGCTGGCTAGAGCACGATGCCCGTGAGATTTGGCTCGATACCTGTTGGGCATTGCAGACTGTTTTGACAGAAGCTGATATTGATCCCCGCGATGTCGCGGCCTTGGGGTTGACGGTTCAACGCGAAACCTGTGTGCTCTGGCATCGGCAGACGGGCCAACCCTTGCGGCGGGCGATTGTCTGGCAAGATCGGCGGACGGCACCGCGCTGTCGGGAGTTGGTGGCGGCGGGTAAGGCTGAGTATGTGCAGGCGACGACGGGCCTGGTGGTTGATGCCTATTTTTCGGCCACCAAGCTGGAATGGCTGTGGCAGCATGTGCGCACCGAGCACCCCCAGGTTGCGCCCGAAGATATTATGGCGGGTACGATTGATGCCTGGATTTTGTGGAACCTGACAGGGCACAAGGTCCATGCCACAGACCACAGCAATGCCAGCCGGACGATGCTTCTCAATCTTGAGCACGGCAAATGGGATCCGGCGCTGTTGGCGATGTTTGGTATACCCGCCCATGTCATGCCTGCTGTGAAACCCAGTATTGGCTATTTTGGGGCGCTGGATCCGGCGATTTGTGGCGCAGCGATTCCGATTACGGCAGTGTTGGGTGATCAGCAGGCGGCTCTGTTGGCCCATGGCTGTGATCGTCCGGGTCTGTCGAAGTGTACCTACGGCACAGGCTGTTTTCTGGTCTCGCACACAGGCGAAAGTATCAGCCGATCGCGACATCAGTTGCTAAGCACGGTGGCCTGGAGTGCCAGCGACAGCATGGGCTATGCCCTGGAAGGAAGTATGTTCACGGCGGGAGCTTGTATTCAGTGGCTGCGGGATAAGTTGCAAGTGGTTGATACGGCAGCGGCAACGGCAGCGATCGCGACTTCGGTAGCCGACAGTAATGGCGTTGTTTTTGTGCCTGCACTGAGTGGTTTGGGTGCACCTCACTGGGATATGTCAGCGCGGGGCGCTTTTATGGGCATTACCGGCGGCTGCGAACGGGCGCACATGATTCGGGCAGTGCTGGAGGCGATTGCGTATCAGGTTTGCGAGATTGTCGTCGCGATCGGCAAAGATGATGGTCAGCCTGTGAGTGTCTTGAAAGTGGATGGCGGCGCCTGTCGAAACGACTTTTTAATGCAGTTTCAAGCTGACGCCCTGGGGATTCCGGTCGAGCGGCCGGCGCTTTCGGATGCAACCGCTGAGGGTGCCGCCTTTGCCGCCGGGCTGGGCAGTGGTTTCTGGCACGATTATGGGGCGCTTGTGGCGGCCCGACCAGTAGATCGAGTGTTTGCGCCGGGTATGGGTGCTCAGCAAGCCCAAGCAGGCTTTGATCGCTGGCAATTAGCCGTCAGCCGTTGCAAAGACTGGCCAGAGATTTAGGCGCGCCTACTCTGCCGATTCACCGATAATGAAAAGGCTGATGAATTAGGGTCAAAAGGCGATCGCGATGGGGCGCATTCAACCAGCACGGATTACCCGCGTTCTGCCGGGCTCGATCGCCGAGGAACTCGGGTTTGAAGCCGGTGATTCTTTGGTGGCAGTTAATGGTGTGCCGCCCCGCGATTTGATTGACTACCAGTTCGCGATCGCGACCGAAGAGCTTGTGCTGGATGTGGTTGATGCGGCGGGTGAGGATCATCAGGTCGAACTCGAAAAAGACTGGGATGATGACTTGGGCCTTGAGTTTGAAACCGCCCTGTTTGATGGCCTCATTCAGTGCGCCAACGCCTGCCCCTTTTGCTTTATCGACCAACAACCGCCCGAAACCCGCGCCACACTCCACCTCAAAGATGACGACTATCGCCTCAGTTTTCTCTATGGCAGCTACCTGACCCTAACCAATTTGCCGGCTGCTGAGTGGGAACGCATTGCCCGTCTGCGTCTGTCGCCGTTGTATGTCTCGGTGCATGCTACCGAGCCGGAGGTGCGCAGCCGCCTGTTGAAAAATGAGCGGGCCGGTCAGATTCTCGATCAGTTGCGCTGGTTTCAAGACCAGGGTTTGCAAATTCATGCCCAGGTCGTGGTCTGCCCCGACTGGAATGACGGC
>CAZAGN010000041.1:0-18576 GCA_964484905.1 uncultured bacterium | reverse complement strand
GAGCCGGTTTCAAAAGCGCTCGCGATCGCGACGATTGCCCAAGTCGAAGCGCTGCAAGCCGAATTCCGCCAGCGTTTTGGCACTACCTTTGCTTGGTTGGCTGACGAATGGTATCTGATTGCCGAGCAACCCCTGCCCCCCATCGAGCATTACGAAGACTATCCGCAACTGGCCAACGGCGTCGGCTCGATTCGGCGCTTTTTGCAAGATTTTGAGGCGGTTGCGCCCCAACTCCCGCCCGCTTTAGCAAAGCCAACGCGCCTTGCCTGGATTGTTGGCAATGCTGTTGAGCTTGCCTTTCAGCCGATTGTGCAACGTCTAAACCAAGTTGACGGGCTGCATGTCGAGTTGGTCGCGATCGCGAGCACATACTGGGGCCAAACCATGACCGTCACCGGACTCGTCACCGGCCAAGACATCCTGGCGCAGTTTCAGCCAGCGGGCTACGATGCGGTGCTGCTGCCGAGTCTGATGCTGAAAGATAACGCCGTCTTTTTGGATGATGTGCCCCTAGACACTCTGCAAGCACAGCTCAACCTGCCGATTCAAATCGTTGCCGGTGGGGCCGCCGATCTGGTCGCGACAATTCAAACCTTAGCCCGTTGAGGCAACGCGGTTGCCTCAGGTGATCTGCTCTAAAAATGGAATAGACTCAAGTTTATTGAAAACATAAAATAAATCAATTTGCATCTATCAAGAGTCTCCCTTAATCTTTAGTTAAGACAAGCCGCCGCCCCTCTACTGGCTCGGAGTAGCCAAGCATGGGCCACGCTCTGAAAATTCCACCCGCAGATTTACAGAGTTGAGTCTTATCAATTCACTGTTTTCCATACAAGGAGATCCACCTTGACAACTCGTCGTCGCTTTTTAACGGCTCTTGGTGTTGCAACTACCGCAGGTTTTGCCTCAACGCTGATCCCGCGGCCCCGTCCGCTCAGCGCCCAAGGCGGCGGTCCCGAAACGCCCGACCTACGCCTCGGCTACATTCCGATTGTTGAGTCTGCCGCTTTGGTGATTGCCAAAGAAAAAGGCTTTTTTGAAAAGCACGGTATGACCAATGTCGAAGTGCTCAAGCAAGCCAATTGGGCCGCCGCCCGCGATAACGTTGTCATTGGTTCTGCCGGTGGTGGCATAGATGGCGGTCAATGGCAAATGCCCATGCCCCACCTCATTCATACGGGTGCCATTACCAACGGCCAGCCGGTGCCGATGGCCGTACTCGCCCAACTCAATACCCAAGGTAATGGCATTGCACTCTCTGGCATTCACGTGGGCCAAGGACTCGGGCTGAATCTGAGTGCCGAAGCCACAAACTACATCAAAACCTTCCCCGAAACCCAAGGCCGCAAGTTCAAAGCGGCTCATACATTTCCTAATGTCAACCAAGACTTTTGGATTCGCTACTGGTTCGCAGCCGGCGGTATTGACCCCGATAGCGATATCGAATTACTGGCTGTCCCACCAGCCGAGACAGTACAAGGCATGCGCAACGGAACGATGGATGCCTTTAGTACCGGCGACCCATGGCCCTATCGTATTGTTGCCGATGACATTGGCTTTATGGCCGCCCTTACTCATCAAATGTGGCCCTATCATCCCGAAGAATATCTGGCGCTTCGAGCTGACTGGGTTGAGCAAAACCCGAACGCAACCCGTGCCACCCTAATGGCGGTGATGGAGGCACAGCAATGGTGTGATGACCCAGCCAATCGCGCTGAACTCATTCAGATCTGCTCAGGTCGCACCTACTTCAATGTGCCCGTTAATGTCCTGACGCCACCCTACGAGGGCGACTACGCCCTTGGCGATGACAAGCCCGCCGTTCAAGACTTCAACGCCGGCCCCTTATATTGGCAAGATCCACGCGGCAGCGTTTCCTATCCCTACAAATCTCACGATCTGTGGTTCCTGACCGAAAGCTTGCGCTGGGGCTTCCACAGCAGCAGCATCACCGATTTGGATGTTGCACAACGCATCGTCGATGAAGTTAACCGCGAAGATCTCTGGCGTGACGCGGCACAAGCCTTAGGCATTACCGATATTCCGACAAGTACCAGTCGTGGGGTTGAAACTTTCTTCGATGGTGTTGAATTCGACCCCGAAAATCCCCAGGCTTATCTAGCTGCCCTCACCATTAAGCGCTAAGGAGACTCAATCATGCAGTATTACTTCGGTTCACTTCTCGATTACAGGAGCCAGAACATAACTTATATCCGTAATCTCCAGGTAACGTCTTATCTAAAGTTATTGTGTATGAGCTTGGTGATGATTGCTGTTGGCTGGCACGTATGGACACTAAAAAATCAACTTGAGCTTTCAGCCGAGTACTATATCAGTGCCAAGCCATCATCAAGCCCTACGGTGAATATTAAAACTTTACCGACTGTCACTTCAACGCTCTAGCTATTGATGCGGTAGTGCTCGAAAAGATAGCTAATTATGAAATTCAGATCGTATCTCGAAGAGAGTTGACTGAAGGATATATTTCTGCCGCAGCACTACCGCTTGTAGATGTCAAATTAAGGAGTGATACGTGAGCACAGTTATTTCAAAAAAGTCTGAGCCAGCCAAGAAAATCAATCTCAAGTCTGGTGCTATCGTCGAGCAAGTTTTGCCACCCATAGTGGGGCTTCTAGGATTTTTAATCCTCTGGCAAATTCTCGGTAGTAGTGGGCTCATTCGTTTGCCGGGGCCCCTAGATGTTTGGCAAGATGAGCGTAGCCGCTACCTAATCTTGCATCCCTTTTATCGCAATAGTGATCTTGACCAGGGCTTATTCCGTCAAACCCTGGCCAGCTTACAGCGGGTGATTATTGGCTATTGCAGTGCGGCTTTGGTTGGCATCGGTCTGGGCATCGCTGTCGGCAGCAGTGTCTGGCTAAACCGAGCCCTCGATCCGTTGTTTCAGTTTTTGCGGATGGTTGCCCCCTTGGCCTGGGTACCAATCGCACTCGCTGCCTTGCAACGCAATGAACCTGCGGCGCTATTCGTGATTTTTATCACCTCAATTTGGCCAATTTTGATCAATACGGCTGTTGGCGTACGTACTATTCCCGAAGATTATATTAATGTCTCGCGGGTACTGAAACTATCACGTATAGACTTCTTCTTTAAGGTACTTTTGCCCTCGGCACTCCCCTATATTTTTACAGGATTGCGTGTTGGTATTGGTCTGTCATGGCTAGCCATTATTGCAGCTGAAATTGTGATGTCGGGTGTGCCAGGGATTGGCTTTTTTATCTGGGATGCTTATCAGCAAAACTACGTCTCAGAGATTATTGTTGCCGTTCTCTATATTGGCTTTGTTGGTTTGCTCCTTGATCGCCTTATGGCTTTGTTACAGATGAAAATAGCCCGTCGCTAAGTCGAACTATGTTCAGTATTTGAACAGACTTTAGAATGAATGGATTTTGAAAAGTATGAGGGTTGGCATGACAGATTTAGTCACTCTAGAAGATGTAGAAAAGCGGTTTGAGCTGGCAAATCAACCCACCTATATTGCCCTCAAAGGTATTGATCTGAGTATTAAAGAGGGAGAGTTTGTCTCCTTGATTGGTCATTCTGGTTGTGGCAAATCAACCTTGCTCAATATGGTGGCCGGACTGTCGCTGGCGACGGGTGGTATTGTTGCCCTCGATGGCAAAACGATTACCGCGCCCAGCCCTGATCGGATGGTGGTATTTCAAAATTATTCGCTCCTGCCCTGGCTGACAGTGCGCCAGAATGTGGCCTTGGCAGTAGATGCCGTGCTCAAGCAGACTGATGCGGCTGAGCGTCGTGCAATTGTTGAGGCGAACATTGATGCAGTCGGTTTGCGGGCAGCGGTTGATAAGTTGCCGCACCAACTTTCGGGGGGGATGAAGCAGCGGGTCGCGATCGCGAGAGCCTTGGCCCTCAAACCAAAGCTGTTGCTGCTGGATGAGCCCTTTGGCGCCCTAGATGCCCTGACGCGGGGTAACTTGCAAGCGCAGCTCATGCACATCTGCGAGATGAATCAGATTACGGCAATTATGGTGACCCACGATGTTGATGAGGCGGTGCTGCTTTCGGATCGGGTTGTCATGCTGACCAATGGCCCCGAAGCACGTATTGGCCAAATTCTCACAGTCGATATTCCGCGCCCGCGGCAACGCCTGACGGTGGTCAACCACCCCAGTTACTACAGCTATCGCAGTGAAGTGATCTACTTTTTGGCCCAGCAAAAACGCCTCAAAGCCTTGGGCAGTCGCAAGCAGGCGGTCAGTGCCCAGCATGGTCTTGAGAAGGTCAATCTTGATATTGGCTTTATCCCGTTAACAGCCTGCGCCCCTTTAGTTGTGGCCCATGAGAAGGGCTTTTTCAAAAAGCATGGCCTCGATGATGTGCATCTGATCCGCGAAAGCAACTGGCGTGGAATTGCCGACGGTATCCGTGATGGTTGGCTCGATGCGGCGCAAATGCCAGCTGCAATGCCGACTTGGTTAACCCTGGGTGGTGCCGGGCAACCCACACCGATCGCGACGGCGTTGACTCTGACTCGTAATGGCAACGGTATTACGTTGGCCAAGCGCTTGCAGACTGCAGGCGTTCAGAGCCTGCAAGACTTACATCGGTATTTGCTGCGAGGCACCCATCGCTTTGGTATTGTCCATCCCAGCTCGATGCACAGCTTACTGCTGCATTACTGGTTGGCGGCTGACGGTATTAATCCCTTGACGGATATTGATCTGAAGATTATTCCGCCGGCCCAGATGGTCGCCAATCTCCGGAACGACAGCATTGATGGCTATTGCGTGGGTGATCCTTGGAATGTGCGGGCGGCTCGAGAAGGGCTGGGCTATACAATCGCGACCGATCTTGAAATTTGGCCAGGACATCCTGCCAAAGTCCTGGGAGTGCGCGAAGCTTGGGCGAGCCGCTACCCCAATACCCACATTGCCCTTGTGAAGGCGTTGCTCGATGCCTGCCGTTACTGCGCTGATCGCCAGCACCATGACGAGATTGCCGAACTTCTCTCACAGCGGCGCTACCTCGGCATTCCTAAAACCTACATTCAACTGTCCGCCGCCAGTGAGCCGCGTTGTCAACTGGGTGCCACCGAGTGCCGCGTGCCACCACCCGCGCCGGTGCATCATCAGTTTTTTATGGGGGCAGGCAATCGACCTAGCCGCTCTGAGCATGTCTGGATGATGACGCAGCTAGCCCGTTGGGGTGTGGTGCCCTTTCCACGCAACTGGGTAGAGATCGTCGAGCGGGTTTGTCAGGTTGGTGTGTTTGGGACGGCGGCGCGGGAGCTGGATATTGAGGTGAATTATCAGCGCTCACCAATTCGGTTATTTGATGGTCAGCCGTTTAATGCCGAGGATCCCCTGGGTTATCTCCGCGAAGTCTCGATTAAGCACGACGTTTATGTTGCCGATATTTCACTAGCGAGGAGCGCATGACTTTGACACAGACAACACCGCAGTCTAATGCCCTGCCAACACCGGCGTCTCCTTATCTCGCGATCGCGAACCTGAGCAAAACGTATCCCACACCCCAGGGCGATTATGTTGTCCTCAAGGATGTCAACCTGACGGTAGAGGCGGGCGAGTTTGTCGCTGTCATCGGTCACTCGGGCTGTGGCAAATCAACGTTGCTTAATATGGTTTCGGGCTTTAACCAGCCGACAACCGGTGGCGTGACCCTGGCAGGGCAGCCGATTCGTGAGCCGGGCCCAGACCGCATGGTGGTCTTTCAGGGGTATGCGCTGCTGCCCTGGCTTACGGTTTATGAGAATGTTTATCTGGCTGTCAATACGGTGCGTACCGAGCTGAGTAGGGCGGCCAAGCACCGCCTCGTGCTTGATCATCTGGCAATGGTGGGCCTGAGCGAGGCAGCCGCGAAGTACCCAACCCAAATTTCGGGAGGGATGCGGCAGCGGGTCGCGATCGCGAGAGCCTTGGCTGTACGACCCGAGATCCTAATCCTTGATGAGCCCTTTGGTGCCCTTGACGCGATGACCAAGGAAGAGTTGCAAGAAGAGTTGCTGACGATTTGGCAAGAGCACCGCTGCACGGTGTTGATGATTACCCACGATATCGACGAAGCGCTGTTTCTGGCCGATCGCTTGGTGCTGATGACCAACGGCCCAGCCGCGACGATTGGCGAGGTGCTGACCATTCCTTTTGAGCGCCCTCGCGATCGCGAGCTTTTGCTCGAAGACCCAGACTATTACAAACTGCGCAACTACATCCTCGATTATCTTTACGACCGCTATGCCCACGATGAGGTGTAGCGTGGGGCGGAACCCATCTACGCGTGGCTGCTTGGCTACACTACGAGCGCCAGCACCCCTTTGCCGCCTCACCTAGCCAGTCGCAGTCCTGCTACAGTGAGCAGTGCTCTGAGCGAGAAGCATCATGGTGTGGCTAGGGTTGCTGGCTGGCTTGGCCGGCTTTATTGATGCCATTGCCGGGGGCGGCGGTCTGATTCAATTGCCGGCCCTCCTGGTGTTTCAGGCCCAGCTCCCGATTCCAGTGCTCTTGGGTACTAACAAACTGGCTTCGATTGCCGGTACCAGTGTTGCCGTGGTGCAGTACAGCCAGCGCGTACCCCTAAACTGGCGCTTAGCCCTTGCAAGTGCGCTGACGGCCTTTATCTTTGCCTTGGCCGGGGCCGCAACGGTACAACGCCTTGATCCAAGCCTACTTCGCCCCCTGGTGCTGCTGCTGCTGCTGGGGGTAACGGCCTACACCCTCAGCCAACCGACCCTAGGGCTGGCCGAGAAGCCCCCGGTGCAACACCCCTACAGGTATGGCCTCGGTTTGGGTGCGATCATTGGCTTTTACGATGGCTTTTTGGGGCCGGGTACGGGTAGCTTTCTCACTTTTGGCCTCATTGCTCTCTTGGGGTTTGATTTTCTGCAGGCGGCGGCCACAACAAAGGTCATTAACTTTGCCACGAATCTCGCGGCACTGCTCTATTTCGGCAGTACGGGTGCCATTGCCTATTCGGTAGCGGTGCCCATGGCACTGTGCAATCTGATCGGTGGCTGGCTGGGGGCACGCTTCGCGATCGCGAAGGGGAGCCGGTGGGTACGCTGGCTATTTCTAGGCGTTACAACAGCGCTGCTCCTGAAGCTCGCCTACGACACCGCAAACTAGCTCGATCTCTCAGGACGTCTCTCAGTACTGGATACCGATTGTGTTAGACACCCGGTACGAAGCTGCTGAGCAGTACGGCCATTTGTTCAGACACACTCGCATTGAACGTCTGGAACCACGGCAAGGTATCGATACCCATCGCAAAGCACAGCAGCATCATGTAGAGAATTGAATACTTAAAGACATCACGGGCCCGCTCGCGATCGCTCGGCTCTTGCAGTAAGCCCAGAGCTTTGATGATAAAAATGCCCCCCAGCAGAACTGCCAGAGCGAGATAAACACCACCCAAATAATGAAACGGAAAGACCAACAAAATCGTGCTGCCACAAAGCAGGAGCGTGTAGGCAAAAATCTGCACCGCTGTCGGCCGATCACCGACAACCACGGGCAACATCGGCACACCCACCTGGGCATAGTCATCGCGAATCATCAAAGCCAAAGCCCAAAAGTGAGGCGGTGTCCAGAGCAGCAGAATCACAAACAAAATCCAAGCGCCCCAATCAAGGCCACCCGTAACGGCGGCCC
Organism: uncultured bacterium; assembly: GCA_964484905.1. Taxonomy (GTDB): domain Bacteria; phylum Cyanobacteriota; class Cyanobacteriia; order Thermostichales; family PCC-7336; genus CAZAGN01. The sequence goes on along the minus strand of CAZAGN010000041.1, from coordinate 10,927 downwards.
AACCGACCAAAGGCGGAATCGCCCCCGCTGCCCCACCGATAACGATGTTTTGGGTCGTCGAACGCTTGAGCCAGAAGGTATAGACCAAGACATAGCAACCAATGCCCGACATCGAGAGCCAGGCCGCCGCGAGGTTGACATAGGTCGCCAGCAAACTAAACGCGGCAATCATCAGGGCGATCGCGAAAATGCAGGCATCACGGGGCTGAATGCGACCCGAAGGAATCGGGCGCTGCTGTGTCCGCACCATCTGGGCATCAATGTCGCGATCGTACAGGCAGTTGATGGCGTTGGCCGAAGCAGCAGCCAGGGTACCGCCGACCAGCGTCACCAAAAGCAGCAATGGATCGAGATTACCGTGGGAGGCGACCCACATTCCGCCCGCCGTTGTTACCAAGAGCAGGATGATGATGCGCGGCTTCGTGAGCTGGATATAACTCTGAATTACAGAATCCCAGCGGTAGGTGTTCAACATGAAGGTATCCGGTAGTAAAGATCAGGATGGGGCGTGAGCGGGCTGTAACACGGCCTAAGCCTTGGCAGGTGCCTGGGCAAGCACAGGCTGCCGCCAGGCAACCAAGGTCATCACGACTAGGCAGCCCAACAGTAGGGCACCTACCACTTGATGCGTAACGGTCAACGGCTCGACCGCCAGTCGCAGACGGAACGTTGCGTAGCCCACGGCTAGCTGAACAACGAGTAAACCCGCCGCCGCCAAGCCCAAGCGACGGTATAAACCCGTGCTGGTCGCAACTGCAATACCGGCAGTGGTCAGTACGACCAGGGTTGCGGGCGCAATGCCAATCAGGTGCGCCGCCATCACATGACAGAGCTCGTTCGCGCCAAAGCAGTAGTGGAGCGCCCACTGGGAAGCAACCAAGCCACCCAACAGACTTTGGCCGTAGATCGTCGCGATCGCGATCGGGGCACTCCAGCGTTGCAGCCGCGCCGCCTGGCTTGAACGGGCCTGCGTATCCAGATCACTGAGGGCCACCGCCAAGCCCAGCAGCACACTAAAAAATAAAAGTCCTGTACCCAAGTGCGCCGTGACGATATCAAAGCGCAGCATTTGCGTCACCGTCAGGCCACCCAAAATCCCCTGCGTGACGACAATCAGCAGCGCCATCAGCGCCCCCGGCACTAACCAGCGGGGCAAATCCTGCCGCCAATAGACAACACAGCCTACCAAGCCCAACACCGCCACACCCATGGATGTCGCAATGACCCGGTGAAACCATTCGAGAAAGACCTGGAGGTTCATCTGGGCACTGGGCACCAAAACGCCATAGCACAACGGCCAGTCGGGGCACGCCAAGCCCGCATTCATCACCCGGGTGGCACTACCCAGAGCCATCAAAAAGACGGTAGCGGTTGCCATCCCATACAGGTAGCGACGCACAAAGGGCAGAGCCGCGAAGGATGCTTGAGGGGAGTAGGTGGTCATGCAAAGATTACGGTGCTTCTCCCACACTCTAGGTAGCACGACTCAGAAAGCCGCCAAGCTTTAATCATTTCTTCGATTTGTGTCTAATTTTTCTACTTTTGTGAAGGAATGTAACGAGATTTTTGCGTTTTTAGTAACACCGAGCTTGTATTTAGCACATTGATATTATTTCTGCCGACAGTAATAAACTTAATTGCTATTTTAGGTAGGTCGCCACCAGGCTCAGTACCCTGATACGTTACGGTTTCTCACCGATACCAACCACCTGATTAGTGCTGGCGGCGCGAACGCCACAACCCCCAGCTGCCGACGATGAGAAGCACGAAATGTAAGAGGAGGCAGTAGCTCCAGAATTGAACTCGACTAGATTGCTGCGCCAACAACTCGGGTGTTGGATCGGGGTAGGGGAGCGCCGCTCCTGCCAAGATAATAAAGCTCAAACAAGCCCCCAGCAGCCCAATGCTAAGGCAGATTACGCTCCCGACTCGCATCATGCGCCTGCAACGCCTATCAGAAATATGGCCGGTAACTCAAAAGCCGTCCTGAATCACCTTCGACCTGAGACATCAGCCCTCAAGAGAGCGACTCACAGATGACTGGGCAGAGAGCTGCCTCGAGCGTACCAGGGTATTCTGGCTTAAAGATTGCCAGAGCGATCTACGTAAACCGGCTCACCCAGATTCAGTTCATCAAGACGATCCTCGTACTGCCGTTCTTCGCGCACGAGCTCATCAAGATTGGGCGACACGACGGCGGGCAGGCGCTGTTGCTTGCGCAGGCTTTCTTGGAGAGCATCGGCGGCGACAATTCCCCCCGAAATCAACAGCTTAAAGGCATCCTCGACCGAGATACTGACCTCAACGGTGTCGGTTTCGTGAACCACGGCGTACCAGCCCGAAGTGGGATTGGGCGTAGTCGGGATAAAGACGGTGACCCAGTTCTCTTCGCCTTGGCCATGAAAATTGGCCATGAGATTGCCGGTCACAAAGCCCAACGACCAAGCCCCTTTGCGAGGATACTCAATGAGGACGACGCGCCGAAAGCGTTTGCCGCTGCTCGCGAAAAGAGCTGTCAAAATTTGCTTGATTGTTTTGTAGATGCTACCGGCAACAGGAATGCGGTGAAGCACCTCTTCGCTGAGGTTGAGAAGCCACTGGCCGATGATGTTGCGGGCCATGAAGCCGATAAAAAGAATAAACCCTACGGGTGTAAGCAGGCCAACACCGAGGTTAATCAGCGAAATTTGCCAGGGGGCTAGGCCCGTAAAGGGATTCAGTTGCTTGGGAATACTGGTGAGGAAGTCGATGCTACGGGTCGCGACCTCAACACCTAGCCAAAGAGTGGTCGCCAGGGGAATAATGACAACCAAGCCGGTCACAAAATAGTTCTTGAGCTGATGCTGGATGCTTTCGCCCGACATACGCTGTATCCGCTGGTGAGGTGAATTTATTGTAGTGCCCGAAACAGTTTTACACGGCTGGGCACCCATCAGGGGCTGGGGATCATTACTGGGGGTCACTGGTGTGACGCAGATGCGACGGGAATCACTCACTCATCAATCACCTCTCGATTGTAGGCCAGGGTTAACTTTTGTAAATAGGCGTGGGCTCAGCGGGTCGGGCTGACAAGAGCGCCAATGCCGTCGGAAATAGCGGGCAAGGCTGTTCTCCCGCAGGCTGAGGTAGATGGGGCGGCCGTGGGGGCAGGTGTGGGGGTTGGGGCTGCCGAGCCACGCCTGGATGAGCTGGCTTTGCTGGCTGGGGCTCAGGGGTTGGCCATTACGAATGGCAGTGCGGCAGGCGATCGCGATCTGGGCAGCCTCGAGGTTGTCGCAATGACTCAGTTCCCGCAGCAGCGCATCCCGCTCGGGGTGATCGTGGAGGAGGGTCGGCACCTGGCGCAGCGTCCAGAGATCGTCACCAAAGGGTTCGGGCTGCCAACCCCAGGCATCGAGGCGTTCGCGCTGGGCAGGGCTGAGGTTGGCTAAGAGTGGCGGCGGCTCGCAGGGGCTGAGTTGCCAGGCCGCTTGGAGCTGTGTGAAGCGAACCCGTTCATCAGCAACATGTTGCTCTACCAGCAGCAGATCGCTGCCCTGGTCGATGAGGATGTAGGTGTTTTGCCAGTAGCCGACGATGGCGGCAGTTTGGGGCGGGCAGGTGGGCTGATCAGCCTGAGGTTTAACGATGGGCTGAGCCGCCGTGACATATTGCGCCGCCGTGCTTTGGACAATGGCCTGACTGCGGCGGAAGCTCTGACGACTGGTTTGGGCAAGGGCCGCCTGGGCGAGCTGTTGGAGTTGGTCTTGGAGGGCTTCGAGATGGGGCACATAGACCGCTTGTTTAGCGGGGTGGCGGTTCCAATCAACGCCCGTAAGCTGTAGCTGAGCAACCCAGACCGGCTGCCGATCGCGAGGGACGCTCCGGCTGAGGGCGGCTCGAAGGGTGTCTTGGAGCGGCGTGCAGTCAACACAGCGCCCGTTGATTACAATGCGCTGCCAGTCGGCCTTGGGGCGATGAAAGCGATCGGGTAGGGCGAGGGTGAGGGTCAGCGGTGGCTGGGTGTGCTGGCGTAGGTGGTTGGGCTCCAGGTTTGGGATGAGCTGCACCAGGCGATCGGTGAGGCTGCCGGGCCAATAACTGAGCCAGGGTTGATCGTTGAGTTGCCCGTGCCAGGTGATCTGGGGGTTCGCGATCGCGAGGTTCTGAATCACGGCCTGGATCCGCTTCAGTTCACGGCGGGGATTGTGCAGCAGCGCTTGGCGTGAGGGCCACTGGGCAAAAAGTTGGCTGACTTCAACGCGGGTGCCGGTCGCGATCGGTGTCGGTTGAATTTGTACACACTGCCCTTGCTCGTCGTAGGTAGCCACCGAACCGTGGGGGGCAACCAGGGTGCGGCTCTGAATCTGCAAGTGGGCGACTTGGGCAAGGCTGTGCAAGGCTTCACCGCGAAAGCCCAGGGTCGTAATCTGATCGAGATCAGCGCTCAGTTTGCTGGTGCTGTGGGGTGTTGCCGCCAGGATTAGGTCGGCGGCCTCCATACCCTCACCATCATCCACCAGTACCAGTCGCCCCTGCTCGGGCCACAAAGAGAGGCTCAGCCGCGTCGCCCCGGCATCGATACTGTTTTCGGCCAGCTCCCGCACAACGGCCGCGAGGGAATCAATCACCTCACCGGCAACAATGCGACTAATGAGGGGGGCAGCAAGGGGCTGAATGGGCACGGTAAGGGCCAAAAGAACAGCGTGTCGATCCTAGCGCCAGCCGTTAAACTGCTAAGAAGCGTCAAGACTCGGTGTGCTGGAAGTTGATGTCCACAGCGGTTTACGGTCAATCATGCGGGCGGGGTTAACCCCGTGGCCGCACCAGTTGACCTTAGCGCGTATGGTTGCCCGCGGTTTACGCCTGCAACGCTCGGCCCTAATTCAGGTGCCCGGGGGGAATGACTACCGCCTCAGTTATGTGTTGCCCGCGCTTATGGATGCGGCACCGGTAATCATTGTCGCGGCCCCCACAGTGCAGCAAACACTTGTTCATCAGGTCATCCCCCTCATTCAGTCGGTACTGCCCCTCACCAAGCCAGTGCGCCAAGCCGATCATTGGCCGGAAGGGTTTACGGGGGTGCTGTTGGTTGAGCCGACCGTATGGCTGAGCGATCGCGATCGGTTTCCGGTGGGCATTCCGGCCATTATTGACCAAGCCGAGCAACTAGAGCAGTGGGTGCAGTCGGCCTGGACCCAAACCCTGAGCGCTGTCGATTGGCAACAGCTCGCGATCGCGATCCCCCAACACGCCCGCTTTATTCAGCACACTCACCTCAGCCTCAGTGTTTCGCTCCAGCGCCGCGCCCTCGCCGAGCCCCTGCTCCTGGCCGATGAGCTAGCGATGCTGGCCGAACTCTGGCAGCGTTTGGGCGATCAGGATCTGCCACCACCCTGGTCGCATTTTCGCCAGCAGAATTGCCATTGGGTGCTCTGGGCCCGCTGTCGTGAGGCGCAGGTGCATCTGCACCGCAGCCCAGTCGTGATTCACGAGCCCCTAGCGCACCAGATCTGGGCCCAACAGCCGGTGGTACTGATTGGCACCGGCATCGATTGGCAACGGGAGGCCAGCACCACTCGCGATCGTCTGGGGCTGCCAAGTCTGACGACCCTGCAATTTTTGCCCGACCGCCGCGATCAGGGTCTGGCCTGCTATCTGCCCACCTTGGCCCCGCCCAATAGCCCCTACTTTCAGCCGCAACTGTTGCACCATCTCAAGCAACTGATTTGTGACGCCGAAGGCACCGTCGCGATCGTCCTCTCTGACCAGCCCCTGCAAACCCAAGTCGCCACAAGTCTAGCGGCTGAATTTGGTAGCCGTGTGCGCCTCAACAGCCCCAGTACCAGCCGCACCAGTATCGGCATTTGGGATTGGGAGCCTTGGCTTGCGGGTCACGGCGGCAGTCCCGACTGGCTCATTATTCCGACCCTACCCTTTCCCAGTCTCGAATCACCCCTAGTCGCCGCCCGGGTAGCCCACCTCAAAGCAGCGCGCCGTGATTGGTTTCGCGACTACCTCCTCCCGACCGCTGCCAGCCGCCTGATCCAAGCGATTGCACCCTTGCAGCAGGGCAACCTCGCGATTCTCGATAGCCGCCTCCAGCAACGCCAGTATGGCCAGCAGCTCTGGTCAGTCTTGACGACCCATGGCGTTTATTGCCGCCAGTAGGCATGGGCACGCCGCGCCACCTCGCGCACCAGCTCGTTGGCACTAAGGTCATTGGGAAGCTCGCGCTGTACCAAAATCGTGGCGATATAGCGACGGCCATTGGGTAAATCGACCATACCGACATCACCGACCAAACCGCCAATATCGCCGGTTTTATTGATAATCCGGGCTTCAGGTTCATCCGTACCCTGGGGAATGAGGGTGCGGGTTTCGGTCTCACCCATAATCGCAAACAGCCGATCCCGCTCGCGCAAACTGAGAATATGTCCTTGCTCGACCTGGCTCAGCAGCGTCACCATATCGAGGGGGCTGGTCATATTCGTCCCCTCCAAATCCGGCAGCCAGTTTTCAATCCGGGTTTGACTCAAGCCCCACTGAGTCAATATCTCGTTGACTGCCTCCATACCCCCAAGGCGATCAATCACCATGTTGGTCGCGGTGTTATCACTAATGACACTCATGAGGGTTGCCACCTCCAGGGCCGGCAACTCTAAACCCACAGGCTGGTACTGCAAAATACCGGCCTCAGGGGCAACCAAGTCAGCCCGCATCGTCAGCATCTCGCTAAGGCTAATGTCACCCCGATCTACCGCCTGGAGAAACGCCACGAGCAAGGGTACTTTGATCGTGCTGGCTGCCGGAAAAGCCTGATCACCATTCACGCTTACGTACTGCCGGGTGGCCGTATCAACCAAGACCGCGCCGTACACTAGTCCCTCGCCGATCGGAATCGCCTCAAGGGTGGCCTGCAAGTTGGGAATGCGTTCGCCCAACACGGGTGGCGCTTGAGGTAGGCGGGGTGCGACAACAGCCACAGGGGGTACTGGTGCAAATAAGCTACCCCATCGCTGTACTAACCAGCCACCCAACAAGCCCACACCAATGCTGAAGCTGATCCCTTGCAGGAGCACCGTCTGCCAGGGCGATTGTGGCGGCTTGGGTTTTACCTTGCGCAGGGGGTGGCGACGGATTTGCTTGCCTGCCTGGGTTGATGGCGCGGGTCGCAACACTAAGGCTTCGGCTGGCTTACCGTCATCTGGCACAGGCAACAGCTTTGGTTCTCGCACAGATCGCCGCCCTTGACGCTCCCTGAGCGTGAGTTCTGTTGACTGCGCTCGATCACGCTGGCCACGAGGCGACCGCACATCCTCTTGGGTAACGTCGCGCTTGCGACTCGGGCGGGTGTCACGACGGGGGCGAGGCGGGCGTTTTGGCATGATTAGCGCTGACGGACACTGCCGTTACTATACTGGCTGCTTCGTTGCGCGTCACAGGCCGTGCGGATCAAAAAGCTAGCGGCAATCATACTCGCGAGGATTGAGCTGCCCCCATAGCTAAAGAAAGGTAAGGGTAGGCCCGTTGTGGGCAAAAAACCACTGGCAACACCGATATTGACTAGTGACTGGCCTACCAATAAAAATAAGCAGCCAAAGGCAACACAGCGCAGGTCGGGGCGTTGGCACTGCTGGGCAACTCGCAAACTGATATGAGTATAGAACCCTAAAAACACTAAAAAAGCGAGCGAACCCACAAGGCCAAACTCCTCGGCATAAACCGAGAAGATAAAATCAGTTGATTGAATCGGCAAGAAATAGAGCTTCTGCTGCGACATACCAAACCCCAGCCCCCACCAGCTGCCTGAACCAATCGCAATCTGACTTTGAAACAACTGATAGGCACTACCTTGGGCATTACCCTCGGGGTCAAGAAAAGCTGTCAGGCGGATACGTTGATAGGGCTTAGCTAACAGACTGAGAAACGCGCCCAAGCTACCCAAACCGGCCCCGGCCCAAATGAGGTTTGGGGGCAGATTGGCAACCACCCCTACTAGCCAGAGGGCCAGACCACAGACAATCGTTGTGCCCAGATCGGGCTGGGTCAGGATGGCCAGCAAGCCCCAGGCAAATAGCCCTAACCAAACCAGTCGCCGTTGCCCCGGCCAGCTTTGCCAGTAGCCGAGAATGACACTAGCTTGCAGCACCAGCAGCGGCTTGAGTAGTTCGGAGGGCTGGATCACAATCGGCCCAAGACCCAACCAGCGGGTCGCTTCAAGGCGCGTCACCCCCAAACCAGGTACGTGGGTCAGAAGAACCAGTGCTAGCACAAAAACATAGCCCACCGGGGCCAGTCGTAGCCAAACACGCATGGGTACCTGGGTGATCACCGCCATCAGGCCACTACCCAGGGTCAGCCAAATTAACTGACGTTTAACGAAATACAGGCTGTCACCGAAGTCTTGCATGCCCTCGGGGGCGGAAGCCGAAAAGAGGGTGATGAAGCCAACGACAAGCCACAAGATTGTCAGTGATTGCAGCAGCCGGGCATCAGAGGGCCAGGCAGCAGCGGCGGAAATGTTCGCCCCGTTCTTCGTAGTTTGCGTAGTGGTCGAAGCTGGCACAGGCAGGCGACAGGAGTACGGTGGCACCGGGCTTGGCCAAGGACGCTGCCAGGGGCACCGCTTCGTCGAGGCTGGGCACGATCTGCACTTGATTGTAGCCAACGCTGGTCAAACGGGCTGCAAATTGGGCTGCCGCTGCGCCGATTAAGATAACGTGCGGGCAACGGGCTTGAATTTGCGCCAACCAGGCGCAATCATCGCCTTGTTTGGCTTGGCCACCCGCGATCAGAATGACCGGCGTCGCGATCGCCCGTAGACCCACTTCAGCCGCATCGTAATTGGTGGCTTTGCTGTCGTTGACGAAACGCACACCCTCACGTTCGCGAACCGTTTCGAGGCGGTGGGGCGGTGCTTTAAAGTTTTGAACCGCTTGACGAATCGTGGCCATGGGAATGCCAGCCGTGCGGGCAGCCGCCACAGCCAGCATCAGGTTTTGTTGGTTATGCTGACCCAGCAGTTGGTACTCGCTCAGGGGCAGAATCGGCTGCTCATCGACGTAGAGCTGCTCGGCATCGACAGTAACCCGCCCCTCACCACACCAGAGGGCTTGGGGCCAAGCGGCCTGTTGAGATTTGAGGTAGGGATCGTGGGCATTGAGGATCAGTGTTCGCGATCGGTTGAGCAGGCTGGCTTTGATCGCGGCGTAACGTTCGAGGCTGCCATGGCGCTCGAGATGATCGGGTGTGAAGGTTGTCCACAGGCCAATTTCGGGTGCAATGCTGGGGGCGGCCTCAATCTGGTAGCTGCTCAGCTCGGCGACAATCCAGTCAGGAAAAACGCCCGAGCTGATCGCTTCGAGGGCAACGGCTGAGAGGGGCAGGCCAATGTTGCCACAGGCCGGGGCGCGCCAGCCGTTCGCTTGCCAGATTGCCGCCACAAGGGCCGTGGTGGTGGTTTTGCCGTTAGTGCCGGTGATGGCGACCCAGGGGATAGTTTTGAGGATCTGCCAAGCCAGTTCGGCTTCACCCATAATGTGGCAACCTCGCGATCGCGAGGCTTGGAGTTGGGGGTGCTGCCAGCTAATGCCCGGACTGACCACAATCTGGGGCGCTGCGCCCAACTCACCCAAAACAACAGTCAGCCCCTGCTGTGCCAGGATTTTGGCACGAGCGCGTAAGGTTTCTGTATCGGCTTGGTCATAGAGGGTGACGGTCTCACCCTGAGCCTGTAAAAGTTTTGCTGCTGCTTGCCCCGAGCGCCCCAAGCCCCATACCGCTGTTGCCATAGGTAGCCATCGATACAAACTGCTCCTATCCTACGCCAGCACGATACTCTGGAGTAGCGAGCCTTTGGGGCTTAGGTAGTGATAGAGCACGACATGACTCAACTTGCAGAACGCACAACCGATACGCTGGTTATTGGTGGGCGCAGTTTTCGCTCACGCCTGATGATTGGTACTGGTAAATATCAATCAATGGCAACGATGGCGGCAGCCGTTGCGGCGAGTGGAGCCGAGATCGTCACGGTGGCGATTCGCCGTGTGCAAAGCCAAGCGGCCGGCCACATTGGGCTCATGGAGGCCCTGGATTGGAATCAGTATTGGTTACTGCCCAACACCGCCGGCTGTCGTACGGCCGAAGAAGCAATCCGGGTGGCGCGACTGGGGCGAGAGGTGGCACAGAATGTTTTAGAGCAAACTGACAATAATTTTGTCAAGCTGGAAGTAATTGCCGATGTCAAGTACCTCCTGCCTGACCCCATTGGTACCTACGAAGCAGCGGCTCAACTGATTGATGAGGGCTTTACGGTACTGCCCTACATCAATGCCGATCCGCAACTTGCCGCCCGACTCGAAGCGATTGGCTGTGCAACCGTGATGCCCCTCGCGTCGCCGATTGGTTCGGGGCAAGGTCTCAAAAATCGTGAATCGGTGCGCATTATTATCGAGCAAGCCCAGGTGCCTGTTGTGGTTGATGCGGGTATTGGTGTGCCCTCGGAGGCCGCTGAGGCCATGGAGCTGGGGGCTTCGGCGTTGTTGATTAATACCGCCATTGCCCAAGCGCACAACCCACCGCAGATGGCCGCCGCGATGGCGATGGCCATGGATGCCGGTCATTTGGCCTACCGTGCCGGACGGATCCCGGTGAAAGCCTATGCCAGTGCCAGTTCACCGCAGGCAGGGATGGTCGGTAGCTTGCCTGACCCAGAGCATCCAAGCGCTTTGAGTTAAGTACAGATATTTAGAGCCTGGATACAGAGGTTACTACTAAGACCGACACGAACTGTGGTCTTCCTATGGAAGCGTTGATCGTCTGAGGCTACCCTGCATTCCACAGTGCTGTGGGGTATCTGGGGCTAGATCTCATTCTTATAACAATAGCTCGACCGTGCGATTACTTCTTCTTCAGTGCTACCGAGCAGCCATCATTAATGTGTTGG
>CAZAGN010000040.1:18581-23292 GCA_964484905.1 uncultured bacterium | reverse complement strand
GGCTAATAATTTCAGCCACCTCGGCAGCCGGTAGGGCCACCAGATAGTGCTGGCTGCGGCAGAGCAGCAATGGCTGGATGTTGAGGCTGAGGGGAAAGCTGAGTGTCCAGGTTGTGCCTTTCCCGGGCTGTGAGTCGGCTATAATTAGACCTCTTGCATCAATCGATCCTCACTTCGCTGAACGCCTTGATTTCAGCCAATTTGTGATGTTCGTGGCGATATAAAAACCTATTCACGCAGGAGGTCTATTCACACCCGGATGAGTCGTTGGGCCAAGACTGGGGTGTGGCAACGGGTCTTTGAGGTGTTAAGTGCGGACACTGATTCTGAGTGGGTGATGCTGGATACAACGATTGTGCGCACGTACCAGCACAGTGTGGTTGCCAAAGGGGGGACTCAGAAGCCATTGGTCAAAGCAAAGACTGATTAAGCACAAAGATTCACGCCTTAGTCGATGCTTTGGGTAATCCAATTGGCTTTCATTTAAGTGAGGGACAGGCATCTGATGTGCGAGGGTGCGGATGTGCTCTTAGCGGATGTTGAGCCAGAGGTGGTGATGGCGGATAAGGGCTATGACGCTATGGCATGTGTAATTGAGGGTCAGGGATAACGGTTGTGATTCCACCTAGAGGCAACCGCAAAGAGCCGCGTGACTATGACAAGGAGTTGTACAAAGCGCGGCACCTAGTCGAGAGCTTCTTTGCTCATCTCAAGCAGTATTGGGGCCTAGCTACTCGCTATGACAAACGAGCTACGCACTTCCTCTCGGCTCTCTACCTCTCTCTTTTTCCTAAAGTGATGACAGCCTCTAATGACTGCCATAGCTTTACCAAGCACGACATGACTTGCAAGATTTTCTGATAAGGTGAGTTTCAGTAACTGCATAGATGCCGTTGGTCTACGACAGTGTGTAGGCCGCTTCTTGATACGATCTGCGGCATGAGTCAAACGATTGTCGTTAAAATTGGCACCTCTAGCCTGACCAATCCAGCAACGGGTGAGCTGCGCCTTGCCACGATCGCGACATTGGTCGAAAGCCTCTGTCAGTTGCAGCAGGCGGGACAGCGCATTGTTCTAGTTTCCTCGGGGGCGGTGGGAGTGGGTTGTTTGCGCTTGGGCTTGGCCGAGCGGCCCACTACTATTGTTGAGAAGCAGGCGGTGGCGGCGGTGGGTCAGGGTCGCTTGATGCGTCTGTATGATGATTTTTTTGGTGTGCTGGGACAGCCGATTGCCCAGGTGTTGCTGACACGGGCGGATCTGGTGCATCGCGATCGCTACCTTAATAGCTTGCAAACCCTCAAGCAATTACTGGATTGGAACGTCATTCCCATCATTAATGAAAACGATACTGTGGCTACCGACGAGCTACGCTTTGGCGATAACGATACCCTTTCGGCTTTGGTTGCCGGCATGATCGAAGCTGATTGGCTCATTTTACTGACCGATGTTGATCGTCTCTACGCCGCCGACCCGCGCACAAACCCGGATGCTGAGCCGATTATTCGGGTTGAAAAGGGTAAGCCGCTGCTGGTGCAAGCGGGTGTGGGTGGACGCTGGGGCACAGGTGGCATGGCGACCAAAGTGGCTGCGGCCCAAATTGCCACCGCCGCTGGAGTAACGATGGTAATTACCCACGGTGAACGCCCCCAAGCGATCGCGAAGATCATTGCTGGTGAGGCGATTGGCACCCGTTTTGACCCCGAGCCCCAGCCTGAACGCGCTCGCAAACGTTGGATCGCCTTTAGCCTGGTACCCGAAGGTGGTCTGAGCCTCGATGCCGGGGCGGTCAATGCTGTCTATCATCAGGGGCGCTCATTGTTACCCGCTGGCATCACAGCCGTTACGGGCGACTTTGAAGCTGGATCCGCCGTACGTTTGCTCGATCCTGCCGGTCAAGAAATTGCCCGTGGTCTGGTGAACTATGGCGCTGCTGAATTACGGCAAATTAGCGGGCGGCGCACCAGCGATATTCCGACCATTTTGGGCTATAGCGGTGCTGATACAGTGGTGCATCGCGATAATTTGATGTTGCTGGAGTTGCTGTAGCGGCAGTAGCAAAACCTAAAGTAGTAGCTAGCTGTAGCTCAGACCCTCTCAATGCGGGGAATCGCCGCCAAGAGTGTCCGTGTATAGTCCTCTTGGGGTTGGGTATAGATCGCCTCAGCCGCCGCCAGCTCCACAATCTGCCCTTGGCGCATCACCATAATGCGGTCGCTCACAAAGCGCACCACACTCAAATCATGACTAATAAAGAGATAGCTGACGCCCAAATCGGCTTGGAGTTCTTTTAATAAATTCAGTACCTGCGCCTGAACCGAGACATCCAAAGCCGATACCGACTCATCACAGACAATTAGGCGGGGTGAGGTTGCCAGGGCACGCGCAATACAAATCCGCTGCCGTTGGCCACCCGAAAACGCATGGGGCATCCGCGCTAGGGCACTGCCATCGAGGCCAACTCGTTCGAGCAAGCTGATCGCTCGCTGGCGGCGTTCCTGTTTGGTTTTGCCAATTTTGTGCAGCAGCATCGGCTCAGTAAGGGAATCACCAACACTCATACGTGGATCAAGAGAGCCAAAGGGATCTTGAAAAATAATCTGCAACTCCCGCCGCAAAGGCCGCAGCTTGGCCATTGGTAGTGTGAGCAGGTCTTCGCCATCGTAGATCACCTCACCGCTATGAGCTGGCGTGAGCCGCAGCAAAGCCCGCCCCAGGGTTGATTTACCACAGCCCGATTCGCCAACAAGCCCCAAGGTTTCACCAGGGAAAAGCTCAAAACTGACATCTTCAACCGCTCTGAGGGGTGCCCCATAGCGTGTGGGGTACTGCACCCGCAGATGCTTAACCTGGAGTAAGGGTGGTTGCTGACGCAAGTGTTCGAGCCGCTCGCGATCGGTTTCGACATCCAGTGCCACCTGTGCCAGAGCCGCCTCGACGGACAAGGCCGTGCGGGGCTCAACGACCAAGCTATCCTCGGTCTCGGAGACCGTCATAAAATCAGCAGTCGTGGGTAACCGCAGCAGTCGCTGCCCTAGAGGTGGGCGACAGGCCAATAAACCCTTGGTGTAGGGGCTGGTGGGTTCGTGCAAAATGGCGGGCACTGCACCCGTTTCGAGGTGATAGCCGCGATACATGACGACCACGCGCTGGGCAATATCGGCAATCACACCCAGATCGTGGCTAATAAAGAGGATGCTCATCTGGCGCTGGGCTTGAATCGCCTTCAGTAGGCGCAGGATCTCGGCTTGGACAGTGACATCAAGAGCCGTTGTTGGCTCATCGGCAATCAAGATATCCGGGTCGCCCGCCAGCGCGATCGCGATCATCACCCGCTGCATCTGCCCACCCGAAAGCTCGTGGGGATAGCGCTTCAGTAATCGCTCGGGGTCGGGGAGCTGCACCTCAGCCAATAACTGACAGGCGCGTTCAGTAGCGGCGGCTGTACTTAGGCTTTTGTGGGTTTTCAGGGTTTCGATAATCTGAAAACCACAGCTATAAACCGGATTGAGAGCACTCATCGGCTCTTGAAAAATCATCGCCAAGCGCCGCCCGCGATACTGACGTTGCTGCTGCGGTGGCAGGGCCAGCAGATCAACCTCGCCCTGGGCGGTTTCGAGCCAAATATGGCCACTAGCCTGAGCATTGGGGGGCAGCAGCATCATCGCCGCCAAGGCAGTAAGGGTTTTGCCCGACCCCGACTCGCCAACAATGCCGACGGTTTCGCCCGTGGCCACGGCAAAATTTAAGTCTTGAATGACAACCGTACGGCCAAACTGCACCCGCACCTGCTCAAAGCGCAACATTACGCTTCAACCTCGGTATCAGTTTCAGCGACAAGGGCTTGCTGCTCAAGCTCTTGCTGTTTTTGACGCATCGTATCGCGACCCACGGCAATCGCTTCCTGGAGCTTTTCGCGGGTATCGTCAAGACTTTGTTGGGCCGCCGCGAGCAAGCGCTCGGCTTGATCTTGCATCGTTGTACCCACATCTTCGGCCATCTCGGGCAAGGCATTCGCTGATTTGCGTAGCAGGCGGCGGGTTTCGCGACCACTGCGAGGCGCTACCAGCAGACCCACAGCCGTGCCAATCGCCGTGCCCAACAGCATCCCACCAATAAAGGCACCCGTACGCGACATTGCTCTGCCCTCAACAACCTTGTCCCCCATCTTAGGGGCTTGCTTGGTTCCCGGACACTCCCATCGCGCAGCACCTTACCTCGAGATCGATGGGATCGGTACTCCGGTTCGAGCAACTGTGCTCTGGATAACAGTAGCAAGGATTACAGAATCCCGAGCAAGCACACAAAACTTCGCACTCGAACAAAATGCGCTAAACAGTAGCAAAGTCAGGTAACTCGCAGCCCACAGCCGGAAAGAATTGATTATTATGGAAATAGCGGAGACGCAAGTTTCCGTTCACTCCTCACACCATCTGCCGCTGCCGAGAGGTTGGCGGCTTTCTTCTGAGCGTGTTTGCTGAGGATTTCACTCACACCATTTATCTTGCAATCTGTCTCTAAACTTTCGGCGTTTAACAACGCTTTTACATGAATGCCCTGACGCACCTCTAACCGCCCCAATCAGTTTCAGATCTGAAGAAGGCTGCTGCAGGCTTGGATACTGGGGCGTGCAGCCACACTAATTCAAGCCTTGGGTTTATCTTTGGGCGCTAATTTAATGTGATCTCGCGTGACAACTGAAGTGGCGCTTGAC
>CAZAGN010000040.1:0-18481 GCA_964484905.1 uncultured bacterium | reverse complement strand
ATCTTTGGGCGCTAATTTAATGTGATCTCGCGTGACAACTGAAGTGGCGCTTGACCGCGCAAAGCCCGCAAAGAATTGAGATGAGCGGGGCAATCGCAACCAAAGAGGGCAATGGCGGCATCACTTTCTTCGAGGCTGAACTCCAGCATGGGTGGCGTGTCGGGATCCAGCACTTGCTCTTCAGCAGTCTGGAGGTTGAACACCTGAGGTGCCATGAAGTCAATGGACTGAGTATTGGCGGTTGCACTTAACCAAAATGTGCTTGCAGGACTCAGTAGCAACAAGAAAAACAAGATGCGCATAAAAAAGGCCGCAACAGCTCTCACCAAGTGTAGTGGCTTTTATGGGTAGTGGCTACTGGTTCAGATCACTGCGCATGATCACTCCGTGAACACATCGGCACACCTAGATATGCCGATCCAGTAAGTGCTCACAGCGCTAGTAATATCCCACCGCCTAGGCAGCCGAGTTGAGGGCAAAGTGCTCTAATAGTTGCTCGCAGGTGCGGCGCAGTTGCTGCCGAAAACCGCGCAGGGGTGGGGTCGTGCCGCTGAACTCCCAATTCGCGATCGTCGAGAACTGCCAGCGGCGATTGCCAAATAAGCCAAAACAAATCGCTTCGATACCAATCAGGCGGTAGCAACCATCGTCATGCCAAAAGCGCAGTTGCACGAGGGTTTTGCCGGGTGGAAAGTTGAAGCCGATATCTAGAGAGTCAGGATCGAGGTGCTCACTGGTGGCATCGTCACTGCTCCAGGGACGCAGGTTGGCTTTGCAATCGGGGAAGGCCGCTTGAAAAATACTCACAACGCTGGCCACACGGGCTAACTGATCGGGTGTTTTGGCCCAGTCTGCCGCATTCATGGTTGCTCCCAACCCCTACTTATTCAGATGTAGCTGATTCTGGCTGAGTTGGGGTGTCGCGGGCTACGGTTTCGTGGGTACTACGCAGTTGCGGGGGCCACTGTGGCGGGAATTGCTGGGGGTAAACCGAGTGGTGTGGGTGCGGTTTGGAGGCTTTCGAGACAAAGTTGAGCCTCGGGGTTGGCGGGTTCGAGGGCGAGGGCACAGCGGCAGTAGTGTTCGGCCGCGACCCGATCCCCTTGGCGACGGGCAATCTCAGCTTGGGTATGCCAAAAGGTTGCCTGGGGCTCTTGGAGGGCAAGGGTGATGTCGGCTTGGGCTTGGCGCCATTCACCCTGTTGCAGATAGGCCCAAGCGCGGTTATTGCGGGCAACCCCATCATCGGGGGTTAGTTCTAAGACTGTGGTGTAGTGCTTGATGGCGGTTGGCCAGTCGCCTTGATCGGCGGCAATATAAGCCGCGGCAAACCAGCCAAGGGGATCGTTGGCATTTAATTCTTGCAGGGTCTTTGCGGCGGCTTGGGCTTCAGGCCACTGCTTCAGTAGTCGCAAGGTGCGTGCCTGATAGAACAACACTGTGAAGTTGCGCGGTTGTTTTTCGAGAATGCGTTCGAACCAGGGCAGGGCTGCTTGGGGTTTACCGACTTCGCAGTAGGCAATCGCGACGGCGTATTGCGAGGGATAGTGACTGGACTTAATTTTGAGGGCTTCTTCGTAGTGAATCAGGGCTTCATCCCAAAAGCCCATTTCCTGGAAGGCGACGCCGCGCGCGTGCCAGGTGCGGTAGCTGTCGGGGTTGACTTTGAAGGCGCGATCAAAGTTCGCGATCGCCTCACGGTTTTTGCCGGCTTGCAGCAGCACCAAGCCGCGATTGTGCCAACTGCCCACACTCTTTGATTCGAGCTTGAGCGAGCGGTTATAGGCTTTGAGAGCTGCTTGGATTTGGTTCGCCTGCAAAAACGCATTGCCTCGGTAGCGCCACCAACGGGCGTTGCGAGGGTCGCGCTTGAGGGCTTCAGCGTAGCTGACGGCTGCCGCCTTGGGCTTGCGTAGGGCCCGTAGGATAATGCCGCGTGCGACCCAGGCAGTCGCTACTTGATCGTTGTAGCGGATGGCTTGATTGATGCTGGTGAGGGCGAGCTTGTAGCGCTGGAGTTGGGCAAGGCGGATCGCACGATTCTGCCAGGCTTCAGGGACTTCGGGGTTCAGCTCTAGCAGGCGGTCGTAATTAATAACAGCGGTTTTGTATTGTCCCAAACGCCCCAAAAGCAAGGCCAAGTTCAGCCGAGCTGGTTCGTCGTAGGGATTAATGGCCAGAGCGCCATTGTAACTATCGATGGCTTCGCGATAGCGCCGCAGAATAACGAGGGTGTCACCCCGCCGCGCCCAAGCTTGGGCAAAATTAGGGTCAATCGTCAGGGCGCGATCAAAGGTTTTGAGCGCTTCGCTGTAGCGCTCTCGTACAAAGAGCTCTTCGCCCCGATCAAACTGTAAATCGGCCGTATTCCACTGAAACAGGCGCTGGACGAACTGCAAGACCGCTAACTTCTCGCGGCGCTCGGGCAGGTCGGCCCCCCGTGAGACCTGCATGATTAGGGTTTGCAGCGACTTCCAAAAGGCCCGAAAGCCCCGGAGCTCTTCGTCATCATCGGCAATGGTGAGCTGGCGATAGCGTAGCCGGAAGCGTTGGAGATCGTTGGGGGCAACAAAATCAGGCTTGAGCCGCTCGAGGAGTTGCAGCGTCCGAAACTCAAACAGAGTCGGATCATCATCTGAGCCACGAAAGTCGATCGCTTTTAGACCTTGCACGGGTTTAGGCAGGTCGCAGTCATCGAGAATCAGAGGTAGCAGGCGCTGGTTTTGGCTGGCGGGCGCATGGGCAAAGCCGCTGTAAAGCTGATCACTGGGCCAAGGATCATCGACAAAGTCTTGGGAAATGGCGAGGGCAACATGCCGGGACTCGTCGATGGCGCGCCGTAGCTCCAGCCGTCGTTCGCGCCGGTTTTGAATCATCCATTGATCGAACCAGACCTTAACCCCTTCGCGATCGAGCCGTTCGGCAAGCTGTTTGGCCCAGCGACCTTGCGCCGGATGGTAGCGCAACATGATGTCGTATTTGAAGGGCACTTGCATGGGCGGCGGTGACAGGCTCTCGCTTAGTCTAGCCGATTCGCTTCCGTGACCTACACTGGATCCGTTGGACAGTCAGTTGTATGGAAGCCGCCTCAAGCCTCACCTTGCTAATGGTGATTATTCTGGTTGCTGGCATCACGGCTCAAGTGCTTGCCAACTTGATTGCGATCCCCAGCATTGTCTTTCTGTTATTGTTTGGTGTCCTTTTGGGCCCGGACGGGCTGGGGGTTGTGCGCCCGCAGTTATTGGGGATTGGCACCGAGGTCATTGTCGCCCTCTCGGTTGCGCTGATTTTGTTTGAGGGTGGCCTTAATCTTGATTTACAAATTCTGCGCAAGGTATCGGGCAGTTTGCGCAATCTGGTGACGCTGGGCCCAGCAATTACGTTGGTGTTGGGGGCGGCGGCGGCCCATTGGCTGAGTGAGTTTCCCTGGCCGATTGCCTTTATCTATGCCTCGCTGGTGGTAGTGACGGGGCCAACGGTAGTAACGCCGATTCTCAAGCGGGTGCAGGTAAGTGAGGCGGTGGCCACCTTGCTGGAGGGTGAGGGGGTAATTATTGACCCCATCGGGGCTCTGCTGGCGGTGGTGGTTTTGAATCTGGTTTTGGCGGGTGATTTTAGTCAGCCCGAGTTGGGTCAGGCGGCCTTGGGCTTGCTTGGCGCGCTTTCCGAACTCGCGATCGCCTTGGGTTTGGGGGCTGGCATTGGTGCGCTGGGGGGCTGGTTGGTGGGGCAGTTTCTGCGCCAAAATCGCCAGAGTCTGTCGGAAGAACTGGTTAATAGTGTGGTGCTGGCGGCGGCCTTGGGCATTTATGTGGCGGCCCAAACCCTGGTCGATGAGTCGGGCCTGGCGGCGGCGGTGACGGCAGGGATCGTTGTGCGGCAGGTCGCCCAGTTTCAGGAGCGGCAGGTACGGCGCTTTCAGGGGCAGTTAGTCCTGTTGGCTATCTCTGTTTTATTTATTCTCTTGACGGCTAATCTCTCGCTGCCCTCGGTGTTGGCGCTGGGGTGGGGGGCAGTCGGCACCGTTGCATTTTTGATGTTGGGAGTGCGGCCTCTGACGGTGTGGCTATGTACCCTCGGTAGCCCCCTTAGTTGGCGTGACAAGCTGTTTGCGGCTTGGCTGGCACCCCGGGGTATTGTTGCCGCTTCGGTGTCGTCATTGTTCGCGATCGTCTTGGCGGAGCGCAATATCAACGGTGGCGAGGCGATCAAGGCGTTGGTATTCCTGACGATCGCGATGACGGTCATCCTCCAAGGGTTAACGGCGGGTCTGGTTGCCCAGTGGCTGAAGCTTGAGTCAGAGCGCGTTACGGTGATTGTCGGCAACAATGCCGTCGGGCGTAACCTGGCGCGCATTCTCTACAACCAAGGCTTATCGGTGTCTCTGGTGGCACACTTGGCAACCGCTACACCGACCGTGGAGCACTTAGCGATTCAGGGGGCGAGCGAAACCCAGGCTATTGATGTGCTGGTGGGTAATGCCCTCGATGAGTCGCTGCTAGTCCGGGCGCATTTAGACCGGGCGGAGCGCTTAGTTGTCGTCACCATGAACTCGGAAGTGAACCGCGCCATTGCCGAACTGGCGATCAAAGCCTACAAGCCACCCCGGGTACAGGCCGTGATCAACCGCGATCTACCCATTTCGGAAAGCGTCATCCGCTCGGTTGTCAGCCCTAGCGATCTAACACGCTGGGAACGCTATATCAAAACTGAAACAACCCGCCCGCTTAGCCTCAAGTTGCCGCAACGCAGTTCTGCCACACAAATTGCCAACTGTCAGGCCCGTCTAGAGTCCAGCGAGGCTGAGGCCGTGCCCGTTGACATTACTGGCCCTGCCGTAGCACCGGATACCTTTGTGAATCTGCTGTCAGCCTTTGCGGAGCAGATTCAAGCAGAAGCGATCCTACCGATGGTGATTAAGCGGCAGCAGCGCTTTTTTGTCTTCGCGATCGTTGATGAGTGGCAGGGTGGCGATGAGGTGTTCTTCCTCGCGCGACCGGGGGTTGATCTACACATTCGTTATCAGCCGCTGCTCTCCACGGCCGAGATGACGGAGAATGCTTCAGACACTGTGGCTAGGTCTGAGGTGGTCGAGGCGTCAGACCCTATCGGTAATACTGTCCCAGAGTTGTCGCCTGAGGAGGCCGAGTCGTGATTGATCGCCTGACCTATCGCTTCTACGTCGCGGGGCCACTCTTTAACGCCTACGAGCAAGCCTTTCAAGCCGAGCTCGAGCAAGCCCTGGCCAAGCTAGGAACAACATTTTTGCCTCAGCGGGACTGCCCCCAAACCAACCCTGACGCGATTTTTGCCAGTTGCATCGCCGGAATTGACCAATCGGAAACTATCGTTGCGAACCTATCAGGCGTGGATGTAGATTCGGGCACAGCTTTTGAAGTGGGCTATGCCTACGCCAAGGGCAAACCAATTTATGGCGTTCGTTCCGAACTCGCGATTGGCTTGCCCGACCGAACACTGTACCCAAACCTGATGCTGCGAGATTCTGTCCAGTTATTTGCCAGCATTGAAGCTCTGGTAGCCGCCTTGCCCATATAGTCAATTCACTCATCAAGAGGACAATTTTTCTACGCCTTTTCTACGCTGCCTCAGGATTTTTTGTTTTCTAGAGAGTATTTTTGGCGAAATATGAATGCTCTATTATTGTCTAGACTCACGTCTTTTCTAAACTCACGCTATTGATTTACTTCCCTGTGGTAGCTGCTTTGATTGAGCCCGACTTAGCCATCACCAGTGGTAAGGCTAGATCCAGAATCCGGTGCGCCAGTTCGAGCTTGGGCGCGTGAGGGAGCGGTATCTGCTCACCTGTGGCTGCAAGCCAGGTGACTTCGTTCCAGGTACTGCCAAAGCCACGTTCGGGTTGGTCAATGGGGTTAGCAATGATCGCATCGAGGTGCTTGGCCTTGAGTTTCGCGATCGCGAGGGGGATTGGATCACCCGTTTGGGCGGCAAACCCAATCCAGGTTTGGTGAGGCTGGCGCGGCAACAGTGCCAGCACATCCGGTACCGGCTCCAGGGGCAGTGGGTTGGGCAGATCCGCTTTGGCCAGTTTGCCGCTGTAGGTTTGGCTGGGTCGAACATCAGCCACCGCCGCCGCCATAATCACCGTATCGGCTTGGGGGGTAATCTGCGCTAGGGCTTCGGTCATTGCCGCTGCCGTTGGGGCAAATACTACCGCCATACCGGCGCTGCTGCCGGGCAGTTCGCCCGCCTGAACCAGCGTCACCTGGGCACCCCGATCAGCCGCTGCCCTCGCGATCGCGAGCCCCATCCGCCCGGTTGCGGGATTGCCAATAAAGCGCACCGCATCAAGTGGTTCCCGCGTACCACCACTACTGACCACAACCCGGCGACCCTGCCAGTCCTGCTGCCCTTGTGTCCACGCCAGACTTAACAACTGCTCCAGAATCTGCGCCGGAGCGGCCAGACGCCCTACACCGACCGCGTCACAGGCCATGCGGCCACGTTCAGGCGCAACCAGGCGATAGCGTGGTGGCAGTGAGTGCAGATGCTGCTGCACGATTGGCTGTTGCCACATCTCGGGGTTCATCGCCGGTGCCAGCAGAACCGGTACCGTGCTGGCCAACAACACAGTGGTCAGCAGGTTATCGGCCAGCCCCAGGGCAATTTTGCCAAGGCTATTGGCCGTCAGGGGGGCAATCAGAATAACCTCCGCCCACTCGGCCAGATCGATATGCACAGGCCGACCGGCGCTGTGGTGCCAAAATTCGGCATCCGTATAGGCGGCTTGGCGGGAGAGGGTTGCAAAGGTGAGGGGGCTAACAAAGTGGCCTGCCGTAGGTGTCAGCATCACCCGCACATCCGCACCCGCCTGGGCCAGGCTAGAGACCACCTCACAGAGTTTGTAGGCCGCAATGCCCCCACAGACGCCCACAAGGACTCGCCGCTGCTGCCACATAAAGGCCAATTCCGTTGATGTTGATCACGCTTTGAGTGTAGGCGGCAAGGCAGACTCAGGGAAATGGGCGAGTTATCGTCTCCGTTAAATTACGGAGATGTGCGCGAAGTATCCGCCAAAAAGGGTGAAAGCCGCCTTGAACAGTGACTAGGTTAAGGCTAGGTTAATCAGTAAATACTCTGAATTTAGGTGTTATGCGCATTGAACACACGTAACTTTGCCTTCGCGATCGAGCAATTTTGGTACCCCCGAGGCCAGTGCTATGTCCTCAATGAGGGCTATGCCCACGAAACCGAAACAGGCTGGCTCTGGCTGATTCGCTGGCTAGCAGCCGATGGTACCCCCCTCGAGTGCAGTGACCTAGTTCCCCTCAATGAGCTACAGCCCATTTACAAGCCCTAGAGCGCGCTACCCAGTCAATGTAAAAACCGGCAGGCTGACACAGCACGTCGAACGAGGCGGAGCGCGCGCCTGTCAGAAACTGGCGGCCAACAGGATACCTGGGTGGTCGAAAAACCGCTGTGATTCCACCCAGACGTCAGTGAAACGAGCAGCGTGACCATGACGCAAAACCTGGCAAAGCACACCCCGCAGTTAAGGCAGCTGAATCGCCAACTATGCCAGTTCTGCCGAATCCGCCAGCGCCGCTGGGACAATCGTCACGCCAACAATGGCATCATCACTGTCTAATCGCTGTACCCGCACCCCCGTAGCTAGCCGTGACTGGGTCGGAATCATGCCCGCATCTTGGCGGATGACAATGCCCCGCGCCGTCACGATCAGCACCTCATCTTCTTCTTTAACAATCCGCACAGTTGCCAGACTGTCGTTAGCCTTGGCTGTTTTGAACTTAGTCGCAAACAAGCCCTTACCGGCTCGATTTTGGCAGCGGAATTCATCCACACCCGTGCGCTTACCGTAGCCAGCCGCCGTAATCACCAGCACCCAGTCCTCAGAATCCTCGGTGATAATGTCCATGCTGACCAGGCGATCACCCTCATTTAAGGCCATGGCCCGAACGCCACGGGTGGCCCGTCCTAGAGGGCGCAGTTGATCACTATCAGCCCGAAAGCGAATCGCCATACCGTTGCTAGAGCCTAGGATGACGTCGTCGCTGGGCTTAGCCCGACGAACCCAGCGCAGCTGGTCATCATCTTCGAGGGAAATCGCAATCAAACCATTCGCCCGAATACTGCCGAAGGCAGACAGAGCCGTCTTTTTGATGTAACCCCCCTGGGTCAGCATGATCAGGTACTCGTCATCGCTAAACTCCTGCACTGGCACGATTGCTGTGATCCGCGCCTCCGAGCTGAGGGGCAAAAGCTGAACGAGGGCTGCCCCCCGCGACGTCCGACTCCCCTGGGGCAATTGATAGCCCCGCAGTGTAAAGACAACACCGCGATCCGTAAAGAACAGCAGATGATCATGAGCGTGGCAGGCGAAGAAGTGCTCAACCGCATCATCTTCTTTGATGCGGGCACCGGCCTTACCGCGTGTTGCCCGGCCTTGTACCTCAAAGTCACTCAGCTCAAGACGCTTGACGTAACCTTGCTCGGTCAAAAAGACGAGAATCTTGCGGTTTTCAATTAGATCAACATCTTCGATGTCACCCGAATCAGCAACGAGCTCGGTGCGTCGCTCGCTGGGGAAACGTTGCTGAGTTGCCAGCAGTTCCTCGCGAATCACACTCAGAATACGATCGCGACGGGCAAGCAAGTCTTGTAAATCAGCGATCTTGGCTAGCAACTCTTGGTGCTCGGCCTCAATCTTCTCGGCTTCGAGGGCGGTCAGGCGGCGCAGTTGCATTTGCAGAATCGCATCAGCCTGCACTTCTGAGAGTTCGTAGCGCGTAATCAGGGCCGCTTTGGCGGTGGGGCTATCGTCCGCCTGACGAATAAGGGCAATGACAGCATCGAGGTTAGTCAAGGCGCGCAGCAAGCCCTGCAAAAGGTGATCCCGCTCTTCCGCCTTACGGAGTTCGTAGCGCGTCCGCCGCTCGATGACATTAATGCGAAAATCAAGGAAGGTTTGCAAACTATCGCGCAGGGTCAGCAGGCGCGGCTCGTTGTTGACGATCGCGAGCATATTGACACTAAAGTTGGCTTGCAGGGGCGTTTGCTTGTAGAGGTTGTTGATCACTACCTGGGGGTAGGCATCACGCTTCAGTTCGATCACCACGCGCATCCCGTCGCGATCGCTCTCATCGCGAATATCGGCAATGCCCTCAAGGCGCTTATCGTTAACCAGCTCAGCAATTTTTTCGATCATGGCTGCCTTGTTGGTCTGGTAGGGCAACTCAGTGATGATGATCGCCTCCCGCTCAATATCGGCCCGACCCCGCCGCCGCACCGTCTCGACACTGGCAACACCACGCATTGTGACCGAGCCACGTCCGGTGGTGTAGGCATCACGCACCCCTTGCCGCCCCAAAATCTGGCCACCCGTGGGGAAATCGGGCGCGGGAATATAGCGCATCAGCTCCAAGCTCGAAAGATCGGGCTGATCAATCAGGGCGACAACACCATCAACCAACTCACTTAAGTTGTGGGGCGGGATGTTCGTTGCCATACCCACGGCAATCCCCGAAGAGCCGTTGAGTAGCAGTTGCGGCACGCGCGCTGGCAAAACAACGGGCTCTTGTTGTGAGCCATCATAGTTGTCAATAAAGCCAACCGTATCGGCTTCAATATCTTGCAAGAGGCTCTGCTGCGCCAAGGCAGTCAACCGGCTTTCGGTATACCGCATCGCTGCCGGCGGGTCATTATCAACCGAGCCAAAGTTGCCGTGACCATCAATGAGGCGCTCGCGCATCGAAAAATCTTGCGCCATCCGCACCAGGGCGTCATAAACCGCCGTGTCACCATGGGGGTGATATTTACCAATCACATCACCAACCACCCGCGCACACTTACGATAGGGGCGATCTGAGGTCATCCCCAACTCGTGCATCGCATACAAAATACGACGATGAACAGGTTTGAGACCGTCACGGGCATCGGGGAGGGCACGCCCGACAATCACGCTCATCGCATATTCGAGGTATGACTGCGACATTTCTTCGCGTAAGTCGGTGGCGATAATCGACATAAACACCCGTAGGTTGGATTTTTTCCATTTTACCGTTTATCCTGCAAGCTCCCGGTACGCCGCCACAACCCAAGCCTTTATGCTGAAGCTGGGTGAGTTGTTTCAGGGTCAATAATGGTAAAACTCGCAATTATCGGCCTCGATTGTGCTGAGCCATCTCTGGTCTTTGAGCGTTGGCGCGATGATTTGCCAACCTTTGCGCGCTTGATGGCACGCGGTATCTATGGCCGTATGGAAAGCTCAATTCCAGCGATTACCGTACCCGCCTGGAGTTGTATGATGAGCGGCCGCGACCCGGGTGAACTGGGAATTTATGGCTTTCGCAACCGTCGCGATCGCGACTACGGCAGCATGAGCATCGCCAATGGCCTAGCGGTCAAACAACCGCGCCTCTGGGACTTCTTCGGTCAGGCGGGTTGGCGCGTCAGTGTGCTGGGTGTGCCGGGTACCTATCCACCACCGCGTGTCAACGGTAGCCTAGTTTCTTGCTTCCTTGCCCCCAATACCGACGCCACTTACACCCATCCGCCCGAACTGGCCGCAAAGATTCAAAGCTGGGTTGGTGATTACCTACTTGATGTGCCCAACTTCCGCTCTGACGCTAAAGCCCGCATCTTGGCCGACCTGCACTGCATGTGCGATCAACAGTTCGATATCGCTGAGCGCTTGATCAAAACCGAGCAGCCCGACTTCGCCATGCTTGTCGACATGGGTGTAGACCGGATTCACCATGCCTTTTGGCGCTATATGGATGCTAGCCACCCCCTTCACGAGCCCGGTTCAGCCTTTGAACATGCGATTCACGATTACTACTGCCATGTGGATCGGCGGCTGGCGCAGTACCTCACACTGCTGGATGATGACACCGTAATTTTGGTCATCTCCGATCATGGAGCACGGGCCTTGCAAGGTGGCTTTTGCCTCAATGAGTGGCTGCGCCAGGAGGGGTATCTGAGCCTAGCCGAAACCCCCCATGAGCCGACCGCCCTTGATGCGGTGACGGTTAACTGGTCGCAAACCCAAGCCTGGGGGGCAGGTGGTTACTACGGTCGCATTTTCTTGAATGTCCAAGGGCGTGAACCCGAGGGCACGATCCACCCACGCGATTATGAAACGGTGCGCGACGAACTCATTACCAAACTCGAAGCCCTCCAAGATCCGGCGGGTCAGACTTTGGGTGTCAAAGTTCACAAGCCCCAGCAGATTTATCAAAGTGTGCGCGGCATCGCCCCCGATCTGATTGCTTACTTTGGCGAACTCGCCTGGCGTTCGGTGGGCAGCGTTGGCATGGACAGTCTGTATACCGTTACCAACGACACCGGCCCTGATGATGCCAATCATGCTCAGTACGGTATGTACATCTACGTTGACCCGCAGCACAACGAATCGCCCTCCCAAAACATCCGTATCCAAGACATTAGTATTTACGATGTCTTGCCCAGTCTCTTAAGCCGCTTTGATCTACCGTTACCATCAAAGCTGCGCGGTCAGGCCGTCATGAAATAGTGCATACCAGGACGCTAAGTGTTATCTCAGCCCCGAGGTGTAAATCACTTGTAGTTATCACTTGTAGTTATTTTGGCTAAGCACGAAACACTGCTAAAAGCACTGGTGTGTAACCTTTGGATAACCCTATTGTGTCTCGTTAGTACACCTCAGTTTTCTGCAGCGCTGTTGTTCATCAAGGTGTGTGATTTTCACTTCATGGAGATCGTCATCCTAAATTTTGCAGGATAGTATCTGGTTATGTTTCAAGGAGGTCAGTTTGCGGTCACCTCAATCTGTGAAAGGGCTTGAAGAACTGGGCCGAGTGCGTTTGTCGAACTCATTTTTCATGAGAGATTTTTTGTACTCGGAAATTTCTCAAATCGAGGGTATTCCAAATATTCCAGAATATCCTGATCTTGCAATCGAGGCGGGGCAGAGCCCTTGCCAGGAAGTCCTTGAACCAATTCAAAGAGCTTTAGGTCGCATTTCAATCAGATCTGGATACCGCGCTCCAGCTGTGAACGCAAAAGGGGCCGAAAACAAAAACCAATATAACTGCTCTAGCAATGAGTCAAACTATGCTCATCACATTTGGGACTATCGTGACAAGGATGGGAAGCTTGGCGCAACTGCTTGTATTGTGGTTAATTCATTTATCAACTATTACGAAGCGACAGGAGACTGGCAAGCGCTAGCATGGTGGATTCACGACAATGTTCCAGCATACTCTTCACTATACTTCTTTCCTAAACTTGCAGCGGTAAATGTTCGCTGGAGTCCGACACCTGAAAAGTGGATAAAAAGTTATATTCCACCGAAGGGCACCCTCACAAGTCCGGGAGAGGAAAACCACAACGGAAGGCATGACGCGTTGTACAGAGAATTTCTTCGTAGTATTGAAATATAAGTATAGGTATGGTGGCACCCTTTCCATTACACCTACGACTCAATTCATAGAGGGTGCGTGCTGTAGGGGGTAGGCAGAAACATAAACCTATAGCTATTTAAAATACAGTCATTTAGGATAAGCGTGAGACATTCCTCAGGGTACTTAAATTGCTCTGTACTCAAGCTTCTCTGAGGTATGGGAGACCAAAACTGTCTCATCCTTGGTGGGAACAACTATAGTTGTGTAAGTTTATTGCCCTTGAGAGATCATTCATTAAGTCACTGAAAGCCTTGCTACTAAAGGATTTCAAAACATGGCCGTTACTTGCGATCAGCCACCTAAAATCATTACCGTGAATAGAGTTTCAGCATTTTTAAGATTTACTTTATAAATCAGTTCTAAGAATCACTTTAGTGCTTACGGCATATATAAAAAGGACGCCGCTAACGACGTCCCCTCAATAACGATCCGAAGACTGCTCACTAAACCGCTAGGGTGCCAAGGCACTGCCGCGCAGAAGGCTACCAATAGTCTTGAGTGTAATCTTGAGCTGCACAAGCGGGTTGGCAGGCACCACTGTTTTGTAGAGATAGGAATCAAAGGTCAGACGCTGCACGTCCTTATCTGAGCACATCTCAACAAAGGCTTCGCGGGTCGCATCCGAACGATAGAACACCCGTTGCAGCCAATCGAGCACGGTGTAGGTCAAACCGTACTTCTTATCCCAGCGCTTGAGATAAATCTTCAGCTCGGCCTCGGTCGGAATGCGCTGACCTTGCTGCGAGAACTCAACAATGGTCTCAGCGCACATCCGACCCGACTTCGCTGCGAAGTAAATGCCCTCGCCCGAAGACTTAGTAACATAGCCGGCGGCATCACCCACCAGCGCCACCCGACCGACAACGCGGCGGGGACGGGGATGCTCGGGAATGGGGTGGGCTTCAACCTTAATCACTTCGCCGCCCCGAATTTTCTCGGAAGCGCGCTCACGGATCCCTGATTGCAGCTTTTTGATATCGGCTTGGTTAACTTTCATCGTGCCGGTGCCAACTGCCACATGGTCGTGCTTCGGAAAGACCCAGGCATAGAAGTCGGTCGAGACATCATCCCCAACGTACATCTCCGCCAAGTCTTCGTAGTAAGCCATTTTGTCAGCGGGGATGCGGATCCGCTCTTGGAAGGCAATAGCGTAGTTATACTCACCGGCATCAATAGCCTTGGCAACCTTGGAGTTAAAGCCATCAGCGCCGACAATCATGTCAACTTCGAGGGTACATTGGCGGCCGGGTTGGCCACCCTGAGAGGCTTCGTGGTAGTAGAGGGTGTAGGGGTCCTTGTCGTTGGTCGGAATATCGAGGTGCATCATCATGCCGTTGATCAGCTTGGCACCATAGCTAGCGGCCCGCTCACGAAGGTAGGCATCAAGCACTTCACGACGACACATACCGATGTATTCGTGATCCCGCTCGACACCGAGGGGCACCTCATGGTTTGAGGGCGAGATCATCTTCATTTTGCGTACCTTGCGATCAATGATCGACTCGGGCAGCTCAAACTCTTCAACCATGCAGAGAGGAATTGCTCCACCGCAGGGCTTGGCATTGTCCAGCTTGCGCTCAAATAAGTAGGTCTCGATACCGGCTTTTGCTAGTACCTCAGCCGCCGAAGCGCCTGCTGGCCCTCCGCCGACGACAGCAACTCTCAACGTCACGATTTCCGCTCCCTCGATGCAAAATGCAGCTCGTAAAATGCAGCCCATAAAATGCTGCAATCGCTGGCATCGTATCACAGCTTTTTTCTTAACTTTGCGCTTCACAACAAGTCCTTTACAAAGCGCATTCTGGCACCGTCAGTTCTGTGACTTTTCGTTACATGTATGGTGAATGACAAGGTAATGGCTGTGACGGCTGATCCGTCCTTCGAGTTGAAAGGCCTTGAGGAGGCGTGTGACCGTTACCCGTGTCAGCCCGCCTAAATCAGCTAGATCCTGGTGGCTGAGGCGAAAGGGAATCATCACCCCTTGATCGTGAATGCGACCAAACCGCTGAGCCAGCCACTGTAAGGCCGCCCAGAGGACACCTTCAGCACGAGGGTGCGAACGCACAAGCATGAGTGCTTCGGCCTGCTGCCAGTAACGCAAGCTGACGTCTTCGGCTGACCAGCAGGGCAGGGCATGGGCTTCAACGGTGGTTAGCGCTTCCCAATCAACCACATCGGGATGATGCTGGATCAGCGGCAAGCCCACATAATCACCCGCCGACCAAATGCCGAGGGTAACAATAGTGCCTGAATCCAAATAGGCGAGGGTTCTGACGACACCCCGCCGGATACACCATACGGTCTGAGGCCGTTTGGGCAAGACAGCGCGTCGTTCAAACAGGCTGGGCTGTGGCACCGAATACCTTAAATACATTCCGTTTCACCAAAGTATGTCACTATACAGGGCTGGTGTAAAACGGCAACGACTTCAATTTCATTGATAATACCTGCAAATTTACGAGCACTTCAGGTTTGTTGGGAGTGGGGCTTTGCTGCTTGCACTGTCTAGTGATTTGTTCCTATCGGGTAAAGCAAGGGTGTCACAATAGGCACAGTAAGGTTTAGTGTTCGTTTAGCGTTATGTCCCAAAGTCGTTGGGCTTCAATTCGGCTGCACAAGGCGCGTGCCGATGCCAATAAAAACGCCCTGTATACCCAGCTTTCGCGCGCCATTATTGTTGCAGCGCGTCAGGGGGTGCCTGATCCTGAGGCCAATTTTGCCCTCAGAGCCGCGGTGCAAAAAGCGCGAGCCGCCGGTCTGCCGGGCGATAACATTGAGCGGGCGATCGCGAGGGGAAGTGGCCTCGATAAGACTGATGCGCTCGAAGCCTTTCGCTACGAGGGATACGGGCCCGCCGGGGTTGCCGTCATCATGGAAATTTTGACTGATAACCGTAATCGCACTGCTGCCGATGTCCGGGCGGTATTTAACAAAGTGGGCGGTAATCTGGGTGAAACGGGCTGCGTCGGCTGGATGTTTCAGCAGAAAGGGATTGTGCAGCTCGAAGCAACCGAACTGAGCGACGATCTGATTCTCGCGATCGCGAATGCGGGCGGCGATGACTATGCCAGCACCGAAGACGGCATTGCAGTGCTCTGTGATGACTACAGTCAACTCGAAGCCGTAAGTCTGGCCCTCAGTGCCGCAGGGCAATCCATCGCTGATTCTCAGCTTGGCTGGTTCCCCGATAACTGGGTTGAGATTGATGATCCGGCAACAGCCCAGCAAGTCAAGCGCTTAGTCGACAAACTCAGTGATCTAGATGATGTGCAGCAGGTATTTCACAACGCCCAGATGGGTGAGGCTGCGCTAGCTGAGCTTGGGGCAGCTAACTGAAGCGGAACCGTTGCAGCTCATCATTGAGGCGAGCGCTATTGCGCCAGACTTCGCCCCTGTGCCAGCCCCGCACACAAGATTCCTTGGGTTCAGCGTTGGTGCCTGGGTGGGATGTTTGCTAGCCTGGGGGAAGCGTAAACAAACATTAAGTATATGGATGCTCAGGCGGTCGAGTCGTTAAAGCAGCGGTTACGGGTCGTTCGCGATCGACGCCCGGAGGTAGCCCAGCTTCTGGATCAGCCCAGCATCGGCACCTTACGCATTGATGTGAGTCAAGCCCTCGAAGAAATTGATGAATTACTTGCAGAAGCCAGCCAGGTTTTTAGCGACCTTTAGGGTTCTGTGAGGCAAAGGCTCCACGAGCCCACAACGTTTGTTAGCCAGGGAAAACCGATGTCTGACGATGCCCAGTCCATTTTGAAAGATGTCTTGACGCCGCTCCTAGGCGATTTCCACTACTGGTTTGACCGCTGCGTACAGCTATTGGCCAATGAGCGGGTTGAGCACCTCAGCCCAGATGCTCAGAGTGAACTGCTAGACGCTGTACAGACAGCCCAAGCTGAATTGGCGGGGGCTGAAGCGCTCTACAAGCTTGCTGATGAGCGGGTAGGCATTGACCCGCAGTTGGTGGGTAAATGGCACCGCCTCTTGATGGTGTGTGCATCAGTCGGCGAGCAGCACCGTCGATCGCGAAACTCCGCGTAGAATGGCCATGAATCATGCCATCTAACAGCACAGACAGCGCACCTGTGACTGCTTGCCGCCATCATCTACGTCTGTAGACCCAACGTTGTGCTTTGGCCAGACACTCAGGTTGCCAGATTTGCCATGGGTCTGCTTGCCAAGTGTCTGTTTTTAAAATTGTTTACCGTTAACTGAGTCGGGTGAATCATGCTTCAAGTTTTGTATCTCATCGCCTTCGCTATCCTTAGCAGTTTGGTGATTTATAACCTTATCGGCAACTTAATTACGATTGGTCGCGAGCAAACTCGGCCCCAACAACGGCGACGTACAGTTGTGCCCCACCCCGAGCTCCTTGATGATGATGGCAATCTGACCGATGAACCGTTGCTTGTGATTCGCTCAACGAGTCTTGATGATGCGCGTACACGCTTGGATGCGCTCTACAACGGTGACGATGATGAAGGCGTGGGTGTCTCATAGGCCGACGATCGCGTTCATCTGCGTGCGATAATGCAGCCTGAAGCAATGCGGGGTGTAGCATTGGCCGTCGAAACTTTTGATCTGACGATGTATCTGACGTCGCGCCAACATGCGGTCGAGCAGGCTTTGGCTGCGGCTGTGCCGATCGCGAAGCCCGCCACGCTTTACGAAGCGATGCGCTACAGCTTGCTCGCGGGTGGCAAGCGTCTCCGGCCCGTGTTGTGTTTGGCCGCCGGTGAGCTGGTGGGGGGTGAACGGCCGCAACTGTTACCGATGGCATGTGCCCTCGAGATGGTTCACACCATGTCGCTGATTCATGATGATCTGCCCGCCATGGATAACGATGACTACCGCCGGGGCAAGCTAACGAATCACAAGGTCTACGGCGAGGATATGGCTATTTTGGCCGGTGACGCCCTGCTTGCCTTTGCCTTTGAATGGATTGCAACCCAAACCCAAAACGTACCCGCCGAACGGGTCTTGGCCGTGATTGCCCGCTTAGCCCATGCCGCCGCCGCAACGGGCCTCGTGGGTGGGCAAGTAGTTGATCTGGAATCTGAGGGCAAGCAGGTCAGTGTCGAAACCCTCGAGTATATTCATGCTCACAAGACCGGTGCCCTGCTCGAAGTGTCGGTGGTCTCGGGGGCTATCCTGGCCGGTGCTGATACCGAGACCGTCGCGCGTCTGACCCAGTTTGCCGCCGATATTGGCCTTGCCTTTCAAATTATTGACGATATCCTCGATGTGACCGCAACCAGCGAGCAATTGGGCAAAACGGCGGGCAAAGATCTAGCGGCGGCCAAAGCCACGTATCCTAGTTTTTGGGGTATCGACGGGGCCCGTCAAAAGGCCGATGCGCTCATCGCCAATGCCAAAGAGCAGCTACGTCCCTACGGGGAACGGGCTCAACCGCTGCTGGCACTGGCTGATTTTATTACCCAGCGGACACACTAAGGCCTGTTACTAAAGCCTCTACGGGTACCCTGCCCCATTTATCGCGCCCTGTAACCTATGTTCTCTACGCTTCTGGCCAATCGGATTCTCTGGGTTGCCCTGTTGGCCAGCGGCTTAGCCCAACTGCTGAAGCTGATTATTCGCTATGCCCAAAGCGGCAAGCTTGATTTTCGGGTGCTGATCGATACCGGCGGGATGCCTAGTTCTCATGCCGCCTTGGTGACCGCCCTCGCGATCGGTGTGGGTCTGCGGGAGGGTTGGGATAGCCTCTTGTTTGCGATCGCCTCGGTGTTTGCCTTTATCGTCATGTACGATGCTGCGGGCATTCGTCAGGCAGCGGGCAAACAAGCACGGGTGCTCAATCAAATGATGGCTGAGCTGATGAGCGAAAAGCAGGAGTTTAGTGAGGTTAAGCTCAAAGAGCTGCTGGGCCATACACCGATTCAGGTCTTTGCTGGGGCTATTTTGGGTGGTTTTTTTGCCGCAGTCGCTTTGCACTGAACCCTAAATTGGCCACGCTGAGTTGAGTCTCAAAGTTCTCATACTAGATGCCTCCCATCAAGACGCTCCATCTCGCGATCGCGACC
>CAZAGN010000039.1:17478-24180 GCA_964484905.1 uncultured bacterium | reverse complement strand
AGAAGCGTTCCCAGACGCTGCCGCTAGCACGACGTTGTACTAACGTTGTCATGAGGATTTAGTCCTTCAAGAATGATAAGGTTATGACCCCTTTACTATGGCACACTAGATTGCGAAATGTAAAGCATGTCTCAGAAGCAGTTACAACCATGTAAGTAGATTAGGCGAGGGGGCTTGTGCTGAGTTGGCTGCTGGGTGTTATCTGCGGCGGTGGCGTGGCTCTCTTGTGGTCGATCCGGGTACGCCGAAATCTTTGGCAGCAGCTAGAGCGGGTTTTGCCGGTAGCGATTAATTTCAAAGACCCGACATTCAGCAGCCTGCGAGATTATCAACGGAATCAAGACCGAGATCGTCAGGCCCTGTATGATGCCTTGCGGCGCGCCAACACGTTACTTCAGTATTTGCCGGTCGCTGTATTTCAGGTTGATGCCAGCAATGTTGTCATGTGCTGTAACGTAGCGGCGCAGTCTCTCTTTGAGATTGCGGAGTGGGAGGCAGGCAGTCGGTTGCTGTTGGAGTGGATTCGCTCCTTTGAGCTCGATGCACTAGTCGAAACAGTCCGTGAGCAGCAGCAGCTCCAGCGCACCGAGTGGGTGTACTACCCCACAGAGGGACAGTCGATTCCGCTACGGGCGTGGGGGGTGCCCCTGCTGGATAACTATGTGGCGCTGATTGTGGTAGACCGTCGCGAGGCTGTGAGTTTGGCTCAGCAGCGTGATCGCTGGGCTTCAGATGTGGCCCACGAGCTGAAAACACCGCTGACCTCGATTCGATTGGTGGCGGAACGGTTGCAGGTGCAGGTCAAGTCTGACCTTAAACCTTGGGTAGATCGGTTACTGAATGAGGTGATTCGCCTCAGTAGTTTGGTGCAGGATTTGCTGGAGCTGAGTCGGCTGGATATGGCGGCGGCGGCAGCGCTGAAGATCAGTCATGTTGATATTGTCAAAGTTGTGAATCAGGCGTGGCAGAACCTAGAGCCCCTCACTCGCGATCGCGACCAAGCGCTGCAATGTCTGGCAGCGGATGCTGTCTGGGCCTGGGTGGATGAGGCGCGCTTGTATCGGGTGATTTTTAATTTGCTGGATAACGCCAGCAAGTTTAGCCCCAGTGGCAGTGTGATTCAGGTACGCCTTGAGCAACGGGGCGATGTGCTGGGTATGAGTGTGCGTGACCAGGGGCCGGGCTTTCCGCTAGAGGCGCTGCCCCAGGTCTTTGACCGCTTTTATCGCGCAGACAGCGCTCGCGTTCGTACGGAGAGCAACGGTGTCAGCGGAAGTGGTTTGGGGCTCGCGATCGTTCGGCAAATTATCGAAGCCCACGGCGGCATGGTCGAAGCCAGCAATAGTGCTGAGGGCGGCGCATTGGTGCGAGTACAGTTTCCGGTGTTTGCCCTCAAGCCAGACTAGAGCACAGTACGGCTTGATGAGACTAAGCCCATGCGTGAGCTTAGGTGGCAGTCCTACGCATTAGAAGCCACGGCTGACCAGAATCATGCCGATCGCGAGCATCACAGCCACAAAGACCACTAAAAACCAGCCAACTAAGCCAGACGGCCCCGCAACAATCAATCCTGCGAGAAGCATCGAGCAGGTGCAGACGATCCAGGCAGCGGCGATCCCTCGGTAGGCCCGCAGGGGTGCCCAAGTCTGCCCTTGCCAGTACCAAACACGGCTGTAGGGGTAAGCAGTACCCAGTTGCTCGATGCCGCAGCTATCGGGCGTGAGTGCAAAAATATGCTGACAGCGCGAGCATCCCAGTGCTTCGGTAAGGAGGATTGGCTTTAGCTCACCCTGCCGACAGCAAGGACAGGGGTACGAGCGCTCAAGACTTATCGGAGTAAGCGGTTTTGCCCGAGCCACGGTGATGTTTCAACGCTTTGCTCCGCATCTTAAACCGACTTAGCCAGCCCGATGGTGGCTCAGCCTACAAAAGTTAATGCCTGCGGCAAGATCTGGCACCGAATATTCAACGAAGGCTGTGCTTAGGCTGATAAGTGCTAGTAGAAATTGCTAGTAGAAATGTAGTGCTAGCAAAAATCAGTCCTACCCAAAAACCTGAAGGCGGTCTACCCCAACTTCAAGTAATTCGGGGTGAAGCAATGCCGCAGTTAAGACTCGGCAGAAAATGTTAGCGGTAACACTCGGATGCGTAACCTGTGGTCTAAAACAAGTGAATATTTTTATTGAAGCTGTCGGGTTGGCTAGGGCCAACGGGGCGCTGAAGCGTGGACGGCAGGGTCGTTGGTTTGGCAGGCGATGGTGTGGGGGTTGCCTTGGCGGGTGGCGGCGCGGGCTTGGCGGTTTTGAGCTTGGCTAGCTCTGCTTGGGCGGCATCCAGGTCAACTTTAAGAATATTGGCCTGATCAAGATAGCGCCGCAGCTCGGTAATTTGTTCGGCTTGGCTAGCAATTTTGGCTTCCAGAACGGCTTTCTCGCTGTCGAAGGTGGCTTGATTCGCGATCGCGAGCGCTTCGAGCTGCTGCACCTTGGCTTCGAGATCGGCCTTTGTTAAGCGGCGGTTGCTTGAGGTGGGCTCACTCTCTGCGGCAGCCGCTTCGGTGGTTTCGGGCGCTTCCGCCATAGTTTCGGTAGCAGTTTCTTCCATTACGATCTCTTCACGCAGCACATCTGATAGCTTACGACGGCTCATACCTCTCTCCAATCACGTTGCAATTCTTCAACAACCCGACGATAGTCGGTGGCGGCCTCACGGCTTTGCTGTCCTTTCGCTTGGGTAATGGCCAAGCCATCAAGGGCAGCCCGTTCGTGGGCTTTGTAAAGCCGCACAAAGGCATGAAAGGCAGGAATACCCAGCTCGAGGAGGGTGTTTTGGGCATCGAGGGCCTCGCGCAGGCTACGCGGGTCAACGCGGGTGAGTAGCACCCGATGGGGTACCCCCTGGGGTTTGATGAGGGTGCGCACGGTTTCAATCAGGGCACTCAGATCCATGGGAGCAGGTGGTGTTGGCAAAATGATGAAGTTCGCGATCGCGATCGTCTCCGCCAAAACATCAGCCTGAAGGGCTGGAGGCGTATCAATTACCGTCACCCCGGCATTCCTCGGCGCTTGGCGAATCGCTGCTAGCACTGACTGCTCTGATAACGCCTGCAACGCAAAGCCCAAGCCAGCTTCACTGCGCTTGGCCCACCACGTGGCTGAACCCTGCGGATCGGCATCAATTAGGGTCACAGACTGGTGCTCGGCCAGAATTGCCGCAATATTAACAGCCGTGGTCGTTTTTGCCACGCCCCCTTTGCCGTTAACAATTGCTAGAACCCGGCCAGCCACGGATCACCGTTGTCTTGAAAATTGAGCCAGCGTTACGCTGTCACTCCACGCTACCAGACAATCTTGCTGTGCCCCTACGCTCTTATGACTCTGGCGCTTGCTCACTAGTCACCGATTTAGAGGTAGCTTGCGCGGAGGTCAAGCTCTCGGGTTATAGTAGAAATCCTGTTTGCTTATCTAAAAATAACGTGGCTAAGAAAAGCTTAATCAACCGTGACATCAAGCGTAAGGCGCTGGTCGAGAAGTATCGTGACCAACGTGTTGCCCTCAAAGAAGCACTGCTTAACCCCGAGCTGGATGCAGACGAGCGGCAAGAGCTGCACGCCAAGCTACAAGCTTTACCCCGCAACAGCTCACGGACTCGTGTCCGCAATCGTTGCTGGCAA
Source organism: uncultured bacterium (assembly GCA_964484905.1). Lineage (GTDB taxonomy): Bacteria > Cyanobacteriota > Cyanobacteriia > Thermostichales > PCC-7336 > CAZAGN01. Next base: position 20,507 of record CAZAGN010000039.1, on the reverse strand, counting down.
ACGGGCCGTCCGCGTGGTTACTTCCGCGATTTTGGTCTGTCACGTAACAGCCTGCGCGAAATGGCGCACGAAGGTTTGCTACCCGGCATCACCAAATCAAGCTGGTAGAGTTCTCGCAGTCAAGACAGAATGAGCTGGGGCTTTGCTAAGTCTGTAACTCTGCTATTTGTGTTAGGTGCAAGCTCCTAAACTGTGCCAAGCTGCCTGAGGGTACTTGTGCGGTTTTGTGCAGGCAGTTTTGCTTAGCAATTGCCAGACGTTGTTTAGAAAGCGGACCTTATAATGGTCTGTTTTTTGTTGGGGGCGCGATGGTAGATGTCGTCATTATCGGCGCAGGGCTCAGTGGCCTAGCCTTAGCCTACCGTCTACGATCGCGAGCTGAGGTCATGCTACTAGAGGCCAGCAACCGTGTCGGTGGCTCGATCAGCACCCGTCGTCAAGGTGGTTTTCTCTGGGAAGAAGGCCCCAACAGCTTTACGCCCTCTCCCGATCTGCTGAGCCTAATTGCCGAAGTGGGGCTCGCTGAGTCACTGGTGTGGGCGGATCGAAAGCTGCCGCGCTTTGTTTACTGGGATGGCGAACTGCTGCCGGTACCGATGTCGCCAGGTGCGATAGTTCAGTCACGCCTGTTAACTCTGGGAGCCAAGGTACGCGCTTTGCGAGGCTTGCTGGGTTTTGTTGGCTATCCACCCGATCGCGAAGAGACCGTGCGCGAATTTTTTAGCCGTCATCTGGGGCCGCAGGTTGTCGAGCGTTTAGTGGCGCCCTTTGTCTCGGGTGTCTTTGCCGGCGACCCGGATGTCCTGAGTGCTACGGCGGCGTTCGCGCGGGTGGCCACCCTCGAAGAACGGTATGGCGGCCTCTTGGCTGGTGCCTTTAAGGCGCCCCGACCGCCTAAGCAGCCTTCGGCCATTCAACCAGCGCCCAAGCGGGGCGAGCTTGGGAACTTTAAACAAGGAATGCAGCAACTGCCCGAAGCCCTGGCAGCCTCCCTGGGTGATCGGCTTCAGCTCCAGTACTGTCTCAAATCCCTGGAGCCGACAGAGGCGGGCTTGTGTCTGCGGGGTACGACACCTGAGGGCAATTTTGAAATTACAACCAAAACCGTAGTTTTTACCCAGCCTGCCTACCGAGCGGCACCGGTCTTGGGTGGCATCACCGCAAGCTTGCAAAACAACTTGGAGGCAATTCCCTATCCCCATGTGGCTACGGTGGCGCTAGGCTATGGCAGCGACAGTATCCCCCAGCCTCTAGCGGGCTTTGGCCAACTGTTTCCACGTGCCAGTGGCCTGCGGACTCTGGGCACGATTTGGGCCTCAAGTTTATTTCCAGGGCGGGCACCCGTTGGTCAACATACGTTAGTCAGCTACATCGGTGGCAGTACAGATCCGGAGGTTGCTAAGCTTAGCGACGAAGAGCTGGTACAGATTGTCCATGGTGATCTGAGTCTGTCGTTGCTGCAACACACAGCTCAGCCCCAGGTGCTGGGGCTACGGCGTTGGCAGCGGGCGATTCCGCAATACACCCTCGGTCATCGCGATCGCCTCCTGGCCATACAACAGCAGTTACCACCAGGTCTGTTCTTGTGCGCCAACTACCAGGATGGTGTTGCCCTCGGTGATTGTGTGCGTCGGGCCAACACAACAGCAACCCAGGTAGAGCATTATCTGAAGGACTTAGTCTAAATGCGACCTACCGGTATTACCGGCGTCAGTGCCTTTCGGCCCAATCGCGAGAGCCTCGGGGGCACAGCCTATCTGGTCGAGCATCCTGAGGGCAATATTCTCATCGACTGCCCCGCGCCGGAGCATCTGAGCGAGTTAACCCAACCTGTACGGTGGTTGATTGTGACCCATCGCCTCGCGATCGGTACGCCGGCAGCTTCACGAGGCAGTCTCGCCCAAGCCCAAACAAAGCTAGATTGCGAGATTATCATTCACGAGCAAGAAGCCTACCTTGCACCTCAGGTGAATGTCACAACCTGGCAAGACGATCAGCAACTGCTGCCGGATGTTCGTCTTATTTGGACGCCGGGTCATAGCCCTGGCAGTTGTTGTGTGCACTTAAACCGTGATGGCGGTGTCCTTTTTTCGGGGCGGCATATTATTCCCGATCGCGATGGCATCCCGACACCTCAGCGGCAAACCAAAACCTTTCACTGGCGGCGACAGCTTCAGTCCTGCCAGAAACTTCTAGAAACGCTGCCTGCACCCGCCTGGATCTGTCCGGGGGCCAATACAGGTTATTTGCGGGGCAAAGTCGCGATCGCTGCAAGCGGCCGGAACGGCATCGCTGTAGGCGGCGGGAACGGCATCGCCGTAGGCGGGCGGGATACCGAGCCCTGGCTTCAGCTTAAAACTACGTTGCTAGCCGAACCGTTCGCAGAGCCTATCACGAGCCCAAACCCAACAACTCTCTAAAGATCAGGTTGCAAATCAAGCTTGAGCTGCCATAATGGCTTCAAGGCAGCGACTGGGCTTGACAAACCCAGGGATTTTATTGCTAGGTCTTGATTATTCTTGCTGGTTGTCCGCTTTAAGCGTGTGTAAATCAGGCTGTAAGGTCAAGGTAATAGTAAGTCACAATTGCGGTTGCCAGGTATAGTTGATATGGTGATCCATCTGCACCGAACCCTCGCAGATGCAAAGCCCAGATGTTGCCTGAAACCGGCGCTGTATTTTTCGAATTGATGTTTTGTAATGGAAATCTATGTATTCACGCCGACCCCAAACCACTGATACCTACTTCTTAGAATGGCTGCGCAATGGTACTCACCTATCAAACCAAAGCCAAGTTTTGCTGATGTACGGTAGCTTTCAGATGGAGATGCCTAGCAATAGTTCAACTAGTATTGCCCAATGGTTACGTCAGGTCATTGCCGATCACGGTACCCCCAGCCTCATGCGTATTGGCCCCCGTTCCCGCCCGCGCGTCTTTCGCAAAGATGAGTTTATGCAAGTACTGCATAGTTCAGCTGCGGTTGCATAAACCCAAGTGACTCCTGATACGGTCAAGTCACTGTTTAAACT
>CAZAGN010000039.1:7209-17378 GCA_964484905.1 uncultured bacterium | reverse complement strand
CTGCGGTTGCATAAACCCAAGTGACTCCTGATACGGTCAAGTCACTGTTTAAACTGCTGGTTTACTCGAGTTGCTAGCAACTGAATCATTCGCTAGATATAGTCGTTCCCTTTAAGGGTGAGACAGTTTTAGTCCCCCATGCCTCAGTGGAACTTGAGTTCGGGGAGATTCCAGTTCTCCGATAAGTGTCTTGCTCTTATTCTGAATGACTATATTCATTGCTATAGTGAGCCCAGAAAATAACGAAGTACTTTTAAAGGTTAGATGCCTTCTAGCTTTCTTGGAAGCAAAAAGTGTCTCGGTAATTGGAGATTTGACTGTAAAAGCTGGTTTTGTTGATGCTCAACATTATGCCTCTCTAATCACTAGAGAGGCATTTTTTCAGGATTTCCTTTAACTGCTGTTTGGGGTTTGATAGGCCAACACAATCCTCACTCAACTGGCCGAACTAGAGTTTCCTCAATAGGCTTAAGACCAGTTGTAAGCACACCTTCCGCAGTGGCCGCGGCGCGGAACTGAATCAGGCGGGCGACGGCTGCGGTCCAGCCTGTCTGGTGACTGGCGCCAATGCCAGCACTGGTATCGCCGTTGAAGTACTCATAGAAAGGTACGTGGTCGCGCCAGTGAGGATCACTGTTGAAATAAGGATGACCCCCAAAAACGGGACGCTCGCCGGCCTCATTGGGCACAAACATACTAATAAGGCGATCAATAAGCATTTGGCTGATGTTCCAGAGTGTCCCCACCTGATCGCTACCGGTGGGACAGGCCATGCGGAAGCTGTCGCCATGGTAGCTGTAAAGCTTGAGAAGTGCCTGGACTAGCAACACATTCAGGGGTATCCAGATCGGGCCACGCCAATTGGAGTTACCGCCAAACATACCGGAATTAGACTCACCTGCTACGTAGGCAACTTTGTAGCCTTCGTCCCTTACATAAAATGTGTAGGGCTGACGTAAGTGCTGCCGTGACAAGGAGCGAATCCCGCCAGGTGCAAGAAACTGAGCCTCATCGAGCATCCGTCCCAAAATGCGCCGAAGCTTTGTTTCGTTCACTACTGAAAGTAAATGTCGGCCCCCCACACCAGGTCGTGTTGGATCGGCAGTATTTGTAAATAGGTACGCATGCTGTCGGCGGAAGGCTTCTACCTCGGTCCGGAAGTGGTTGAGTCCCTCCCATTGGGATTCTTCGATGACAGCAGTTGCCAGTAAAGGAATCAGGCCAACTAACGACTTGACCTTCAGCCGCACTGCATGACCATCGGGCAAACGTAACACGTCATAGAAAAAGCCATCTTCTTCGTCCCACAGCTCATCAGTTTGAATACCCAGGCGATCCATAGCACCAGCAATGTAGAAGAAGTGACGGTAAAATTTGGCGGCAACTTCTTCGTAGGCAGGGTTGGTCGTCGCCAGTTCAAGGGCGATTGTTAGCATGTCGAGGGAGTACATCGCCATCCAGGCACTGCCATCGGCTTGCTCTAGATAGCCGCCCGTGGGCAAGGGCGAACTGCGATCAAAAACACCAATGTTATCGAGACCCAAAAAGCCGCCCTGAAAGACATTTTTACCCGACTCGTCTTTGCGATTAACCCACCAGGTAAAGTTCAGCAGCAGCTTATGAAAGGAGCGCTCAAGAAAAGTGCGGTCGCCTTGGCCCGTCAGTTCTTTTTCGATGTTGTAAACACGCCAAACCGCCATCGCATGAACGGGTGGGTTGACATCACCAAAATTCCACTCGTAGGCCGGAATTTGGCCGTTGGGGTGAAGGTAACGATCTTGGGTGAGGGCAAGGAGTTGCTCTTTGGCTAAGCTCACATCGAGCATGGCGGCAGTTGAGGCATGGAAGGCATGATCCCAGGCGGCAAACCAGGGATATTCCCATTTGTCGGGCATGATCAGGATATCTTTGGCCTCGAAGTGGGCCCAAGCCGTGTTGCGCACCATCTGGCGCTCAGCCTCGCTTAGCCATTCGGGCACATGGTAGCGATAGAACTGCTTAGTCCATAGGAGGCCGCTGAGGGCCTGACGCAAAACTGCTTTGTGATCTTCGGGAGTGGCAGCAGGGGTAAGGGCAGCGTAGTAGGCATCAGCTTCAGCTTTACGTGTTTCAAACAAAGCTGTTGCCTCTTCACGGTTTAAGACATGCTCGGCGCTGTCGCTCAGGCGCAAAATCACCTCAGCACTTTCATCGGGGTTGACGGTAACGTGTTCGTAAAAGCAGGCTTTGGTACCATACTCGGCGGCATTGATGGCGTCGGCTTCGTTGTGAATCAGGTGGCGATGAAAAGCGTCTTTAACAAAGGGTGAGGCGTTTGGCTGCCCCCAAAGGCGGGTGGCGTTGGTTTCGTTGTCAGTAAAGAGGGGGCGACCACTGCCGCGTAGATAGTAGTCGGGTAGTTCGGGGTGGCGTGTGCCGATGCACTGATGATCAACAACCGTGATTTCGGGCTTAGGGCTGCCGTCAGTCCAGGTGTGGCGGAACCAGAGGGTGGGCAGAATGTGCAAGGGGGCCGGATCAGGGCCGCGGTTGATGGCGCGAATCCGGATGTAAAGATCGGTGGGGCTTTGTTTGGCGTATTCGATGAAAACATCAAAATAGCGGTTATCAGCAAAGATGCCGGTATCCACGAGTTCATATTCTGGGTCGGCAAAACCTCGGCTTTGGTTCACCTCCACAAGGTCTTCGTAGGGGAAGGCCGCCTGAGGGTATTTGTAGAGGTACTGCATGTAGGCGTGGCTGGGGACGTTGTCGAGGTAGAAGTAGTATTCTTTGACGTCTTCGCCATGGTTGCCTTCGCTATTGGTGAGGCCAAAAAGGCGTTCTTTGAGGATGGGATCGTGACCGTTCCAGAGGCCGATCGCGAAGCAGAGGTGCTGGTTGAGGTCAGAAATTCCCGCAAGGCCATCTTCGCCCCAGGTATAGATCCGCGAGCGGGACTGGTCATGACTGAAGTAGTCCCAGGCATTCCCTTCGGCGCTTTTATCTTCGCGGACGGTGCCCCACTGACGCTCACTGAGATAGGGGCCCCATTGCCGCCAGGCTGAATTACTTAAGCGCTCATGTTCCGCAGTCATGGTGCTACACCTTGAAAAACGCTGCCGTACCTATAGCAGGTATGACCACATTCTGTTGTCAGGGTCTATACAGATGTCTACGGATGCAGAATGATCAGCGTGAGACTGTTGGTCGGGTTAAACAGATGCGGCCAGATAGCCACGGCTTTGCAAGAGCGCCAGGACGCGCTCAACGCAAACGTCGAGACGATCGCGATCGGTCTGCACGACCAGATCCGGTGCTTCGGGCGCTTCGTAGGGGTCAGAAATACCCGTGAACTGCTCGATTTCGCCAGCAATTGCCCGCGCATAGAGCCCCTTTACATCGCGGCGGATGCACTCGTTGAGGGGACAATCGACAAAAATTTCCAGAAAATGGGGAATACGTTGCTTGAGCTGAGCGCGGCTGCGGCGGTAGGGCGAAATGAGGGCGGCGATCGCGATGACGTCATGTTTGGCCAAGAGCTCGGCGACAAAACCCACCCGCAATACATTGGTGTCGCGATCAGTGCGGCTAAAGCCTAAATCTTTGCAGAGGTGCTCACGAATGGCGTCACCATCCAGCAGCTCCCAGCGCGCGCCCCGCTCGGCTAAGGCTTGGGCGACCGCGACCGCCAGCGTTGATTTGCCGGCGCCGGACAGTCCGGTAAACCAAAGTACACAGCCCATGGGTGTCTCACCACTACCGTCTTTTACTCTAGAAGGTATTGGGGGCCGCACTATTCAGATAACGATTCGATCGCGACATCAGCCAGACCACTCAAATTTTCGGCGAGGGTGGGCAACGCCGAAGCGGGACAAAGGACATTGAGACCCTGCGGGATGCAGGTACAGGTGAGGGGCGTATAGCCGACAACTTCACCATCAATCACTACCTGCTGCGGTGGGTTGGCTTCAACGGTGATGGCGGGCGGGCGCAAATAGCCAATTCCCGGTTTGTCCGCCGCCTCACCCAGCAGGGCTGAACGGAGCAACGAATAGGACGCGGTGATGGCGCTCAGGCGGGTTTCACTGGCGACAATCGTCACATCGAGCAGGCCATCGTCATAGATTACCCCGGCTGGGCCTTGGGCCAAAATTGAGGTCGCCGGTGCCGCATTCGCGATCGTCAAGGCTGTTGCCGGGGTGGTGATACGCCGATCCGCCAAATCGAGGGTTATTGTAAAGGCTTCAATTTGACGGAGCTGCTGAAAGCCTGACCAAATGTAGGCCAGCATACCCCAACGGTCTTTGGCCGTGCGATCCGCTTGCTCGACAACCGCCGCCTCAAAGCCAATACCCACCAGCAGCACCATGGCATGTTCACGGCGCTCACCCGCACCTGTGGTCACCGTACAGCGGGCTAAATCTATGCCACGGGTGTAGCCGGCTCGAATGACAGCGCAGGCTTGTTCAAGATTGGTGGGCAAACCCAAGGCATTGGCCAGGCCATTCGCCGTACCCCGCGACAGGATGCCCAAGGGTATACCCGTGCCAGCCATACTTGCGGCTACCAGCGATATCGTCCCATCACCGCCCGCCGCCCAGATTGTGGCTGCTCCCTCTTTAATGGCGGCCTGAGCGAGGACATCCCCATCGCGATCGGCGGTGGTTTCGTAGACCTGAATGGCGTAGTGGCTGCTCAAATGGGCCAAGATCAGCGCCAAATCGGTAGCAGCATTCCCCTGCCCCGACACCGGATTAAAAATCAAGGCTGCTTTCTGCATGGTGTAGTAAACGCAATCACCCCTGTATTGTGAAAGACTAATCGGCAAAACGCTTGCCGAATCTAGCGTTAAGAGGTTCACAGGTGCGTAGTTGGGATTGGTTGGTTATCGGGCTGTATCTGCTGGGCTCGCTAGCCCTCGGGCTTTGGCTTAGTCGTAAAGCCCGGGGGAGCGTTCTCGATTTTTTTGTTTCAGGCCGTTCACTACCCTGGTGGCTGGCCGGAACGAGCATGGCCGCAACCACCTTTTCGATTGATACACCCTTGTATGTGGCGGGGGTGGTCGGCAATCGCGGCATTGCTGGTAACTGGGAGTGGTGGAGCTTTGCTGTCAGCCACATGGTGCTCATTTATGGTTTTTCGCGGCTCTGGCGGCGGGCCGAGATCATTACCGATGCCGAGCTAACCGAGCTGCGCTATGGTGGTCGGCCCGCTCAGATTTTGCGGGGTGTCAAAGCCTTTTTATTCGCGGTACCCATTAATTGCATTGGTATTGGCTACGCGATGCTGGCGATGGTCAAGGTGATGGATGCCTTAGCTTTGGGCGGCGAGAACAAGCTACTGGCTGTTATCGGTGTCAGTCTTTTGGTGATGCTCTACGCCAGCTTTGGTGGGCTGTGGGGGGTTGTCCTCACAGACTTTTTGCAGTTTGGTTTGGCCCTGGCCGGGGCGATTACGGTGGCTGTGTTGGTAATCAGTCAGTTGGGCGGTCTGCCCGAGCTGCTCCGCCAAGTGCAGGCCATAACCGATCGCGACGTCCTGACGATGATTCCGGTTGATGCCGGTGGCTGGAGCGAACAAGCAGGCATTAGCATCAGCACCTTTTTGGCCTATGTAACGGTGCAGTGGTGGGCCTTTCGCCGCAGTGATGGGGGCGGTGAGTTTATTCAACGCCTGGCGGCAACCCGTACCGAAACTGAAGCGGAGCAGGCCAGTTGGCTCTTTGCGATTTTGCATTATGTGGTGCGCACTTGGCCCTGGATTCTCGTGGCGCTCGCGGGGCTCGTTGTTTATCCTGATTTGGCCGACAAAGAATTAGCCTATCCGTTGTTGATGCTGGATTATCTGCCCGTCGGCATCTTGGGGCTAGTTGTTGCGTCACTCTTGGCCGCTTTTATGAGCACGGTCTCCACATCCATTAACTGGGGTGCATCCTACCTCACCCATGATCTCTACGGTCGCTTTATGCGGCCTAATGCGACACAGCAAGAGCTGGTGTGGCTTGGTCAAGCTGCGTCCATTGGCATCACGATCCTCGGTGCGGTGGCCGCTTTCTTTGCCAGTGATATTGCGACCGTTTTTCGCTTAATGATCGCGATCGGTACGGGCCCCGGTCTGATTTTGATTTTGCGCTGGTTTTGGTGGCGGGTGAATGCCGCCAGCGAATTGGCGGCGATGCTGACGGGGTGTGTGGTCGGCGTCATCACCAGTATTCCGGGCATCAGTTGGCTGCCGCGTGATTTTGGCTGGCGTTTATTCCTGATTGCTGGCGTTACGGCTCTGGTATGTCTGGTGACGATGGTGCTGACCCCGCCCGAATCGGAAGCAACCCTGATCGCGTTTTACCGTCGCGTCCGCCCCCCAGGTTTGGGCTGGCGCCTGCAACAGCAGGCTACGGGTCTCAGTCCCTCTCTGCCTCTCAGTACCGTGATGGCTCAGGTCGTCGCAGGCTTAGCGTTGCTTTTGGGCATGATGTTTGCGGTCGGTAATTATCTGCTGCTGAATATTCTGTGGGGCAATGCAATGCTGGCCTTGGCGGTTGTGGGGGCGATCGCCCTGCGCTGGCTCGAGCGACGGAGTCGTTTGGCCTGATAGGCACAGTTTTTTTGGCACGACTACGCAAGCTGATACATTGGCCATAATATCGGGAATCCCTAAAAACAGACGCCGATGAACGTTGCTGCGGTTACTGCTGCCTATAGTGAGGGGAACCGCGACTTTGCGGCGACAAATTTAGCCGGTGTCGGCGCTGCTGGCATCCGCTGGCGGGGTATTCAGCTGGATGGTGCCAATGTTGCCCTAGCCACCTTTGTTCGGGCTGATCTGCACAGCGCCAGTCTCCGGGGGTTACAAGGGTTTGGCGTTAACTTCGCCAGTGCCATGCTCTCAAAGGCGGATCTCAGCCATGCCTATCTGGGTAAGGCCAACCTTTTGGAGGTGATGGCAACCAGCGCGATCGCGATTGGGGCCAATCTCAGCTACGCCAATCTCAGAGACAGTTGCTGGCTGCATGCTGATTTGCAGCAGGCCATGCTGATTGGGGCCGATTACACCGGCGCTAACCTCAACCACACCAACTTCCGCGAGACCTACTGTATTCATACCAATTTCAATGACTGCACCCTGATCAGCGCCAACTTTGCCGAAGTCAACGCGAGCGAGAGTCATTGGCAAGGGGCTGATTGCCGCGATGTCAATTTTGCCGCCGCTGTCCTCATGGGGGCTGATTTTTGCGGGGCCAACCTAGCTGGGGCTAACCTGACGGGTGCTCTGTGGGATGGTGCCAAGTTCAACCACGAAACTCGTTTCCCGGCTGGCTTTGAGCCCCATGATTGGCTTGAGGTGATGGCCTAAAATCCTCAAACCAAGGAACCCCCAGCCCCATGTCAAACTGAAGGCAGAAGGGCAGGAGGTCAGTATGAGCGCAGTTTTAATCCCAACGGGCAATACCGCCAACGCCACTAAACACCCCCTTACCGTGCCGCCGGTAGATTTTTGTTTGTTTGAACCGCGCTTGGGGGTTACAGCGGCAGTCCCCACGGTTATGTTGCCTGTGCTTGACGAAGCGCCCTTCGCGATGACGGAAATAGCGGTGAGTCAGGCGCTCAAAAAACAGCAGTGGCCGCTAGTGTTGCCGACACCGATGAATCTGACTTGGGGTGCCGTGCGCGCACTTTGGAAGCAGTATCCCCAGTTATCTGTGGTGTATTGCAGTGCCCATGCGCCGAGCGGTGAGGCTGACCCCTACACGGCTCAAAATTGGCTGGCCCAGGCTGATCGCCATACGATGCCAATTGTTTTGGTGGGGAGTCGGCATGGTACGGCTCAGGCTTGGCATACAGACACGCCCATTTTTTCGGCTTACGGTACCTGGCAGCCACCCGATGTGCTCACTACCATTCCGACTGAGGCTGTTTTTCTGGCGATTGATGCCAGTGTGCTTGATCCGAGTTTGGTGACGGTGCCTGCTCCGGAACCCGGTGGCTTGGCCTGGGAGCGGCTGCTGAACCTGACCGAGCAGATCATGCGCCAACGGCAGGTGGTGGGGGTCGCGATCGGTGGCTTGAGTCCGGATGCCCCCCCGCTATCGCTGCGGGTAATGGCGCGTCTGGTGAACTGGCTGCTAGCCTGCCGCGCCATGACCTAAGTGAGATTAGACGAGTTGATTCAGCCAGTCGATCATCAAAGGATTGACCACCTCAGGCCACTCGTCGTGGGGGCAGTGACCGGCGTTTGGAATCGCCTGAAATGTGACCAAGGGGCTGTAGCTTGCGTACTTTTGGCCGCGCTGAATCGGTGTCCAGGGGTCGCGATCGCCCCACAATACCAACAGGGGTCGCTCGAGGGTTGGCAGCAATTCCTCGGGGGACGTACCCGCTGGCGCATTCAAAATGGAGGCAAATACCTGCTGAGCGCCCGGATCACAGGAAGGACGGTAGAGAATTTCGACGAGTTCGTCGGTGACCGCTTTTTTATTGCCGTACACTTGCTTGAGTGTGCCCCGGATGCGACTTTTGCGGCGCACCTGATTAAACAGGAACGGTCCCAGAGTTGGTGATGCCACGACACGGCTAAAAGTCGACATCACTAGTCCCAACGGCCAACCCATTTCCTCGGGGCGATGATTGAGACCCCCAGCGCAGTTCAACAAAATACCGGCCCGACTCAGGTCGGGTGTGCGTGTCACCAGCATCAAGCTGAGCAGGGCGCCAATTGAATTCCCGATCCAAACCGCTGGCTGCTGAATATGGGCCTGCCAAAAGTTTTGAAGCAGCGCTTCCCAGACATCAAGGCTGTAGTCGAGCGCAGGCTTGGCTGAGGCACCAAAACCTAGCAAATCGAGGGCGTAAACACGATAGCCAGCTGCTGCTAGGGCAGGAATGTTCTGCCGCCAGTGGCCGATGCTGGCACCAAAACCATGAACCAATACCAACGGGACACCGTCACCGGCCACAGTATAGGCAATGGTGTGCTCACGCCAGGTCCAAGTGCGCTGAGTTGGGGCAATGGCAATCACAGTATTCACAAGCGTTACACTCAATTGCATCATAACGCTGTCTTTGGTGCTGCTTCTGGCCGGCGTCAGCCAGCGAAGGGCGGGCCATGAGCGGGGGCAATGCGACCAATAACAGCCGCAGATTGATCAAAAATAACCATAGCCAGGGAAGCATCGGCTGTGAAGTTGTAGTGTGGTCAGATTGGCTCTAGCAAGATCACGCGTAAGCATCTTGTCAATGCAGGCACAATTTACGGTGATGGGTAGGGCGATGTTTCAACCCCTACGTGTAACCTAGAAGTGTTGTAACAATTCGATACCCAGGTTAAGTAGCGATGGCTACATAGTTGGACGAATATGGGTAACACGCGCCTAGGCAAAGCAGCTTATATAAAGCTAGTATAAAGCTGCCATACTACAGTCAAGTTTCGGGAGCCCCTCTAATGATCGATGTGAGTCAGACCCAAGCATGGTCAGAACTGTGTGCTTGGGCAGTTGAACGCTTTCACTCCCGTACCTTCGATCGCGAAGAGCGGATCCCGACCCGTCCCGGCTTGCTCTACATCGTTCAAAGTGGCGCTGTGCGTCAGGTTAGCCTAACGCCGGATATGAGTGAAGTCTTCGTAGGCTTTGCTTCGGTGGGGATTCCGTTTGAAGTATCGCAGCACGATACCTTTCAACTGCAAGCCTATAGCCACGTCGAGCGGACAACGGTGATGTGGTTTTATTGGGAAGACTTGCAGCAATGGCCCCTGATTCATAGTCAAGTGCAGGCGCTACTACGCTATCAACTGCAACGGAAGCTGCTCTGGCTGGGTAATCTGGGTCAACGCCGCGCCAGTGAACGGCTGAAGGGTTTGATCATGCTGTTGGTTGATGAGTACGGTATTGATACGGAAGAAGGGCGGGCCGTACCCTGGACCCTCACCCACGCGCAAATTGGCGATGCCATTGGTGCGACCCGCGTTACCATTACGCGGGCACTGGGCATGTTGCGCTCGGAAGGCTTTGTTCGCTTAGTGGGTCAAAATCAGCTCTGCTTACCCTACATGAGCAACCCGAGCGCTGCCGATGATGATCTTGTTACTGAGGTGGCGGCTTAGAATACTGGGTGCAAGGCTAGCTGAGTGCAAGGCCGGCTGAGTGCAAGGCTGTGAGTGGGACTACGCCCCTGAATTGTTTTTGAAAATTG
>CAZAGN010000039.1:1336-7109 GCA_964484905.1 uncultured bacterium | reverse complement strand
GGCTGAGTGCAAGGCTGTGAGTGGGACTACGCCCCTGAATTGTTTTTGAAAATTGGGGGCAGTATCAACGATCTGCTATAGCATGATCCTGAATTGCATACCTGAGGTGGAGCTTGAGCCTAACGGTGCTGGGCCGGCAACCGGGTGCATCAACCCAGGTTGATGTTGAGGTGGTAGGGGTTTACAAACGCTTTGATGACTTTGTCGCCCTTGATGGTGTCGATCTCACGATCAAGCAGGGTGAGTTTTTTAGCTTGCTAGGCCCCTCAGGCTGTGGCAAAACAACCCTATTGCGAATTCTGGCGGGTCTGGAATTGGCTGATTCGGGCCAGGTACGGATTCGAGGGCGGGATGTTGGCCATTTGCCGGCCCACAAGCGCAGCGTCAATACGGTGTTTCAGAGTTATGCCCTTTTCCCGCACATGACTGTGGCGGAGAATGTCGGTTTTGGCTTGCGGATGCGCCGTTACAGCCGCACCGAAATCAGTCAGAAAGTTGTTGCCGCATTAGACTTGGTCGAGATTAGCCCCTTTGCCCATCGTAAACCCCATGAACTGTCGGGGGGACAACGGCAGCGGGTCGCCCTCGCGCGGGCGATCGTGAATGAGCCTGAAGTGTTGTTGCTTGATGAACCGCTGTCGGCATTAGATGCAAAGCTGCGAAAACAGTTGCAGGTGCAACTTTGTGAGCTGCAACGACGTCTGGGGATGACGTTTATCTTTGTGACGCATGACCAGGAAGAAGCACTGGTGATGAGTGACCGCGTGGCCGTGATGCGGGATGGCCAGATTGAGCAGTTGGGGCTGATTGATGATGTTTATGAGCATCCCAAAACGGCCTTTGTGGCGGCGTTTTTGGGTGCAAGCAATCTCCTGCCAGGGACAGTTAATGGCGGTGATACGGTGCAAACCCCTCTCGGCGCACTGATAATGACACGTCTGGGTGAGCGTCACGGACAGGTACAGGTATCGGTACGACCGGAGAAAATCCAGCTTTCGACCCACCGTCACAACGAACGTCCCAACCAATTTGAAGCCCAGGTAAAAGATCTGATTTACACAGGGGCCGAAAATCACTATGTGTTGCAAGTGGGTGAGGCGACACTTCATGTGAGTGCGATGAATAGCAATATTGATGATCCGGGCTTTGTGATTGGTGATCGTGTAATTGCCTACATTGCCCCCAAAAATCTGGTCGTGGTCGATGGCTAAGCTCGAAATTCGCCGGGGTGAGCTGCTCAGCCCGGTCAGCGAATTCCTGCGCAGTCTCTTGTTTGCGGGGCCGGGGGTGCTGTGGGTGATGCTGCTGTTGATTCTGCCCGGCTTAGTGCTGCTTGCTTACAGCGTCCTCACGCGCAGTGGCTTTGGTCAGGTGCAGTTGCCCCTTACCTTTGAGAACTATGGCCGCATTCTCGGCTTTAGCCCGCTGGGGTGGTCGCCTCTGTACGGGCAAATTTTGCTTCGCAGTGTCACGGTGGCAGCGATTACAACGCTGTTCTGTACGGTGTTGGCCTATCCGCTGGCCTTTTTTATTGCTGCTCATCCCGCCCGCCAGCGGTCGATTTTGCTGACGTTGGTGGTCATTCCCTTTTGGACGAATTTGGTAATTCGCACCTATGCCTGGATGCTGATTTTTGGCCCTGATGCGTGGCCGGCTCAGTTGGCGGCCCGTTTGGGCCTTAACCCGACCCAGTCAGCGCTGTACCCCAGTGCTTTTGCCGTGTATGTGGGGATGGTTTACACGTTTTTGCCCTATTTGGTGTTGCCACTGTACACCGCCGTCGAGCGCATTGACTGGACATTGGCGGAGGCGGCTCAGGATCTGTATGCCAATGGGGTGCAGGTGTTTTGGCAGGTGTTGTTGCCGCAGACGTTGCCGGGGTTGGCGTCGGGCTTGATTTTGGTGAGTATTCCGGCCTTTGGCATGTTTGTTGTGCCCGATTTGCTGGGGGGCAGCAAGGCGATTCTGATTGGCAACGCGATTCAGCAGCAGTTTGGCTCAAGTATTGATTATCCCTTCGGGGCGGCCTTGAGCTTTGTCGTGACGGGGGTGACGCTAGCGGTTCTGTATGCCTACAGCCGCTATGCCGGTGATTTGAAGGATTTGGTTTAGGGGGGCGGATGCAGCGGATTATTCCCTGGTGGCTGCGGGGTATTGCCTGGCTCCTCTACGGCTTTTTGTATTTGCCGATTGTTTTGATTGCGGTGTATTCGTTTAATGCGTCCCGCTTTGGTGTGGTCTGGCGCGGCTTCACGTTGCAATGGTACGGGCAGTTATTTCAGGATAGTCAGGTCTGGTCGGCAACACTAAATACGCTGATCCTCGCGATCGCGAGCACGGCCATCAGTACGGTGTTAGGCACCATGCTGGGCTATGGCCTTTACCGCTATCGTTTTCCGGGTAAAGGGCTGGTTAATGCGGCGATGTATTTGCCGGTGATTATTCCCGATATTGTCATGGCGATTGCGCTGCTGATTTTTTACCGTACAGTACGACAGACGACGGGGCTGTTTGAGCTGGGCATGACAACCATGATTTTGGCCCATGTGACGTTTCAGGTGGCTTTTGTCGCGATCGTTATTCGGAGTCGCTTACTGGCCGCCGATCCGGCCCTCGAAGAAGCCGCCCACGATCTCTACGCCAGCAGTTGGCAAACCCTGCGCTATGTGACGCTCCCGCAGATGACCCCAGGCATCGTGGCAGCGGCGCTGTTGGCGTTTACGCTGTCTATCGATGATTTTGTGATTTCCTTCTTTACCAGTGGCCCCCAAAGTGCGACCCTGCCGATTTTGATTTACAGCAGCGTACGGCGGGGGGTAACACCCGAAATCAATGCCCTTTCGACGATTATTGTTTTGGTGACGATTGTTGCTGTGACACTCAGCAACATCATTCAAAGTCGCCGCCCTAGTGCCTAGGCTGGGCTTAGGCCGCCCACGTGCCGTGAAAGCCGAGCGGAATCAGTTGGGGCAAGGCCAAACGGCAGACAGGTTCAGACTCGATAGCCGTCGCCGCCCAGATCCAAAATTCACTGCGCTGCTGCTGCGTATCGCTAATTACGCTCATCACCCATTGACCGCTGGCGCTTTGGGCATGAATCGGCTCACTGGGGTATTGGTGGGGTTCAAGGTGGGTTCGCTGCACCGTCTCGCCTTGTAAACAGCCAATTTCCCCGAGATAGTCTTGCCCCAAGACACTACCCGGATGGCGCAGATTGAGCCAGGTGGCAGCTTTGGCTTGGCCATATTCAGCAATGACCGGGAACTCGCAGCTTTCGTTGAGGCGGCATTCGCTGTGTAGAAGCTTGGCCGAATGAGGGTCAACTTCGTAGTGCCAGAGTGTGCCCAAAGAGGCGGTATGGGTTTGGCCAGTTGCCATTTCGCGTAGGTATTCGTTGGTGGCAAAGTCGTCGTAGCGGACGCTCTCAAAGTGGATATGCCCCTGAGCATCAAGGTAGCTGTTGCCAAAGTGCCACTGATACCAAGGCTCAACAACCTGCTCGCTGATTAGGGTAAACGTCTGGCGATCAATGACCCAGAGGCGCATTCCCAGCTCGGGCTGCCAGAGGAGGGCATCGGCGTAGGGTTTGAGTTTGACGACCACGGGCAGAATATCGATCGCGATCGGTGGCAGACAAAACACCAAGTATGGGCCTGCCAGGGCCATATCGTGGATGGTGGTGGCACGGGGGAGGCGCAAGCGCTGCTGCTGTTGCAGGCGTCCGTCGCGATCGCAGCGATAGAGGTGCAGCCAACTGATCGGCCCCAGCTCGATGCCAAAGTTATAGATATCACCGCTGGCAGGATCAACCTTGGGGTGAGCTGAGACTGGTGCTGTGATTCCACCCAAATCATCTTCGCCGAAGGTGGCCAGCGTTTCGCGATCGAGCGCGTGGGGCAATCCCCCCTCCCAAAGGGCTAACAGCTTATCAGGCAGGGCCAGCACCGAGGTATTCGCGGCATTTTTGAGGCTGTAGCGGTAGCGATCCCAGAATTGACCGGGCGGCACCATGCCATAGCCTGCGTGCAACAGTTGCCCCGCTGCTTCTTCGTCGCAAAAGCCCGCCGAGCGCACGTAACGGTAGGTGGCGCGGGCTTGCCCACCCGCAAGATGCACCGCCAAAATCGCGCCATCCCCATCAAACCAATGACCCACCCGCCGTCCACCGCGCTCGAGACGACCAGGGCCATTGCGGTAATAACTACCCTGCAAATCGGCGGGGATAGTGCCACTGAGGCAAGGTAAATCGATGAGGTCGAATTCGGTAGTGGCAGAGGTCGTTGGTACAGCCGTAGCCCAAGTCATAGCGTTGCCAGGCAATCAATACTTCTAGCTTACGAGGCAGCCTCAAGAGTTGGCACACTATCAACCGACACTATCGCGGCCACACAAAAAGGGTAGGCTTTCACCTACCCAGTACTGGTTAATGTAACGCTGTCGCCCAGAGCGGTTGCGTTAGTTAATCCGCAGATTTCGCGTGCTGTGCTTCTAACGCAGTTGGAGGATGCGGGTTTGTTCGGTCATGTGAATGGTGTCGACAAAGCGAGCGGTCTTCGAAGCCGTTGACGTCACCATGGTTTGGGTACGCAGACCGCCACCAAAGAAGCGGACGCCTTCGATCAGATCGCCAGACGTAATACCAGTTGCGGCAAACAACACGGTTTTGCCCGAAGCAAGCTCGTTGGTCTCATAGACCTTATCAACATTGGTGATGTTCATTTCGGCCAAGCGAGCAAGGTTCGCTTCCTTGGTTTTGTTAGCCCATTCTTTGGTGTTGACGACTGCCGGATCGTAGACAAGTTGGCCTTGGAAATGGCCACCGAGGCAACGCATCGCGGCGGCGGACAGGACACCTTCGGGTGCCGCACCGATACCCATCAAGGCATGGGTGTTGGTACCGGCGAAGGCACAACTGATAGCCGCGCCGACATCACCATCAGAGATCAAGCGTACCCGCGCCCCGGTCGCCCGAATTTCTTCGATCAGGCCCAAGTGACGATCCCGCTTCATGACCACGATCACCAGCTCGTCTGCGGCGCGATCTAGGCATTCCGACAAAATCTTGATGTTTTCGGTGGCTGACTTGCGAATATCGACTTTGCCCTTGGCGGCCAGCGGCGCGGCCAGCTTCTTCATGTAAAAGTCAGGCGCATTAAAAAGACCGCCCTTCTCGGCGATCGCGATGACGGCCATCGAACCTGGCTGACCGTAGGCGCAGAGGTTTGTCCCTTCGCACGGGTCTACAGCGATATCAATCTCAATTAGTTCGTCAAGATTACAATAATCGGCGGCATCTTCACGGGTACAGATCCCCAATTCTTCACCGATAAACAGCATCGGTGCTTCGTCACGCTCGCCTTCACCAATGACAATGCGACCACGCATGTAAATATCATTCATCCGCACCCGCATCGCTTCCACGGCGGCCTGATCGGCAGCATCCTTATCGCCCTTACCCATCCAACGGGCTGAAGCAATCGCCGCTTGCTCCACCACTTCGATAATTTCTAAACCGAGTGTCTTATCCACCGGTGCTCTCCCTCGCTGTGCCCCAAGTGTACCAGGGAAGGGGATCGCCACAGATGCTGATCCCACAGGGGTTAGGACGCAGACTCGGGTGGCGCAAGGTCGCTGTGGGTATGGGTTGGCAGTAGTTCTGGGATCGCGATCGTCAACCGTCGCGATCAAGGCGATTCTCACTAAAAGCCCATCGGAGAAGGGAGCTGTATCTGAATCCCGTTGCCCCGATTCGAGCTGCATTGAATTACTGTTA
>CAZAGN010000039.1:0-1236 GCA_964484905.1 uncultured bacterium | reverse complement strand
ACGCCAAGCTGACACCCAAAACTGTGGGCACCCAGACGTAACCGCTCGCTAGACTGCTACGGGTGTCGGTACCCTCTCAGGTGCAAACCAAAGCAACTCGGTGACCTGAAGTTCGAGACGCACATGATTGCCAGCGGTCAGTACGGTGCCGGTGTAGGGCTGGCGAATTTGCAGACGCAAGCCTGAAGCTAGTTGCACACCGTAGAGAACATCACGACCGAGAAATTGGTGCGAGCGCACCCGGTGCGGACTTGTGGGATCAAGGATCAGTTGGGCATCTTCTTGGCGCAGCATCAGCAAACCTGCCTGCCCCGAGGCATTGCGAGCCGGAAAATTACCCAGTTCTGTCTGCCAGAGCGATCCCTGGGCTTGGGCAGGCAAAAAGTTTGCTTGCAAAACAAAATCAGCCACATAACGACTGGTTGGGCGGCTGTAGAGTGCCTCGGGGCGATCACATTGCTCGAGGTGGCCGTTGTGCAGCACAGCAACGCGATCACCAATGGAGAGGGCTTCTTCTTGGTCGTGGGTCACAAAGATCCCGGCGATACCCGCGTCTTGGAGGATTTCGCGAACATCTTGCCGCAGTCGGTAACGAATCCCGGCATCCAAGTTACTAAAGGGCTCATCGAGAACGATCAATTTTGGGGTTGGCGCAATCGCCCGCGCCAAGGCCACCCGTTGCTGTTGACCGCCCGACAGCTCACCGGGATAGCGCTGGGCAAAATCTGCGAGCCCCACAAGCTCAAGCACCTGCTGTAACCGCTGCTCGCGATGGCTATTGGCCGGTCGGAGACCCTCGCGATGCTGACTCAGACCAAACAAAATATTCTGCCGCACCGTCAAATGCGGGAAGAGGGCAAAATCTTGAAACACCACACCCACCAACCGCTGCTCTGCCGGAACCCAGACATTTGGCCCCGCCAAGCACTGATCGCCCAGCCAAATCTCACCCTGGTTGGGTTGTTCAAACCCGGCGACCAGGCGTAGTAATGTCGTTTTGCCACTGCCTGAGGCGCCCAGTAACCCTAATAGCTCGCTGGGTGCCAAACTAAGCTGAATATCGCTCAGTACAGGCTGCCCCGAAAAGTAGTGTTTGCTCAGATGCTCGATGCGCAGAATAGGCGCTGTAATCTCAGGAATCAACGTTCAACCTAGGGCAACAGAGAAAAGTGCAGCCGAAGAAAGCCACGACAAAAAAGCATGGCACTCACTAAAGCAGGACTTAAAAGTACCCGC
>CAZAGN010000038.1:9559-24757 GCA_964484905.1 uncultured bacterium | reverse complement strand
CAGGCTCGCTGACCTTCGAAAGCATTCCCCAGTCGCTGCGGGTTCACTTGCTGGCTTACTACATCGTGATTATTTCCTGCTTTGGCTTGCAGTGCTTACTCAGTATCCCTGATCGACAACTACGGCGGTTGTTGAGCCTGGGTGTTGCTGTACTGTTGGCCTACGAAATCATTGGCTACCAAATTGATTTCTTTGGTGCCTATCCTGCGCGTAGCATTCGGGCAATGGAGAGCTTCTCAATTCAGCAAGCGCTTCAGTACGGCCTTGACCAAAATCCTGAGCGGGTCGTGTTCGTCAACGCACCGCGCGACGCCTACGCAAACTTCGAATTTTATCGAGCGATGCTCCGTAATGATGCGGCTATCCCAGTTGAAATGTCGGAAAATCCCACACTCAATCCGGGCGATTGCGTTGCCTATCCGTGGTGGAGTGAAACCATGCTCGATGCCAGTACACCGCACCCCTTTACGCAGTTTGTGTCGCGGCATAGGCCCAATTGGGTTGAACGCTTGCTGGGTGTGCAACCAACCGATGGCATCATGCGGGCTCGCTGTTACGAGTCATAAGGGGCCCCACTACTTCCCCAGGCAAAAGCGGCTAAAAATCCGATCCAATACCGACTCGTTGATACTATCGCCCGTCAATTCTCCCAGCGCTTCAATCGCCTCGCGCAGATCAATCGTCCAAAAATCGTAGGCTAAATCGGCTTGCATCGCTTGGGCCACAAGTGCCAATGCCTGTTTGGCGCGCTCTAGCCCCACCGTTTGCCGCTGATTAATCGCGATCGTCTGGGCGCCGGGGGCTAGCTGCTGCTGAAACTGAGCCAGGACTGCTGCCTCGAGCCGCTCGATACTGGCCTGCTGGGCGGCGACATCACCCTGAAACTGAGCGGGAATAACGGTATGCGGGCAGGCAGGCTCACCGAGGTCACGCTTATTCAACACAATCAGGCGGGGTTTCGCGCCTAAACGATCCAAAATCGCCTGCTCTGCATTCCCCCAACCGAGCGGGGCCGCAATCACCATAATCACTAAATCGGCGTCTTGGGCGACATTCAGGGCGCGTTCAATGCCTAGTTGTTCAACCCGGTCGGTCGTATCGCGAATACCCGCCGTATCGAGCACGCGAATCGGGATACCACCGACCACGAGCGTTGACTCGACAACATCCCGCGTCGTCCCCGGCAAATCGGTGACAATCGCCCGATCCTGACCACTCCAGGCATTAAGCAAACTCGATTTACCGACATTCGGCTGACCGACGATCGCGACCTTGATGCCCTGTCGCAGTAACTCACCCCGCGCCGCCGTTGCCAAGAGTGTATCGACTTGCCCCCGCAGTTGCTGCAAACTGACTGCGGCTAGATCATGATCCAGCGGCGGCAAATCCTCGGCAAAATCAATGCGGGCTTCGAGTTCCGCCAATAAATCGAGCGCCTGCTCTCGTAAGGTACGTACCTGCTGCGCCAACTGACCCGTCAGACCGGCCAAGGCCATCTGGGCCGCTGCCTGTGACTGCGCCGTTACCAAATCGGCCATGCCCTCGGCTTGGGTCAGATCAATCCGACCATTCAGAAACGCTCTGAGGCTAAATTCGCCCGCCTGCGCCAGCCGTGCCCCCAAACGCACACAGGTTTGCATAATCTGCTGCACCACAACAATGCCGCCGTGGCAGTGAAACTCAACAACATCTTCACGGGTAAACGAGCGCGGCGCCTGCATCCAGACACACAACGCCTCATCTAGCAGCGTTTCGCCGTCGTAGAGCTTGCCATAGCGCAAGCGGTGGCTTTCCCAAGGTTGCTGACTGTGCGTCATCTGCTGCGCAATCGCCAGTGCCTGATCACCCGACAGCCGGACAATACCGACACTGCCCTGGGCGGGCACAATCGCCGTCGCGATCGCGACAATGGTGTCCTGCCGTAAACTGGTTTCTGCACCCATACCCAGGGCCTAAATCTCAGAGCCCATCAATGGTCACCGACAAGAAACGGGCGATCTCCGCCGCCTGATTCTCAATCGTCGTCAGAGGCAGGGGCTGACCAACCCGGGTCAGCGGCATCTCACCGCGCCCTTTAACCCGCAAGAAAATCTGCCGACTCGGATTCAGCCCCTCTTTCAGCTCGACGCGCAAACCCTGCACATCTTTGATGTTGTACTCAAACTTGATTTTGCGATTCTTGCCCGGAAAACCTTCGCGGAAGATCGTTACCTTGCCCGTCTCGCGATCGAACTCGTTATAGCCACCACCCAAGTTCCAGACCAAACTGAGATATTGATAGGCCGCCGTTGCCGAACCCACCACCCCATAAAACAGCAGCGCAATCCCCTGAGGAATAAAAATCAGCGTCTCAGGATTAGACAGGGGCAGCAGATTCTGGCCAAAATAGCTCGATAGCCCAGCCAACGTAAAGCCAACACCGCCAATCGTGCAGCCCAGCGCCCAAAAATACGTACTAAAGCGCCGCGAGCCCGTAACGGAGTAGCGCAACTTGGTCGGAGTTTCGGTTGATGCAACCACAATGAGCGCTGGAGTCAAGAACACTTCTATTATCGCCCCATTGCTCACCCGCCAACGGTCTACGACTCAATTCATCGCAACTGCGCAGATGCGTAAGCCCTGCTTCAGCTGAGGCCCTTTCCGGCTACCCCTTTTGGGCTTCATAATATACATAAATTTTGTAATATTTCGCGATATTCTCGCGTTGTATCTAGATCGCTCAAACACTCGTCGCATCGCTTTCAAGAGGCAACATTCATGGCATACCGTCTGCTCGCACTTCTCGGTGCTCTTGCTCTCACCGCCAGCCCTAGTGTGGCTATGAACCACGGCGGCATGGATCATGGGGGTATGGATCACAGTGGCATGAACCACGGTGGTGATAGCAACATGGGTACAGGCGACAGCGCGGCTGCCCATGATCACGCTGATTTTGATCTGGGCCCCGCCGACGAAGACTTTGATCTGCGCTTTATCGATGCCATGGTGCCTCACCACGAAGGTGCCGTTATTATGGCCGAGCAAGCCCTCACCCATTCCCAACGTCCCGAAATTCTTGCCCTTGCCGAGGCGATTATTGCCACCCAAGCCGTCGAAATCGAACAGCTTGAAACCTGGCGTAGCGAATGGTACCCGCGCGCCCGCAGCTTTCGTTATATGTGGCACGCCGACATGAATCACATGATGCAAATGAGCGATGAGGTGATTGTCGCCATGCGAATGGATGTGCCCCTGGCCGACCCCGACTTTGACCGCCGCTTTCTCGAAGCGATGATTCCGCACCATGAAGGTGCTGTTGTTATGGCCGAAGATGCCCTCGAACGCTCCCAGCGGCCCGAAATGCTGACTTTAGCCGAAGCGATTAAGGCGGCTCAAGTCGAGGAAATCACCCAGATGCGCCAGTGGCTTCAAGACTGGTACAGCCTTGAGTAGACAGCACCTTGGCTACCTCTCTCAGCCTCCAGGCAAATCACCACGTTAGAGTTGAGACACCAGTATTCAGGACGGGCTAATATGAGTCGCTCTCCCTTGCTTGTTGCCTTTGTTGGCACAGCAACCCTAGCGGGTCTTTTAGCCTGGGGTGTGCTCTGGCAAATTGAAGATATCGAGCTCCCGCCGCCGCCTGAGGAAACACAGCCCGATGTGGTGAACCGCAGCGTCGATCTTGTGGGTCGCCAAGGGGGAATCCAGCGCTGGCGACTGTTGGCCGAGGAAGCCAGTATGGAAGGCCAGCAGCAGCGCTTCGACCAGGGCGCCAATGGTTGGTTTTATGGCAACACCACAGCGGATAGTGCTGATTCGCTCTTTTTTGCTGAGCAAGATGAAATCCGCTGGTTTGCCGATCAAGCTGTATTCAACTCGCAGCAAAACCGACTCAGCTTGCGCCAAAATGTCGTTGTTTCAAGCACCGATGGCTCTGAACTGCGCACGGATGCTCTCGAAATTACACCCGAAGAGCATATTGATATGCCTGAGCCCTTTACGCTGCGTGGCAACGATGTCACCCTCACAGGTAATTCTGGTCTTTTCGACTTTGCCTTTTCTGCCCTCACCGCTTACGAAGGCAAGCTGATTGCTGCGGCCACTGAGCCCCGCCAAGCCAGCGACAACGAAGATGTGACTATCGTCGCGGCTCGCCTTGACTATGACCGCTCAACCGAAATTGCTCATGGTGAAGGGGATCTTGTCATTCAGCAAGGTAGTACGGTCATTAACTCACCCCGGGGCACCTTCGAGCGCCGCGAATCCCAGAGCTCGCTTGTTGGTGGCGTAACGCTTGAAGAGCCTTCGCTTTACTTACGCTCGGAACGAATGAACGGTGATCACAGCGACAGAATCTTCCTATTCGAGGGTGGGGTTGAGTACCGCCAGCGTGAGCTAGAGGCAGTCACTAACCCGCAACGCTCCGAAGCTTTCATCACAGCTAGCCAGTTGTCCCATAACTCTGCGGCTGAATATGCTGAGTTTTCCGGCTCCGTTCTCTTTACACACCAACCCAGTCAACTGATTGCCTCAACTGTGGAGCTTAGCCAAGCCAGCAGCAACGAAGAGGTCACGATTGTCGCTGACCGCCTTGATTATGACCGCTCCACCGAAATTGCTCGGGGTGAGGGCGACCTTGTCATCGAGCAGGGCGATACCGTGATTACCTCGCCCCGGGGCACCTTCAAACGCCGCGAATCCCAGAGCCTCCTGGTTGATGGCGTCATTCTCGAAGAACCCTCCCGCCGCCTCCAGTCTGAGCGAATGAATGGCAACCACCGCGACAAAATTTTCTTGTTTGAGGGTGGTGTCGAATACCGCCAGAGTGAAATCGAAGGGGGTGATGCCGACCTACAACGTTCAGAAACCAGCGTTGATGCCAGCGAGCTGATCTACAACTCCGTTACCGAGCGAGCCCAATTCTCGGGGCCGGTCACCTTTATTCAACGGGGGCGACGGGGTGTGGCTGACATTGCCGATATTACGCCCGAGATGATTGTCCTCCAGGGCAATGTCCGTATCGAGCAAATTGAAGATGATTGGCTCAGGCTGGATGATCAAGAAGTGCGGGATAGCCTCGAGCGGCCCACCATTATCTATGCCGAACGGGTTGAGATCGACCAACGCACTAACGATGCCCAGTTCTTTCAGGAGGTGCTTATCATCCAGCCAAGCCGTGCCGCTGAGGGTGATGTTGCCACCTATCTCGATGGCCCGCAAACCCTTGCGCTTACAGGCGAATCGACACCTGCCCTCTTGTGCGACCGTGGTGACGGCAACACCACAGACCTGAGCACTGTCGAAAATATACCGGGGCAAGAAGCCCTTGATGTCACCTGTCGGGGGGCAGATCGGATCTCGTCATCGCTGATTACACTCGATATGGCGAATGATACTTTTACCACCGAAGGCCAGAGCCAGCTTCAGTTCCGCCTGCCGCCGGATGATGCCCTCTGAGCTCACCTGTTTAAGCCTCACCCTTTGAATGTGTTTGTCAGAATTCCCCCAGGGCCTTACACGCTTTACTCGGGCCATATCTCGAATGGCGTCTCTATGATTAATCGCCGCGAAACATTTATTCCTATGGCTGATGGTGTGACGCTGCAGTCACACATTTATGAGCCTGAGACTATCAACGAGCCCCTGCCCGTTCTTCTGATGCGCTTGCCCTATGGCTGTGAGATTGCCTCAACAGTGACCTACGCCCACCCCAGTTGGTATGCGGCCCAAGGCTTTATCGTTGTCATCCAAGCTGTACGTGGCTGTGACCGCTCGGGTGGCCAGTTTTACCCCTTTCAAGCGGCTGAGGTGAGTGATGCCCAAACCACGATTGCCTGGTGTCGGCAACTGCCTCAGAGCAATGGCCGTGTGGGAATGTATGGCTTCTCGTATCAGGGCGTGACCCAGTTTATGGCGGCAGGTACAGCGGGGCTGATGACGCTTGCGCCTGCCATGGCGACCCTGAACTTTACCGAGGGCTGGAATCTCTGGGGTGGAGCCCTGGCCCTCGATTTTGTGGTCCCCTGGGCGGTCCAACTGGCCCAAGATCAAGCCCAGTTTCACCAACAAGAACCTCAAGCGACCATGCTAGGTAAATCGCGACTGCGGATGGCCGACTGGCTCGACTACACCCCCCTCAACGAGCTGCCCCTGTTGGCCGATTGCGACTTTGGTCAAGACTGGCTGCAACCGCCCGCACAAGCCCGCTATGCCCAGCAGCAGATCCCACCGCAGGAGCTACCAGCGCTTCACATTGCCGGTTGGACTGACCCCTTTATTGTCGCGACCCTGGCCGCCTACGAAACCTATCGGCAGCACAGTACACAGCCACAGCATCTGATCATCGGCCCCTGGCAGCATCTGCCCTGGTCGCAAAAAGTGGGTGAAATGGATTGTGGCGAGTCCGCCCGATCGCGAATGATTGATACCTATCAGGTGCGCTGGTTTAAGCTTTGGTTGACCGAGCAACCCCAGGATCTCGGTGCGCCGGTGCAGATATTTGAGCTGGGGCAGAACCGTTGGCACCAGGCTGACCAGTGGCCCCTGCCAACCCATACCAAGACCCTATGTCTCCACAGCAACGGCTTCGCGAGCGGCCCCGACAGTGAAGGCGAATTAGTCGAGACCATGCCCGACTCTGGGGGCTGGGATACCTATGTCTATGACCCCCGCATTGCCACCCCCGCCACCGCCTACGGCCCCGTTGATCAACGCCCTGTACAGCAGCGCCGTGATTTGCTGCTCTACACCAGCGCCCCTTTCAGCGAAACTCACACCCTCTGCGGCAGCCCTACGGTAAGCTTGTCGGTTAGCACCACAGCACCCACCTGCGATTGGGTTATCCGTCTCAGCAAAATCGAACCCTCAGGCCGCATCCTTTTATTGACCGCCGGTGTCTATCGCTGCAACCACACACCCGATCAGCGCACACACATTCACATCAGCCTGCGCCCCACCTGCTGGACACTCTTCCCTCGCGATCGCCTCCAACTCTGCCTCAGCAGTGCTGCCTATCCCTGGATCGACCGCAACCCCAATACAGGTCAATGGCCAGCCACGGCTCAGTGGTCAGATTTCCAGACAACGACTCAAACCCTCTGGCACGGCTCATCGTGCCTTGAACTTCCCTTCCTCAACAAAGACACTACCCATAGAGTTTAAAGCGCTCAAAGATACTAAAGACACACTAGGCACTTAACCAGGTTGTTACTTCAAGCTCAAAAAATACTTATCCAGTGACCCTGTAAAGTGTTCATTCATTAGGCTTTTATCGCTAGTCTCCGCATCTCAAAAGGAATCTTTTCCGTTTGTTACAAAACTACATACTAAGAGCGATCACCTGCAGTCATCCTGTTTTGTGCTTTGAGTTCTCGATATACCTTTCCGTCTTGATAGAACTAGATGGCACAACGGTTTCAGGGGGTCGGTCTCCCCAGGAAATTGAGTAACTGACCTGAACTAGCTTCACGGTCATAACTCGTTTTCGGTGGTATCTCCATGAAGGTTTTATGGGTTTTGCCCCAGGGTTACTCAGTCAATCAGAGCCTCGGCCCAATTAACTGAGAAATTGCGGATTCACGCGTGCTCCATTTTTAGAGAATTGGGTACTATTGCGTATAGGTTAGGGCTACTACCGTTTGCTAGCCAAGAGATAGCATGTAAGTGAGTGATTCAGCCTGCCCGTTGTACTTGAGAGAATAATAAATGGCATCCCTCAAAGACGCACTGGCACCGACGCTTCTAGTAGCTAGTGCTGTCTTCGCAGCCTTTGCAACCCCGCTTGTCTTTGTTGGCGAGCGCCAAGTCACAATCCGCATGGATCGTGATGTCGTCTACGACGGTATTATTCGCGATGTATCTCTGCCCTACATTGCCTTCTCGTTGGTTGTTAGTATGGGGGCCGGCCTGACAACAATGACGGTAGCAGGCTGGAATTCATCAACTAAGCGTAATATTGCTCTCGAAAATGAGCGTGAAACACTTCGGGCTGAGCTTCACGAAAAAGAAATTCAAATTGATGAACTAAAGCTTTCTAGTGCAAACCTGGCCGCCGCTGGCCTGGATTCATTTCTTGATGCTGCTGAGGCGATGCCCCAAGCTCCCGAAATCATTGCCGAGATGTTGGTAGATGATCCCTTTATTACGGTCGAGCCCGTCGCTGCGGCTCCTGCGGCTCCTGCGGCAGCACCCAGAACAGTGCCTCAACCTATCCATCTCAACCCCGAAGTCGTACCCACTCAACCTGTCCATGCTCAGGCCCCACAGACAGTTGTTGCCCAAGCAGCGGAACCATCGCCGGCATCCACTCACGCCGGTGCAACAATCTCGGGTGAAGCTTTACATGTGTACGGTGCCCTTCAAGACCGCTTTGAGCAAGCAGCTGTTGTCAGTCACGAGCGTAATACTGCTGCCAGCCGCGCTTACACTCCGGCTGATAGCGAAGTCGCGCCACCCACTCGCCTTGCTGCCGAAATGGTTAGTGTCTACACTGCACTTCACGAACGGCTACAGACAGTCGACCTACCTTCTCCCGCACAGCGTAGTATTGCCACCAGCCGCGCCTACGTCCCCGAGGCTCCCCTCACCGCACAACCAACGCATCTTGAAGCCCAAGATCCCCCCCCACAGATTCAAGCTCAGCCAGAAGCAGCCCATGTTAAGCCGGCGCCGACCGGGCACCCCGTCGTTGGTCAACCCTCACCTCAGTCACCACCGGCAGCAGCACCCGCTCAGCCGACAAGGCCACCCGAGCCTCTTGTTGTTACAGCATCACCCCCAATCAAAGTTCAGCCTGTCGCCCAACCAGCTGTTTCCCCAATTCAGCCCGCCGCTGAGACTAGATCAGCCGCTGATGCTACTAGCCAAACCACGGCTGCCTACGCTGTGTTGGGTCTCAGCGAATCCCCACAGGTAGCTGCCTCGCCAGAAGCTGACCTTGCAGACAGCGCCTCAGATGTCCTTACGCCTGCCCCAGCTACGGTAGACCCAGCCGCTCAAGACCCCGTAGCCATGCCTTGGGATCGGTGGCTCGAAGCCTCAACCTTGCCATCAGAAACGGCAGAATTGCCGGTGCCAGAGGCCCTAGCAGGTCTGGAAGCATGGCTTGCCCCCGCCACTACTAGCGATCACGTGGGAGACGGCTCGGTACTGTCTGCTTGGGATCAGTGGTTGCAGCAGCAGCAAGCACCAGCCAAACGGCCCCAATCGCGTAACAACCTCGAGGACTGGCTGGCGGCATTTAAAGATGATCCAGAGGCTGAAGCTGGCTTTTTTGAGATGCCCTTGGCCGCACCTGATACGCACAAGCTTAAGGTTGTCCATTTCCAACGGAGTTCGGGCCATTCCCGCAAAGACAGCTAATCTAGGGGTATGCTAACGATTCGCAATAGTCTCTGGGGTTTGGTGCGACTGCTGGGACGGCAGTTGTCAGGTTTCAAAGCGCCGCTCAGTAAGCTTGCAACCCAACTCGAGGTGATGCTGCTGCGCGCCAAAGCCTGGCAAACCGCACTTGTGCTCGTGTTTGTGTTTGTCATGTCGTTGCCGCTCATCATGACGGCGCTGACCCCCAATCAGCAGTTCCTTCTGGCGGTCATGACGCTAGCCTTCAGCGTTTTGCTGCTTCGTCTCGAAGAGAAGTTTAATAATCCAGTCCTAAGTGAGCAGATTCACCTGTTCATGATCTGGCTGAGTATCATCACAACCAGCCGCTACCTGGTTTACCGCATCAACGGCACCCTTAACTTTTCGGGTGTGCTCAATAGTATTGCCTCGCTACTGTTGTTTGCTGCAGAGCTGTACGCAATTCTGACACTGTTGCTCAGCTACTTTCAGACTGTTAAGCTGCTTGATCGCAAGCCCCTTGATTTGAGCACAGTCGCCCACGACGATCTCTTTATGGTCGATATTTACATTCCGACCTACAACGAAGATGTGGAGATTGTCCGCAAGACAGCTTTGTGTGCCAAGGCGATCGATTACCCCGCCGACAAGTTTAATATTTTTGTCCTCGATGATGGCCGTGCCGAAAAGTACCGCGCTCGCCGTCAAAAGCTCCAAGAAATGTGTGATGAAGTCGGCGTAACAATGCTGACGCGCGATAATAATGAGCATGCCAAGGCTGGCAACATCAACACAGCTCTCCCTAAAACACCAGGTCAGCTTGTCCTTATTCTGGACTGCGACCATATGCCAGCCCGCTGCATCCTCCAAGAAATGGTGGGCTATTTTTATAACCCCAAGGTTGCCCTTGCCCAGTCCCCCCACTGGTTTTATAACCCTGATCCTTATGAACGCAATCTTCTGACCAAAGGACGCATTCCTGTAGGAAACGAGCTGTTTTACAAAACGATTCAGCCCGGTAATGACTTTTGGAATGCTGCCTTTTTCTGCGGTTCAGCCGCCGTCGTCCGCAAAGAGTATGTGCTGCAAGTGGGCGGCATTGCCGTCGAGACCGTAACCGAAGATTGTCACACCGCTTTCCGCTTGCACTCGCTGGGCTATGAGTCGGTGTACCACACCAAAGTTATGGTGGCAGGGCTTGCGCCTGAAAAATTCTCGTCGTATGTGGGTCAGCAGGTGCGCTGGGCACGGGGTATGGCCCAAATTTTGCGCATCGAGAACCCCCTGACCAACAAAAAACTCAACCTTTCGCTGCCGCAACGTTTGTGCTATTTCAGTGCAACGTCTCACTTTTTCTATGGTGTTCCGCGCCTGATTTATGCCTTTGCGCCGCCTCTATATCTGTTATTTGGTATTAATCCTGTGCGGGGTTTGGGTTTTGTGACCCTATCCTACGCCATCCCTCATATTTTGCTGTCGCTGAATACCAACTATATTCCTCAAAAGCACGTGCGCTTTTCGTTCTGGAATGAGCTATTCGAGTACTCATTGGCGTTTCAGACCGCTTATGTGACTGTGATGGCGATGATTAACCCTAAGCTAGGCAGCTTTAACGTCACTGACAAAGGTTTGGTGGTGACCAAGCGTGACTTTGACTGGGAATCATCGAAGTTGCTGGTAATTACGGTAGGGATAATTCTTTTTGCCCTGGCAACGGTGCCTTTTTGGTTATTGCTGCGCCCTGAAGAGTACCAAGCCATTATGGTGAACGCGGGCTGGGGTGTGTTTAATATGCTCTTGCTTTTGCCCTCGGTATTGGTGGCGCTCGAGCAGCCGCAGCTTCGGCGTACCCATCGCCTTGAGCGGAAGATGCTTTGTATACTGACTACCCGGGGCCGTACCTATGTGGGCCATACCGACAATGTGAGCGAGACGGGTGCGCGAATCACTTTCGATCAAGCACCGGCGCTGCTGGATGTGGTTGAAGTTGAGTTGGTGGGTGATTTTGGGGCTCGGGTGGTGATTCCGAAGGCGCAGGTTGTTACTAAGTTTCCGCCTCGCGATGGCAAAACAGCGATTGCTGTTGATTTTGGTGAGCTATCCCAGGTAGAGATGGACAACCTGGCGATTGTGCTCTACTCAGATGTGGCGGAGTGGTATTCCCAAGATCGCTCGGATAAAGATAATGCCTTTAGTTCGCTGTGGTTTTTGATAACGGCGCTTGGGCGAGTGCTCCAAGATTTTCGACCTGCACCCAAACGTGCAATTCGCAAACAGACTTCAATGGTAGCCAAGTTGTTCTGGGAAGGGAGAAACTACCCCGGCATCATTACCGAGATGGGCGTGCGTAGCATGCTTATTGATATTTACGAGCCGTCATTGCAGAGAGCGCAGCAGCGCCTGGAGACGACACGGCCCTTAGTGGGTATCTCGCTGACGGGTAGTTTACCTCGCGACATTGGCCGGAACTTTGTTGCTGAGGTTCAGGCGGCAACGCTCGCTGAAGATAGTCAGGGTTCGTTGTTGCGGGTTGAGCTAGTCTTTCCAGAACAAATTCACGATCGGCAACAGGACAAGCTGGAGCGGATTTTACAGGCGGCATAGGTCAGGTGTGGCTGCCGACGGCTTGATTGATCCAGTTGCAAGTTAGCAAGATTGGCATGTTCGCAAAACGTTTTGTTGGTTGGCCTGAGCATCTCAGTGACTCTGGCTTACGGATAGAAAATTAGTCAGTTAAAGTTAGTAACTCCAATATTTATGCCGAGGTTAACGGATGAGAGGGAGGTCAGATAGTGAGGTTAGGTTGACGAATGACGCCGCTAAGCTAGCCACTATAGTTTCAGCTTAGGTTAAGACTTATTCTCATTAAGTTTTCTCGTTAAGTTTTTAGGTGGGATGTCGCCACCCGTTCGGATTCAGATAACTGTCTGCACGTGAAAAGCGGTAGAGGGGCGACGAATAAACGTTTTTCAAAGTTCCCATAGGTGGTGTATCTTAACTGTTGTAGCAGCTGCTGCAAAAGATTCTCCTTAGCTATTGACATAGACTCTCAGCAAGTGATTCGATGTAACCACTGAGTTTTTTATGGTTTTGCAGTTATGAAGATCAAGATGGGGGTTTTGGCTCTCATGGCCGTGCTGTGTGGCGCTCAAGCCGTTTCTGCACGTGAAGTCAATATTTTCACCTCGCGTCACTACGGCTCTGACGAAGACCTCTATGCCGCCTTTACCGAGCAAACGGGCATTGAGGTCAACATCATTGAAGGTGATGCCGACGAGCTGCTTGAGCGAATTAAGAGCGAAGGGGCTAATAGCGCTGCTGATGTTTTTGTCGCCGTTGATGTTGCCCGTCTCTACCGTGCTGAACAAGCAGGCATTTTTGCGCCTGTCAACTCGACTTTGCTCGAAACTCGCATTCCGGCTGAGTATCAGCATGAGGATAACCTCTGGTTTGGCTTTACCCGCCGTGCCCGGGTGATCTATTACAACAAAGCCACTGTTGATCCTAGTGAGCTCTCGACCTACGAAGCCCTGGCTACGCCCGAATGGGAAGGCCGCGTTTGTGTACGTACCTCCTCCAATGTGTATAACCAGTCGTTGCTGGCTTCGGTGATTGCCAATGCCGGTGAAGATGCAGCCCTGGAGTGGGCACAAGGGATATCGCGTGCCCTGGCTCGGCCACCTGAGGGCGGCGATACGGATCAAATTCGGGCTGTGGCGGCGGGTCAATGCGACCTAGCGATTGGCAACCATTACTACTACTTACGATTGGCTGCATCAAGTGAGCCGGCGGATCAAGCCGTAGTTGAGTCTGTCGGCATGTTCTTCCCCAACCAGGATGATCGGGGCACCCATGTGAATATCAGTGGTGCGGGTATGGTGTCTACAGCTCCTAATCCCGAGAATGCCCAGGCGTATCTTGAGTTCTTGTCATCGCGGGAGGTGCAGACTGAGTTTGCGGCCGCTAATAATGAGTTTCCGGTTGTACCAGGCACCCCCTTGCCCGAGCGGGTCGAAACCATGGCGGGTGATTTTAAGGCGGATACGCTTAATTTGACGCTGCTGGGGGTTAATAATCCGGCCGCAGTTCGGATTGCTGATGAAGCCCAGTGGCCCTAGGGCGTATCCAGGTTGACTACGATAACTGAGCATTGAGCTGTAGCCATGACCTCCCCACAATAGGGGAGGTTTTTCGGCAAGAACTCATTTGAGCGATACTAGAGAAAGCACACGTACTCTCGATAGAGGTCAGTTATGGCAGAGCTCGCAATCCGTGAAGGCGCACCGGGCGCACTCGCTCTTCGTCCCATTCAAGCCGCTACCCTCGCGATCGTGGGCACTTTTATGAAAAATCGCCCCATTGTGGCTTCAGGTTTGGCTGTGTCAGATACCTACTTTAACGGTCGCCCCATTGAAGCGAGTCAGCACGACATTGTCGGTACTATCTATACCAATCGTCCTATCTATCGCAGTGGCAATACTATTGTCGGGACATATATGAATAACCGCCCGATTATGGCGAGTGGCCTGCATATTACAGGCACACTCTAGGGCGCGTCATCCAAGCTTGGCTTGAGCCCGAATAGCAGCAAGTGTGAGTTGACTGCCCGTGTAGCACTCTATACAGCCCAAGAGCAGTTCAGCACCGATGCCTAGCGCCGTCTCATCAAAGTCAAAGCAGGGGTGATGGTGGGGGAAGTTCAGCCCCAAAATGCTGTTGGCGGAGCCAACAAAGGCATAGCATCCCGGCACCGCATGGAGAAAATAGGCCATGTCTTCACCGCCGAGGGTCATTTCGGGCACGACGTGGGCCCCCATCGCGATCGCGACATTTTGCATCAACTCGGCAGCTTGGGCGTCATTATCAACGGCGGGGTAACCCGGCAAATACTCAAAGTGATAGCTGGCCCCATAGGTGGCGCACACACCGGCCACAACTTGCTCAATCATTTGGGGCAGTTGGGTTGCCAATTCGGGCGTAAAGCAGCGGGCTGTCCCCCATAATTCCGCCTCACCCGCAATAACGTTATAGGTATCCCCGGCGCGGAAACGACCGATGGAGACGACGGCTGAATCGAGGGGGTTGACCCGCCGCGCCACAATCGTTTGCAGCGCTTGCACAACCGCCGAACCGACGACCACGGCATCGACAGTCTGCTGCGGCAAGGCACCGTGACCACCCTTGCCTTGAATGTAAATCTTGAAGCGGTTGGCGTTGGCCATCGAAAAACCCGACTTGATGCCAATGGTGCCCACAGGCAGCGTATTCCAAAGATGCAGGCCAAAAATCGCCGCGACATCCGCGACAACACCGGCCTCAATCATCGGCTGCGCCCCACCAGGGCCTTCCTCGGCGGGCTGAAAAATGACTTTGACCGTACCCCGCAACTGCGGTCGCTGCTGCCACAGCAACCGCGCCACCCCAATCGCGATCGCGACATGACCATCATGACCACAGGCGTGCATCGTCTGGGGGCGCTGTGAACGGTAAGCTACCGTGTTGGTTTCCTGAATTGGCAGAGCATCCATATCGGCCCGAATCGCGATCGTTGGCCCCGCCAAAGCGCCTTTGATCGTGGCGACAATACCGGTTTGGGCAATGCCACCCTGATGCGGAATCTCCGCGAGTTGGCTGCTGATAAAGGCGGCTGTATCGTGTTCTTGAAAGCCCAGCTCAGGGTTTTGATGCAAATGCCGCCGCCAAGCCACTAGGTTCGGTTGGAGGTTTACAATTGCATCACGCAAGTACATGGGTCACATCTAAATCAGGTGTGTCTACGCTAACCGATCTAACATCACAGCTGTGCCCTGACTAGACTCCTGAAGCAGGTTTGAAATGACGCAGTATCTCATCGTAATTGAGCAGACAGAAACTGGA
>CAZAGN010000038.1:3767-9459 GCA_964484905.1 uncultured bacterium | reverse complement strand
AAGCAGGTTTGAAATGACGCAGTATCTCATCGTAATTGAGCAGACAGAAACTGGATATTCTGCCTATTCTCCAGATTTACCGGGATGTGTTTCGACGGGGGCAAGCCGTGAAGACGTTGAACACAACATGCGTGAGGCGGTAGAGTTTCACTTGGATGGCTTGAAGTTGGAAGGCTTGGAGATCCCACCACCCGTCACTTCATCGGCCTATGTTGAGGTCGCCGCCTGACACTGTATGCGTTAATTCCTTCTGCAGGGAGAAGAAGTTCTCTGCCGCAGCTCAATTTTGTCATTAAGCTCACATCGCTGTGGTCTGAGCGAGGAATTTTTTCAGCGCTTGCCCGAGCGTGGCACACTAACGGAGAGTGATCGTGCGAGGAAGTGTGGCCGAGCTTGATACCGCGATACCCAGTACCCGCTGGTTTCAGCGTTGCATTCGCGACAAAATCGAACTCAATGTAACAACGACAACAGGTACGGTGCTGCGGGGTAGCGTTCGCTGGCAAGACCCAGAATTTCTTTGCTTGGTCTGTGAGGGCAAAGAGGTGTTGATTCTTCGCCTCGCGATCGCGATGGTTAGTCCGGCCTAGTAGAGTTCTCTCTGAATCCATGAACCCTTCAGTAATCATGTAATCGACCATGCTTGACGTTATTCCCGCTATCGATCTTCTGGGTGGTGCCTGTGTCCGCCTCCACCAGGGTGATTACGACCAGGTCGAAACCTTTGGTGATGACCCCATTGCCATGGCTCAACATTGGCACGACCAGGGTGCCCAGCGCTTGCACCTCGTCGATCTCGATGCTGCCCGCACAGGCGATCCCACCAACTATCCCCTCATTCGCCACATTGTCGCCGCCCTGCCAATCCCTGTCCAAGTCGGGGGCGGTGTGCGTTCCGCCCAAACAGCGGCTCAGTTACTCGATATGGGTGTCGAACGGGTGATTGTCGGTACATTAGCGGTCGAAGATCCTGATCAAGTCGCAAGCCTCTGCCAAGCCCACCCCCAACAGATTGTCATTGGTATCGATGCGCGGCAGGGTTTAGTAGCCACCCGAGGTTGGCGGGAAACAGCCACCCTTCGCGCCACCGATCTAGCCACCCAAGTCAGCGCCATGGGGGCGGCGGCCATTATCTACACGGACATTTTGCGTGATGGCACCCTTAAGGGGCCGAACCTCGAACAACTACGCGCCGTGCAAGCAGCCAGCCATATTCCGGTCATTGCCTCGGGCGGTATTGGCTCCCTCAGCGATATTCTTTCGCTGCTGCAACTAAGCGACTTGGCGGGGGTGATTGTCGGTAAAGCGATCTACAGCGGTGCGGTTAATCTCAAAGAAGCCCTCCGTGCCGTGAGCCAAGGCCGCTGGCAAGATGTAACGGGCCAAACCTGGGCTTAGGGCGTCCCAGACTGGCGGATAATAGACAGATAACAAACAGTCCCGTAGCAGGAGCCTCCCCATGGATTTCGACCTGATGATTATCGGTGCCGGTGTCGGTGGTCACGGTGCCGCCCTCCATGCCGTCGAATGTGGTCTCAAGGTCGCGATCGTCGAGGCGGGTGATATGGGTGGTACCTGCATCAACCGAGGCTGTATCCCCTCCAAAGCCTTGCTTTCGGTTGCGGGGCGCTTGCGCGAAATTGCCGACGCCTCCCACCTGGGCATCTCGGTTGGCTCTGTTCAGTTTGACCGGGCCGCTGTTGCCGAGCACGCCAACACGGTTGTCGGTAAAATTCGGGGTGATTTGACCAAATCGCTGCAAAAGCTAGGTGTAACGATTATCGAAGGTCGCGGTCGTCTGAAAGCGGCACAAACTGTGGTTGTTACGGCAGCCGATGGCAGCGAACAGGACTACAGCACCACCGATGTCATCATTGCCACCGGCTCGGTACCTTTTGTCCCGCCTGGCATCAGCATCGATGGCGAGACTGTGTTTACCAGCGATCAGGCGGTTCGACTCGAGCGCCTGCCCGAGCACCTCGCAATTATCGGCAGCGGCTACATTGGCCTCGAATTTGCCGATGTCTACACAGCTTTGGGCTGCAAGGTAACGATGATCGAGGCCATGGATAAGCTCATGCCCGCCTTTGATCCCGATATTGCCCGCGCTGCCCAAAAAATCCTGCTCAAGGGTCGCAACATCGAAACCCTTGTGGGTGTGCTTGCCAAAACGATTACCCCCGGCACCCCCGTCAAACTCGAACTTTCCACAGGCGATACCCTTGAGGTTGATGGCTGCTTGGTGGCGACCGGGCGGATTCCGGTCTCGAAGGATTTGGGCCTCGAAGCGATTGGGGTTGCCATCAGCAAGCGTGGCTTTGTTGGTGTGGATAGCCGCATGGCCACCGATGTGCCCCACGTTTGGGCGATTGGCGATGCCACAGGTCAGATGATGTTGGCCCATACCGCCGCGGCTCAGGGCATTGCCGTCGTCGAAAATATCTGTGGCCGTGTCAGTCACATGGACTACCGCAGCATTCCGGCAGCCGTCTTTACTCACCCCGAAATGGGCTTTGTTGGCCTGACGGAGCCCCAGGCTAAGGCCGAGGGCTACAGCGTGGGCACCGTGCGCACCTACTTTGGTGGCAACTCCAAAGCGATTGCCTCGGGTGAAACCGATGGCTTGGTGAAGATCATCTTTGACAAAGCCACTGGCGAGCTCCTGGGCACACATATCTTTGGCCCCCATGCTGCCGATCTCATTCACGAAGCCTCCCAGGCGATCGCGAAGCGGGAGAATGTCACGGCCCTGTCGCATCTGGTACACACCCATCCCACCCTGGCCGAAACCCTCGATGAAGCCTACAAACGCGCTGCTGTAACGTTGGCCTAGTCGGGTGGCGGTCGATTGACCCCACGGATTGCATAGACAATCAATCCGTACTTATACGTAGTGTGTTCGGGACAATGCCACAGCCAGTCCTGTACTCTTACGTACACCCACGTACGTAGGCATCGCTACAATGGACACTAACCGGAGTAGGGTCTTCTAAACGTGAGTCAACCTCGTTTGCAGCAAGTGCTGCTGACCTGTACTGAGCGGCAGTTTACGGGTCAAGTGTATGCCCGCGACCTCAGCAATCAGGTCTGGACTCTACACTGGCTCAACGGCAGCCTTGTTGGTGCTGATGGTGGCTTGCACCCCTTGCGGCGGCTGCGGCGGCAACTGCAGCTGCAGAAAACGCGCATCAGCCAAGTACCCCGTGAGCTCCATCGCGACTATGCCATCTACAAAGCCCTAGAGCCCGCGATCGCGAACGGGCAACTAAGCATGGGTCAAGCCCTAAGGATTTGCTATGCCCTCAGCCAAGAGGTGCTGTTTGATCTGCTACTGCTGGAGGCCGCTCAAGTGCTGGCCTATCGCCCCAGCCCTCAAGATAGCCTGCCCCACAGTTTGCCTCAAAAATGCCACACCGAC
Organism: uncultured bacterium; assembly: GCA_964484905.1. Lineage (GTDB taxonomy): Bacteria > Cyanobacteriota > Cyanobacteriia > Thermostichales > PCC-7336 > CAZAGN01. The sequence continues at coordinate 6,041 of CAZAGN010000038.1, read as the reverse complement.
CCCCGTTTTGCTGTCAGCACTCATTGGGCCGCCGTGAACGAAACCTGGGCGGCGTGGCAGCGTCAGGGCCTAGAGCGGTTTTCGCCCAATCTTGCCCCCGTCATCATCGATAGTGCAACCCTCAAAACCAAGGTCTCAGCCAAAGCCTTTGATCGTCTCCAAGCCCTACTCACGGGTGATCGCACGGTGCGTGATCTAGCGGTCAAACTCAGCCAGCCGGCCCTAGTCTTAATGCGTTCTTTGTTGCCCTTTATCGCTCAAGATTGCCTTGTCTTGCAGCCCATCGATGATCTCGGTATCGATATGCCTCTGCAAACCCAGATACAGGCCGAGCCCCTGCTGAAAACCGGCCCCCTTGTGGCCTACGTCGAAGACAGCTCAATTGATAACTACCGCATGGCGCAAGTGTTGGGGAAGCTCAACTGCCAATTAATAAGCATTACCGATGCGACCCAAGCGCTGCCCCTGCTGCTCGAGAACAAGCCCGATTTGATTTTGCTCGATCTGGTAATGCCCATGACCAACGGCTACGAGATTTGTGAGCAACTGCGCCGGATCAGCAGCTTCAAGGAAACACCGATTATTATCGTGACCGCCAGTGATGGTGTGGTTGATCGCGTCAAGGCCAAGCTGGTGGGGGCAACAGGCTTTATTGCCAAACCAATCGATCTGAAGACCATGCGTAAAACCCTGGAGCAGCACACACCCCAGGGTCAGTAACGAATGTTAGGGCTGGACGTGGATCCAGTTACCCTTGCCTGGCTGTCGTCGAAACTACGAGCGAGCCAAGGATGAGCCCAGCAGCAACGCCAAGAAGGCAGGCACAATGGCAAGGCCGAGGATTGTAAAAATTTGGGTTTCGCTCAGGGCAGCAGCCAACATAGGGTTTAACTCCGGCTTATTATTCCTTTTCACAGTAGCGCACCTCTTTCGGGGCGTAGGTACCTGGCCGTAGCAGGTTATATATTTCTTCACAGAGCGAGGAGCCAAGACAAGCGCTCACACCAGGCCATTCAGATCAAGCCACTTACATCAGGCAACCACCTGCGCCCTAGATCGTAATCGGTGATTCGACATAAACGGTCGGATCTTCCATTGAAAAACGAATATTGAGCTGGCGGAGCTTTTGGCCCACGGTTTCATTGGCAAGTTCGAGCAGGCGTTTACGCAAAGCCAAGGAGCCCTCGCTTGAGCCAAGGATAAAGAAGGTGATCCGGGCGCGGGTGTGATCGGCCTGAGGCAAGTAGGTAATGGTCGTGCTGTTGGGGTCAATACCAAAGACGGTGCTGGCACTTTCGTAGATGATCTCGCGCACCAGCGCGGTTTCTTGGGTGTTGAGTTCGCGATCAAAGTCGAGATAGAGCATCACCATGAGCTTTTTGGCGCGGCTGACGTTCTCGATTTCCATGCTGATGAGGTTAGAGTTGGGCACAATCAAGAGTGTATTTTTGGCGGTAGCCCGAATTTTGGTTGAACGAACCCCAATCGACTCGACACGACCGAGCTGCCCATTGGCAAGGCGAATATACTCACCGGTCGAGAACGGACGATCCAGATACAGCACTAAGGTACTCAGCAGTTGCTCGAGAATTTTTTGGGCGGCAAAGGCGAGCGCCAGGCCACCAATGCCTAAACTTGCCACCAGACCGACAAGGTTAAACTGTCGCGCTTGGGCATAGGTGAGCAGGGCAAAGGTGGCGATGATGATATTCAGGGTTGCTTCGAGCACCAATATCAGCTCGTCAACATTCAAACCCAGGCGGCGGATCACTTCGATACCGTACACCCGAATAATCTGCCGCAGCAAACCCGAGATTGTCCAAGCCACACTCGCGATCGTCGCCAAATCAAGAAAGGGCGCAATAAAGCGGCGCACACTCGGATAGTCGGTCTCTAGCCAGACCAGCGATAGGTTAAGCAGCAGCAAGGTTGCCGATTGGCTGACGGTGTAGCGATTGGGCTGCAAGACGCGGCTGTAGATCGTGCTGTGGGGTAAGAAACGAAACACCACCACCCGCAGCAAGGTTGGCGTGGCCCGACCCATAATCAGAGCAAACAGCAGACTGAGGCTGAAGATTAGCCAGGGGCTATCGGCAAGCTCGAGCTGGGCTAACCAGGCGGACATAGGTTCAACATCACACGTGTGAGATCAGGAGGCGCCATGCAGCCGGATACAGTAAAAGTGGCGAAGCTTGCGAAAAAGACGCTACAGGCGAATGTCTCTAGCGTGCGCCAAAGTGACGGCTGGCGCAAATCAAGGCTTGGGGAGCGGGG
>CAZAGN010000038.1:0-3667 GCA_964484905.1 uncultured bacterium | reverse complement strand
TCAGTCACTACCCCAAGATTGATTGGCCAGTACCAATCATGACACTCAGGTATCGTCAGGGTGCTCGTCCTGAGGCTTGATTTGGGCTTGGAGCCATTGTTGGAGGGTGGGCAACATCCCACTAAGCAGATGCTCCCACTGGCTGGGTTCGCTATCAATGGGTAGCACTTCAACACTGCTGCCGCGAATGACCAAAAATCCGAGGGGCTGAAGCTTGACCCCCCCCCCGGCACCGCCCCAAAGGCCGTCGGCTTGACGAAAGCTAAGCCGTTTGGGGGCACCACCACCGCCACCACCAAGGCCAAAATGTACGGCCATGTAGGGAATGATCGTGATTTCGCCCAGGGTGATTGGTTGGCCAAAGGTTTGACCACTTTCGGCTAGGGAGCGCAGTTTGCTGAGGACTGCTTCCAGTACGGCTTCGACCTGAAAGGCGTCTGACATGAGGGGCTGCCCAAGCTGCTGCTGTTAGTGTGCGGCGGAAAGGGTAACAGCGTCTAGGGTGGCGCAAATGGCCTCGGTGGGTAAATCCATGCCAATCAGAACAAGGCGAGTTTCAGGAGGCTCATTCCCCCACGGTTGGTCGTAGTAGCCAGTCAGTCGTTGGCCAACCCCTTGAATTTGCCAGCGCATCGCTTTGCCAGGTACGGCGACAAAACCCTTGAGGCGGTAAATTTCGTAGGTACGCAGCAGTTGCTCGAGCACGCCCAGCAGGGCTTGGGGATCGCAGGCCGATCGCGATCGCCACTCGACACTACTAAAGGCATCGTGGTCGTGATCATCGTGCAAGTCATCGTGGTGGCTAGGCCGAGCTTCGAGGTGATCTTCAACGGCGGCAGCCAACCCCAGCAGGATGGTCGCATCGAGCTGGCTGTGCTGTGCCCTCAAAATGCGAACATTGGCGCCAATTTCACCCCGGACGATGTGTTCGACCCTGGCCAAGGCCGTTCCCTCAACTTGGTCGGTTTTATTGAGAATCACCAGATCGGCACAGGCCAGTTGGTCTTCAAACAATTCGCTGAGGGACGTTTCGGCGTGGTCGCTAGCTTGTTGGGCTGCGGGTACAGCAAAGGTTCCGGCAGCGACAGCGGCGGCATCAACAATGGCAATCACACTATCAACGGTGGTCGCTTGGCGGATTTCGGGCCAGCGGAAGGCCGTAACGAGCGGCTTGGGGAGAGCCAGCCCCGAAGTCTCGATCAGGATATGGTCAATTCGGTCGCGATCGGCCAAAAGTTGCTGCATCGCGGGTAAAAACTCGTCTTGAACGGTGCAGCAAACGCAGCCGTTGGTAAGTTCGATAATGCTGGTGCAATCACGACAATCGCGAATTAGGTCGCCATCAATCCCCAATTCACCGAACTCGTTGACCAAAACGGCAAGGCGTCGCTGGCTGGTTTGCAGCAGATGACGAATGAGGGTGGTTTTGCCACTGCCCAAAAAGCCAGTGATCACGGTTACAGGAATTTTGGCGGTCATGGAGAAATCACCACGGGTAAAGGTGTGCGGAGTTCAGCGTCAGGCTTTCATCATAATCGCGGGTTAGGCGGTCACGTGCTGAAGGCCCCGTCACTGTAGTGAGTCCAGGAAATAACGAGACACTTTTAGAGGTTGGATGCCTCCTGGGTAGAATTCTTGGAAACAAAAAGTGTCTCGGTAATTGGAGATTTGACTATAACTGTAGGCGGTACGGCATGAGCTCTGATGATGTCCTGACATTCAGCCGTGGTGCTAGGTTAGGCCCCACTTTAGCTAGCCAAGGGTTTGATGTGAATTTCACCGGCTTCGAGATAGGCCATTTCGGGGTGAGGATAGGGCATTTTTGCCTCTGGCAGGCGTGCCACAACAGCCGCAATACGGATCTGGCCACTTTGGAGGGAGAGCGCCACAATGGTTGCGGCAGTATTGCCGGCGGCCCCAGCGTGGGCAACCCCGCGCAGGCGGCCCCAAATAAGGATGTCGCCCTGGGCAATGATCTCACCACCGGGGTTAACGTCACCGCGCAAAATGACGCTGCCCGGATGCTCGATGCGGGTGCCGGAGCGCAGAGTCGTTTCGAGATACAGGGGCGACAGCCAGGGTTCGGCTTTGCGAAAAGGAGATTCGGGCTGTACGGCCAACCCCAGAGCGGCAGCGACGATGGCCGTATCGCGATCGCGAGTAATCACGCGTTCTAAGCGCAAGCCCTGACTACTGAGCAGGTGCAGCAGGGTCTGTAACGTTGGGCTCGTCAAGGGCCACGGCCCCGCCGCCAGCGTCACCACACCCCAGCGCAGATGGGGCATTGCGCGCAGGCTGAGCACCAACTCTTGCCAAACCTCAGGCCACGAGAGCGCCGTGGGATAGCAGCGAATTTCAATGCCGGTGGCAGTGCCAGCAATTTGGACGGCTGGCATCTAGCAACCCATCCTAGAAGCCCATCGCCGTCGCGATCGCGAGCATGTCGGCGGGTACACCACTGTGCATCGTCGCTTGGCTAGCACTGACGGCTGTTTCCGGATCTTTGAGGCCGTTGCCCGTGAGCACACAGACAATGCGGGCGCCGTAGGGTACGTGCTCACGATGCTTCAGCAAACCAGCGACCGGCGCGGCACTGGCGGGCTCACAGAACACCCCTTCTTCCCGCGCCAAGATCCGGTACGCCTCAAGAATTTCAGCATCGGTGACCGAATCAATCTGACCGCCACTGAGATCGCAGGCGGCGGTGGCCTTGTGCCAACTAGCCGGATTACCAATACGGATGGCCGTCGCTACGGTTTCAGGATGTTCGACGACCTGGTTCAAGACAATCGGTGCCGCGCCGGCCGCTTCAAAGCCAAAGAGCTTGGGCATGGTGCGCGAGCGGCCATGGTTTTTGTAGCTCGCAAAGCCCATCCAGTAGGCACTGATATTACCGGCATTACCCACAGGAATACAGAGCCAGTCCGGTGCCTCACCAAGGGCATCGACAATTTCGTAGGCGGCTGTTTTCTGGCCTTGGAGGCGGTAGGGGTTCACCGAATTGACTAGGGCCACTGGATAGCGCTCGGCGACGGCGCGTACCATCGCCAAGGCTTGGTCAAAGTTACCGTTGATCGCGATAATTTCGGCGCCGTACATCAATGCCTGCGCCAGCTTGCCCTTGGCGACATAGCCATCGGGGATAATCACAAAGGCGCGCATCTTACCTTTGGCCGCAAAGGCGGCAGCGGCGGCGGAGGTATTGCCGGTGCTGGCACAAATTACGGCCTCGGCACCGCGTTCTTTCGCTTTTGAGACCGCCATCGTCATGCCCCGGTCTTTGAAGCTGCCCGTCGGATTCAGGCCATCAAACTTCAGCCAAACCTCACAGGACTTGCCCAACCGACTCGCGATCGCCGGGGCGGCAATCAAGGGGGTGTTGCCCTCGCAGAGTGTCACCACAGGCGTTGCTGCCGAAACGGGCAAAAACTGCCGGTAATGTTCAATCAAACCGGGCCAACGAGACGTTTGCGGGTGAAGTGCTACGGTCATGGAAATACAGTCTGCTGGCCTTTCGATTATGCGGGAAACCTGAGACAGCGTCTAGCCCTGAGTATTTGTGCGGGGTAGTGTCAGAAGTGATTTGAGCATTTGACCTAACTTTTTTGGTGTCGCCCGGTCAGTACCGCTGGAGTTTCCTATCCGTCTGTGAGCACTCAAAACACCC
>CAZAGN010000037.1:10978-25252 GCA_964484905.1 uncultured bacterium | reverse complement strand
TGTACTATGGCAACACTTCACTAGGGCAACACTTCAGCCATTAGCCTCTGTCTAGTGTCTTGAATTCTAAAAAGCCAATTTTTATAGTGCCAAAGTCTTTGAAAATTCAATAAAAACACTATATTTAGATTGTCTCTAGTGCCAGCTTGTTCTAGCACAATAAATACAGCAAGCCAACACCGACACACGGCTTAAAGCATTTTGCTGTAAAGCCAAAAAAAACCCCCAGCATTTCTGGGGGAGGAGTGGTGTGTTGAGGTGATGAATGAATTCAGTATATCCGCTGGATTTAGGCTTGGGTCATTTTACGACAGCATTTTTTTGTGAGTTAACAGGACTTTAACCGAACCCTAAATACCTTGAAAAAAGCTATTGCTTTGAATCTAAATATAGTGCTTTTTAAGGTTTTTAAACCTATAAGACTCTATATCTAGATCGGTCGTTAAGCCGCACTCACCGCTAAATGACTAAACAGCGGCGAGAGGTCGACATGCTGCATCAGCAGCTCTTGCATACACTGCACTTTGGCGGGCTCATGCAGCCGCGCTTGGCCAAAGACACGTTCAATTCGCTCAACGGTGGTGAGGGTATCGAGCTCAACCGAGAGAATGGGTACTTCTAGTTCTTCGGCACGCGAGCGGATCAACTCGGTCGGCGGAATCTGGCCGGTTAGGATCAAGCAGTGGGTGGATGTCTCCAGCGCTGCCAGCTGAATATCGGTGCGGTCGCCGCCCGTGATCACGGCTTTGTGCTGCGAGCGACGGAAATACTTAAGCGCCGAGTTGACATTCATGGCCCCGATCGCGAACTCTTCGACCATCAGATCGAGACGATCAGGACAACACAGTACTTCGGCATTTAGTTGATGCACCAAATCAGCGACACTAATACTGCGCAAGAGGCGGTTGGCGGGCAAACAACCCCAAACAGCAATATTTTGGCTGACCAAAAACGGCGCGATCTGCTGCGTTACCAGTTCCCATTCGGCAGCGGGGACATCATTGAGAACCACCCCTTGCAGACGCTCACCCAGTTGCTGCTTGGCCGCGAGTACTGATTCAACGCAGGTATGGGAGTGGTAGCGGACAATCAAGAGCACGGTGGCATCGAGGCGGGTGGCCATTTGGGCGAGGGAGAGATCAAACAACAAACCTTCGGACAAGGTGCTGGGGCCTTCGACCAGAGTCAGGGCCGCCGTTGATTGGGCGTAGGTCGCTAACTGACTCGTAAGATCGCCATAGTCTGAGTTATGAAGGCGCTGGGCAAGGGTGCTGATATCGAGGCGCAGGACGGTGGGCAATACCTGCTCGGGGTTGAGGTGTAAGGTCTCGGCGATGAAGGCAATATCGGGATCATCGCTATCAACAGCGCAGGCATTATCAAGACAGGCACCCAAGGGTTTACCGTAAGCAACCGCGACCCCACGCGCCTGTAACGCCTGGGCAACGCCTAAGAGAACTGCCGACTTACCACTGAAGGCTTCTGTGGAGCCCACTACTAAGGTTTGCGTCATTCGGCCCACACTCAACGTTATCCCGCTATTGTACGGGTATATTTTGGCTGGCCTAGGGGTCAAGCTAAAGTTTTTGACAGTTGACTGTTACAGCTTATTTCACAGGTCTTGTGTTGATAAGTCACGATGCGTGAACGGACGTGCCTGCTCACCACTGTAGGTAGCGACACAATGTCCCTCACCGACAAGGCGATATTTGTAGGTTACGAGTCCTTCGAGACCGACGGGGCCACGGGGGGGCATTTTTTGGGTACTGATGCCAACTTCGGCTCCGAAGCCATAGCGGAAGCCGTCACTGAAGCGGGTGGAGGCATTATGAAACACGCCTGCGGCATCAACGCGATCGAGAAAATAGGCGGCTGTGGCCGCAGCCTCGGTCGCGATCGCCTCGGTATGGCGCGAGCTGTAGGTTTGAATATGACTGAGGGCGGCTTCACAATCAGGGACAACCCGAATTGCTAGCACCAGATCACCGTATTCGGTCTGCCAATCAAGTTCGGTCGCAGGGATTGCCTCAATCAGGGTCTGGGTTTGCTCGCAGCCACGAATTTCGACATCGACTGCCCGCAGTGCTGCAGCCACCTGGGGCAAAAAGGTGGGGGCAACGGCGGCATGCACCAGTAAGGTTTCGAGGGCATTGCAGGCAGCGGGATACTGCACTTTGCTATCGACGGTGAGGGCGACGGCCTGATCGAGGTTGGCGGCTTGATCAACGTACAGGTGGCAAATGCCATCGGCATGACCGAGCACCGGAATTTGGGTATGGGTCTGGACATAGCGGACAAAGCTGTTGGAGCCGCGCGGAATGACTAAATCAATTAATTTATCAAGGCTCAGCAGGGCTTCTGTTTCGGCGCGGGTTGTGAGGAGATGCAGGGCGAGCGGCGCTTGATTTGCCTTCAGGGCCGCGAGAATGAGCTCGCTGAGGCACTGGCAGGAGTGAATGGCCTCACGCCCACCCTTGAGAACAACACCATTACCCGTTTTGATAGCGAGGGAGGCAATTTGGGGTACGGCATCGGGGCGAGATTCAAAGATCACGGCCAATACACCCAGGGGATAGGTGCGGCGTTCAAGAATCAAGCCGGTATCGAGCTCGCGTTGCCACTGGCTTGTCCCGACCGGGTCTGGCAGTTTGGCGACATCGCGGACACCGGCTGCCATCGCGGCAATTTTGCTGGGACTGAGCTTGAGGCGGGCATAGGCAGCGGCACTGAGGTTCCCCTCGGTAACCATCGCGGCAGCCGCCTCAAGATCTTTGGCATTGGCGGCCAGAATCTCAGCTTGGTGGGCTTCGATGGCCTTCGCGATCGCGAGCAGGGCAGCATTTCGGGTGGCAGCGGGTGTGAGGGCAAGCGCTTGGGCCGCTGTGCGCACCGCAACGACAGCCTCATGTAAGCTGGGGGTACTAACAGTCATCGGCAGGCTCAGATAAACTAGGCAGCTTCAACACGAATGGGCTGGAGGAAACACCACCAGGGTTCATCCTCAAAGCTTGGCATGGGCGTTGTGCCTGTGTCACCAATAATTGCAGCACGCAAGTCGCGATCAAGCCGTGCCCCCGAACCATAAGGATCACTTGGCACTTCAAGCCGCTCGCCCAGGGCTGGCATGGTCAAAATCAGGGGTTCAATCGATTCGGTACTAATAAATACCTTGAACAAATCAATCGCAAACGGGTATTCCGGCGGCGTTTGTAGCTCTACCACATACTCTGGTCCTGCCCCGACTAGCAACGGCTCATTAGGACGAACCCGCGCCGAAAACTCTTGCTTGTAGGGATATACCAAATTAATGCAGCGCAGACGGCTATCGCAGGCCACCACATATAAATAGAGCGGATTGGGTAAACGGTGACTGAAGGTGATCGCTAGGTTCTTACCCGATGTGAGGCGGGGCAGCCCCGACTCGTGCTCGGCCAAGGGCTGGGCTTCAGGTGGCTTGGTGCTGCCGCGCGTGGCGGGCTCAATCAGCTCGACAAAACTGATCTCAATGCTGTCTTTGAGGTAGGACGGCGGGGCTTCAATGCGCAATACGGCATCAAAGGCCGCTAAGTGCTCGAGCAGACGAACAACCTTACGGGGCAAATTCACCGCGCGTTTGGCTGGAATTCGAAAGGCTGCCAGGGGCGTAGTTTGATCGCCTCGGTAAAAACGAAAGATGCTCTCAGGTGCCAGGTCAACTCGCAAATCCGCTGCCCCTTCAGTCATGGTCAAGAGGCGTGATGTCTCAATCGCAGCAGCTAACGCGCCACGATCCGCATCATTGAGGGCTTCCCCGGTCAACGCTACCGTGAGCATCGCTGTTGTCCCAAAATTACCCTGCCCATTGTCACCCCTGGGGGGGATCAAGGGCAATGCTCGATCAAGTCATACTTGAAATGATTATGAGTTAGTGCTATGATTCGAGTATTGAATCAATGTCAAAGTGACGTAGCTAAACGCAAGCGAAATGTAAACTCAACTGGCAAACTCGCCCAGTACGTCACCGTGTCCACATTTTTCAGCCCACGTTACCCTGATACAGATTTCGCCCAGTGCAGACTTGTAGGATAAGCACTTTACAGAGTAAGCACTCACTTGGGTATGGATTAGCTTTGAGATGCCTATTCATGGTTTGTCTGCCCTTGGATGAGTTCCGGCAAGTCTAATGCCGCCATCTACACACCGCTCTCGAGGCCAGCACCGCTATCTGGGCATCCTCGTCAGCCTTGTCACGTTTTTATTTGGAGAACCCAATACGTATGTTAACGACCGAACGCGCCAAACTCTATGCCACTCATATCGATATTGCTGCCGATAAGCGTCAGGGTTTGGTTGATTTATTGAATCGCCATTTGGCCACAACCCTTGATCTCAAAACTCAAATGAAGCAAGCCCACTGGAATGTAAAGGGTATGCAGTTTATTGCCCTGCATGAGCTGTTTGATACCTTTGCAACAACCCTGGACGGCTTTGTGGATATGCTGGCCGAGCGTATCACAGCCTTGGGTGGGGTCGCGTTAGGTACAGCCCGCATTGCCGCTGCTCAGTCAGCCTTGCCCGAGTACGACCTTGAAGCCGTTGACGGTGCAGCCCATGTCCGCGCCCTTGTTGAACGCTACGGCATCATCACCAGTCACGTTCGGGCGGCTATCGATAGCGCCGAAGAGCTGGGTGATGCGGATACGGCTGATTTGTTTACTGAAATCTCGCGTCAGCTTGACAAGGATATGTGGTTTCTGGAGGCTCATCTCCAAGGCTAAACCGGATACGGCGCCAGCAAGGCCAGACAAATCCGCCCGTTAGGGTACCCAGACCACGTTGATTCGAGCGGCTGTACGTTTTGTGCAGCCGCTTTTTTCCACAGCGAGATTTACTGCCGTCAGATGGGCCAGCACTCTTCAGGTCGCGATCGCGAGAGCGTTGTAGCGACTCATGGTCAGTTCTAAGCCCACTTTCAGCACCGCTTCAACACAATCGGCAGCGGTGGCAATCACCTCGGGCAATTGCTTTTGTTCGCTCGGGGCAAAACCACCCAACACATGGCCCACAACATCGGCATGGGATGAGACGGCCTCCGGACTCCCGACACCAACCCTCAAACGCGGCCAGTCTGAGCCACCCAGATACTCGATCATCGATTTCATGCCGTTGTGGCCGCCCGCCGAACCATTGGGCCGTAGCCGCAACCGCCCAAAAGGAATCGCCATATCGTCGTAAACAACCAACATCCGCTGTGGGTCGAGCTTAAACCAATCGATCAGGGAGCGCACCGACTGCCCTGAGCGGTTCATATAGGTTTCAGGGCAGATGAGGCGGATTTTGTGACGTCCCTGGGGTAGGGTCAGGCTGGCTTCACCCCAACGCCCTTGAAAGCGGCGGTCGGTTGCCAATGAGATCTGCCAGCGTGCGGCAAGAGCTTCGACAACCATAAAGCCACAGTTATGACGGGTTTGGGCGTACTGCTTGCCCGGATTACCTAGACCCACGACCACATCAATCATTGCTAAGGCTCTGGTTGCACCACATATCAGCTTAGCGAATGCGGTGGCCGAAACCGCACCAGTATAGCCTGCGTGTACTCAGGCAGTGTTTTCCGGTAACAGCTCAATCAACCCTAAAGCGTTGTGATTCCACCCGGGAGGCGTGTGTTGTGGCAAATCGACTGACGGAGCTGCGCCTCGGTAACTTTGGCCCCCGTGAGGTTGGCCCCCGTAAAGTTGGTATCGAGCAGGTTCGCGCCCGTAAAATCAGCTCCCATGAGGTTGGCCCCTGTAAACGAGGCCCGCGCCAGGTTGGCATGATCGAAATTGACGTTACTGAGGTTGCCTTGGCTGAAGACGCCCTCTTCGAGACGAGCATTACGGCAGTCGGCGCTTTCCATATTGACCTGAAAGGCGTTGACGCCACAGAGGTTCGCACCAATCAGGGAGGCTTGTTTGAGCGAAGCACGGGTGAGATCCGCCGATTCGAGAATTGCCTGGCGTAAATAGGCTTCTTGCAGATCGGCATCACTGAGGTTGATACCACGCAGATAGGCATTAAAGAGCTTGAGGCGGCGGAGGTGCGCTCCGGCAAAGCTGCGTTCGCCACTGGCATAGGCAGCGAGGAGTTCTTCGGCATTGGCCCGCTGCCAGTGTTCGCTGCTGTTGACGACAACTCGGGTGGCAGCCGTAGGAACGGCGGTGGTAGGGCGTTCACTGAAATCGTTCGCGATCGTACCGTTGGGCATGATGGTTTCACGCAGGATCGCCCCCTCGAGATCGGCACGGGTCAGATTCGCTTCACGGAGGTTAGCCCGGGTCAGGTTGGCGTTACGGAAGTCAACACCACTGAGGTTGGCACCCTGAAGGTTTGCATCTTGTAAGTTTGCGCCTTGCAAATCAGCGAGACCCAAATCGACATTGACGAAAATCGCATGACTACAGTTGGCGGAACGCAGGTTAACGCCCGTCATCAAAGCACCCGTTGCCTCGATGTAGGAGGCATTGACTTCGGTCATCCGCGCGCCGGGCAGAATTGCCTCGGTGAGGACAGCATGACTGAGGTTGGCTTGATAAAGCTCGGCTTCGCTGAGGGTGGTGCGCTTGCAGCTAGCCCGTACTAAGGTGGCGCCACTGAGGTCGCAGCGGGAGAGGTTGGCTTTGTAGAGATCAGCGTCGGTCAGGTTGGCTTGATACAGGTTGGCCGCCCGGACGTAGGCTTGGCTGAGGTTGGCATGACTCAGATCAGCATTGAGGAGGCAGGCCCCCTGAAGAAATGCCCCTGTCAAGTCGGCATTGCTCAAATCAGCGGCGGTCAGGTTGCCATCTTGAAGGCGAACGCGCTTGAGTTTGGCGGCATGGAGATGGGCATAGGACAGGTTGACTTTTTCGAGCATTGCTTTGTAAAAGTCAGCGTCTTCGAGGTGAGAGCGACTGAGGTTTGCTTGCTGGAGGTTGGCCCGGCACAAGTTAAGCTTGGGCATGGTTACGCCAACCAAAACGGCCCGCACAAGACTAGCATCAGCAAAGTTGAAGCGACCCTGCTCGTATTGCTGAACTAAATCATTGGCATCCATAACAACAACTCGCAGCGGACAACTGAGGCCATTTCACTCTACCAACGAACCCTTGGTCTGATCAGGCTTTCACCAGAAAATCTTTACCGTGTAAATTGCTTAACATATCGATCTTACTGACTTATTCACGTCTTCTTTAAGCTGTTCTATCCTTATCGTTACTATTTTAAATCGCTATTATCTCAGTCAGGCTACATTCTTGCCGTTAGTGCTTAATCTTCACGCTGCGGTGTCGTTAGGGTGTGGCGTAGGTCTTGACCAAATTGAACGATCCGATTAACGAGGGCATCCCACTGTTGCTGGCGGACCAGGCTGGGTAGAAACAAATCACTGGAGAGGCCAACCGCGAGGGCGCCGGCGCGGAGAATGAGGGGGGCATTGGTGAGGGTGACACCACCCGTGGGAATCATGGGGATATGGCCCATGGGGCCCTGAAGCGCTCGGATGTAGCTGGCACCGCCAACGTTGCCGACAGGGAAAATTTTGACGGCGGGTACATCTTTTTGCCAGCAATAGCCGATTTCTTGGGGTGTGAGGGCACCGGGAATGTAGGGAATGTTATTCGCGATCGCGAGATCCCAGACAGACGGCACAAAGTAGGGTGCCATCAGAAATTGCGCCCCTGCACTGATGGCCGCGATTGTGGTTTGGGTGGTGCTGAGGGTGCCAGCACCAATCCAGTGCTGCGGATGCTGTTGCCGGAGCTGATGAATAACGGCGGTGAAATTGGGTGTGTTGCTGGTGATTTCGATGTGGTGCAAGCCAGCCGCGATCGCGAGTTCGGCCAGGGTTTGGGCTGTTTGCGATTGGCTGGCGCGGATAACACCAACGACCTGATGCTGCTGCAGATCTTCAAGCCAGCGACTGGTTAATGTCACGCAACCCCACAAATGCCCTCACCCAGATTAACCCACGCGCTCCCAGCGAAATTTCCGCTCAGCTTCGCTAATGGCCAGGTCATTGATACTGGCAAAGCGCTTTTGCATCAGGCCATTGGCGGCAAATTCCCAGTTTTCGTTGCCGTAGGCGCGATACCACTGTCCGGCTGCATCGTGAAATTCGTACTCAAAACGCACCGCAATGCGATTATCGGCAAAAATCCAGAGTTCCTTGCGCAAACGATAATCCAACTCGATGGCCCACTTGCGATGCAAAAAGGCTTTGATGGCCTCACGGCCTTGTAAAAACTCGCTGCGGTTGCGCCACTCAGAATCGGGGGTGTAGGCGAGTGCAACCCGCTCGGGGTCGCGGCTGTTCCAGGCATCTTCAGCGGCTTTGATTTTTTGGGTCGCCGTTTCGAGGCTAAAAGGCGGTAGGGGCGGTTTGCTTTCGCTCATTAGTTCGGGTTGCTTTAGAAAGGCTGTAGACAAACCCTAGGCTGTGCCTGTGGGTTGCGGCGGCGAATACGCTTAAACGTAATAAAGCCTTGCAAGACGTTAAGGATTGGCGACAGAACGTAATCGTTGTCGGGCCTTGAGGCACTCACTCTGAGTGGCTGACCCAGTCGGTAATCGGATTGCCGCCCATCTCGAGCCCCGCCTGTGTGGTGGTGCAGTCCAGTAGGCAGTGCTGGTCATCCCATAATTGCAGGCGCAGCTTTCCTTGGGTGGTGTCACGACAGTGCCAAGCTTGGCCAGCGGCGGTCGGTACCAACACCCAGGTGCCCGGTAAGTCTGTTTCACCCACCAAGGCCAAGCGATAGCCCTCGGTTTCTGCCCAGACGTGCCAAGTACCCCACTCACTAAGCTGCCAACGAATCTGACTCGCACCGGGACGAAAGCAAATATGTCGTCCTTGCCAATGAATGCTGATGAGGGCGACAGTTTGGGCCCGGCCCAACAGATCGCGCACGCCGCCGGCACAGGTGAGGGCGAGATCAGGCTCGGCGCTAAAAGCGTTGGCCTGGAGCCAAAACCAGCGACTCGGAAAGGCATTGCCCCAGTTTTTTTCGGCATAGGCGGGTGCTCGTTCAAAGGTGTAGCGTTGTCCCTGCCACTCAAACCAGCCACTAGCCCAGCCAAGAGCCATGAGAATTTGCCAACCCGGATCGGTAAGGCGATCTAAGCCGGGTGGCAGATAGCCGAGCCAACCCATGGTCGCTTCGTGGGTACCAAAGGTGTAGCGGGGAGTGATCTGGTACTGCCAGCGCACCCGATCGCCTTGGGGCGTTGTCAAAAAACCGCTGTGGTGATCGGCCATGAGGCAATAGGCGACCTGAGGTGAGCTATGACCGAGGGCAATTTGCCAACTATCGGCGATCCAGGTGTGTTCACCGGGGATGCTGCGCCAGAGCAGTTGATCATCACGCCCCAAGACCTGCACCATGCCACTGGCGGCGGCGGTGCGAGGGTTTTCAAGGGCGACCATGACGGCAAAACTGCCCAGCTCCGTGGTGATGCGGCTGTACCAGCCCTCAAAGCGGCCCGGACGGTTGGCGTAGTGATAGCCCGCGTGGGGAAGGGATTGCATTAGGGAAAGGCCGCGATCGCTGCTTCGGTAGTGTCGTGGTTGATCAGCACGGTATTGAGTGAAGTGACTTGGAGCGCCGTTTGGACATCGGTGGTCAGGCCGCAAAGCCGGAGCGTGCCGCCTGTTGACTGGCACTTGCGCAGGGTCGAGACCAGCAAACCAATGCCCGAGCTATCGAGGAAGGTGACCGCGCTGACATCGAGCAGCAGATTGGCATAACCAAAGCTGAGGATTTGCTGGAGGTATTGGCGCAATTCACCCGATCGCGCAGCGTCAATGCGTCCGCTGAGGGGGATGATGGCGACTTGGGCACCGCTGGAGCTGGTCGCACTCGTAATGGCCATATCGTTTGCCACAACACCTAACTCCAGCCTATCAGCAGAGCTGTCTTTGGCTCAGCCACACAGGTCTTACGGGGTTTGCTGCCGCCAGAAATCACGCCACCATGTCTGAGGCTGAGTTAGGGGTCCTTGGGAGGCGGTGGGTCGGTCGCGATCGTCACCCACAACCAAACTGCCGATATAGTCAGCATCGGCATAGACGCGGCTGATCCCGCCTTGCAGCAGGGCCACATCGGCAGCACTGATCACGCCGTTGCTGGTGGCTTGATAAAACTGCACCGTTACCCGAATCGGAAAACGGGTATCGCGTTCAATGGGCACGCCACCCATTTCGATAAACGGCCCTTCGTCGTCGCCATAGCTAATTACGGCGGCTTCAACATCGCTGCGCCCCGCACTGTCGGCCAGCGACATCATCGGTGCAGAAGGCATGGGTGCCATCTGCATCTCATCAAGACCAGCTCGGCGGTCGGGCTGGCGCTGCTTGAGCGGCACTTGGATCACCATGACCAGATTGAGACCTTCTTCAACGGCAGGATCTCTTGGCGCCAGGGGGTCTTGCTCACGGCTACGCCAATCACTGATCCGCTCGCCTGTGAGGCGCGCCCGTTGACCGTCGTTGTTAAAGAACAAAGGCTGGCCCCAGTAGCTGCCGTATTGCTGGTTGTCGATAATCGTGACGCTAGTGCCCTCGGGTGTTACCAAGAGTGTCAGCACGGCTGGGTTATTGGGCTGCGATTGGTAGTTAAACAGTACCGGCGTAAAGGTGGCCGCGCCGCCTTGGGGAATGGGCAAAAACGCCGCTTGGGCACTGACCAGCACATGGCTATCGCGCCGATCGAGCAAGGAGCGCTGTGAGCCTTGCCAATCGCTAGGGTCATGCAAAAAGCGGGGTAGGTCTGAGAGGACTTCACGCAAGGAAACCGTCTCAAGGGCCTCACCCTGGCTGTTGCCCACGGGCAGCATCAGTTTATCGAGGGGGACATCGGCGGTGAGGTCGCTGAAGTTGGGGTAGCGCAGCACCGGCATCAGATAACTTTCGCCTTGGTGCGCGACCTGAATGGTTAGATCGCTGATGTTGGGGCCAACGGCGGAGTTGTGATAACGCCCGGTGTCTTCCCAGGTGACGGGCACAATATTGAGACCAGCGCGGTTCGCGATCGTTTGGGCCTCGCCGTCATGCACCATAGCCACCGTTTGCTCAAGCACCTGACGGTAGGGATCGCTGGGTTCAGCAACCAGTTCAGCTGGTCGGAGGCTCGGATCAACAACCGCATCATTTGAGAGATCAACGATTGGATTGAGGGGCGCACTGCCCGGACCCTCGGTACTGGGATCTTGAGCCATGACAATTCCTCCCGTAAGACACACGCTCGCAAGCACTAAACGCCAAAACATAGCCACCTCAGAATGCCTATGTTCACAGTAGGCTTTGCCTTACGGGTCTGGGGCGCGGTTGTTAATTCTGCAACGCGGCGGGTTGCCAAGAAACTCAGGTTGCAAAGAAATTTGGGTAACCACCAGGGGCGGAACAACAATGAGTTAAGCTTATTAGCCGCATCAGGGCTTGGGGTATGCCAATTACGATCGCGACGTTTTATCGTTTTGTGCGGCTGAGTAATGTTCAGGACTTGCGGCAACGCTGGCGTGCCTTCGGACAGAGTTTGGGCTTAGACCGACTGCGCGGCACGATTTATGTTGCCCCCGAAGGGATCAACGCCACGATCGCGACCGTCGATACCGCCACCCTCACGCAAACCCTGGCCGAGCTGCAACCCTACCTGGCCGACACACCTATTCGCACTAGCGAGACCACCACCTGGCCTTTTCAGCGCTGGCGAGTCCGGCGTAAACGCGAAATTGTCAGCATGGGCACACCCAATGTGGTCGATCCGGAGGCCAGCCCTGCCGCCGTGCATACAGTGGATCCGGTGGCCTGGAACGCCCTGATTCAAAATCCCGGCATTCAACTCATCGATACGCGCAATGATTTTGAGGTCGCGATCGGTAGTTTTCAGGGCGCAACCGACCCCCAAACCGAGCACTTTCGCGAATTTCCCGACTATGTACGTCGTGAGCTTGACCCAGATCGACCTGTGGCGATGTTTTGTACCGGTGGTATTCGCTGTAGCAAAGCCACAGCCTGGATGGCCGCCCAGGGATTCCGGGAGATTTATCAGCTTGAAGGCGGCATTTTGAACTATTTGCACCACATACCCGCCAGCGAAAGCCTCTGGCAGGGCGAGTGCTTTGTCTTCGATGAACGGGTCGCCGTGGGTCATGGTCTGGCACCGGGCCAGCATCGTATTTGCCCCACCTGTGGCCGCCCGATCATGACGAGCTGTGCCCACTGTCAATCCTAATGCGACAGCGCCCGCTACTTGTCCTCTGTGGCCCTACCGCCAGTGGTAAGTCTGCTCTCGCCATCCGCCTGGCCGAGCGCTATAACCTGCTGTTGATTAGTGCCGATTCACGCCAGATTTACCGCGATTTTGATATTGGCACCGCCAAACCCACGGCGGCTGAGCAAGCCCGCTGGCCGCACTATTTAATTGATGTCGCTGACCCGCGCGAAACCTTTACCGTGGCTCAATATCAGCAGGCCGTGACGGCACTCATTGCGGCACACCCCGATCGGCGGCCGCTCCTGGTCGGTGGCACTGGGCTGTATATCCAAGCCATCACTGAGGGTTTACAGATTCCGGCCATTCCGCCCCAGCCTGAGCTGCGCACCCAACTGAGCCAACTGGGCCAAGTCCATGCCTATGCGCTCCTCAATGCCGCCGAACCCAATCACAAGATTCATGCCAACGATGCCGTGCGAACCTTGCGGGCGCTCGAAATCCTCTATGTGACGGGTCAACCCCCTTCGGCTCTCAAAGCGCGCCCGAGTGAACCGCCCTATCAGAGCCTGATCATGGGCTTGCAACCACCGACCATGGCGGATCTTGAAGCGCGCATTCGCCAGCGTACCGAGGCGATGCTGGCCCAAGGCTGGATCGAAGAAGTGCAGCAGCTGCAAGCACGCTACGGCGAAGATCTACCCCTGCTGCAAACCCTGGGCTATGGCGAAATTGGCCGTTATCTGCAAGGCGAGTTGAGCCTGAATGAAGCGACCGATCTAATTGTTTGCCACACGCGCCAGTTTGCGAAGCGCCAGCTGACCTGGTTTCGGCGTACACCGACGTTGCAGTGGTTTGACTACAGCGCCGCCAACCTCGAACAGCTCCTATGCCAACACATTGATGCTTTTTTAGAGAGCGTCGCCGCGTAATTGCGTCGGTTCTGTCCAGCCCAGGCAGGTCTGCATAAATTGCCCCAGCATATACAGCGAACCGGCCATGACTACCCGCTCGGGCTGAGCCGGGAGTACGAGCGCCGCCAAGCTTGCCACCGCTTCGGTATGGGCCAGTTGAGGCTCGATCGCGATCGCGACTTGACACAGCGCTTCGGGCGGCACCGCCTGATGATCGGCAATCGGCAGTGCGAGCAGCGTATCGCCGGGTCGGAGCAGGGCCCGACAAACCCCCACCACATCTTTGGTACTCAGCATGCCCAAGCACCAACAGGTCGGTCTTTGGGGATCGATCTGATTAAGGTACTGCCGCAACGCCACCGCCCCCGGCAGATTATGCGCCCCATCCAGCAGCAGCCGCCGCCCCTGCCACCGCACCCACTGAACTCGCCCCGGCCAGACTGCCGTATCGAGGGCCGTCGCGATCTCAGGTATCTGCCAGCCCTGATGCCGCAATTGCTCAATGGCTGCCAGCGCCAGCCCGAGGTTAAGCAAGGCGACCTCACCCGGCCAATTAAAAGGATAGGTTCGTCCTTGCCAGATAACGGTTGTTGCATCCTGCCGCTGTGCGGGCTCTGCCAGTACCAAAGGCTTGGCTGCCGGGGTAATCGCGGCCATAATCTCGGGCGCTTGGGCAAAGGTCACGAGGGGGACACCCGCCCGAATAATGCCTGCTTTTTCGGTGGCAATTTGGCTAAGCGTATCCCCCAGTCGTTGCCAGTGATCCATGCCAATCGCCGTAATTACGCTCACCTGGGGCGTGATACCGACATTGGTGGCGTCCAAACGTCCGCCCAGACCCACTTCTAGGACAACGATCTGCGCCGCCTGTTGCCGGAAATACAGCCACGCTGCCGCTGTCACCACCTCAAACTGAGTCGGTGGATCGAGCGCAGGGGGATACTGCGTCTGAATGGTCTGCTCAACCTCAGTCAGGGCTGCCTGCCACGCCACCTCAGAAACATAGTCCCCGCTCAGCCAGACCCGTTCTCGCCAACTGACCAAGTGAGGCGAGGTGTAGCGACCAACGCGATAACCGGCGGCGGCGAGGATCTCACTGACCAGTAAACAGACTGAACCTTTACCATTGGTACCGGCGACATGAACGACGGGTA
>CAZAGN010000037.1:0-10878 GCA_964484905.1 uncultured bacterium | reverse complement strand
ACCAAAGCGTGCCAGGGAATTGAGATAGGTAGCACTCACGGGCTTAAGCTTGCCCCGCCTGCACGAGGGCGATCGCCTCTAGCATTCCCTTGGCTTTGTTCAGCGTTTCTTGATACTCCATTGCCGGTACCGAGTCAGCGACAATGCCTGCCCCCGCTTGGATCGTCACCTGGCCGTTTTGAACCCAGAGTGTGCGCAGCGTAATCGCCGTATTTAATTGACCGCGAAAATCGTAATAACCATAGGCACCGGCATACGGCCCTCGGCGCAGGTGCTCCAGATCATGCAAAATCTGCATCGCCCGAATTTTGGGCGCGCCACTCACTGTCCCTGCCGGAAATGTCGCCTTGAGCAAATCCCAAACACTGCACTCGGGGCGCAGTTGCCCCGTCACATTACTAACGATGTGCATCACATGGCTGTAGCGCTCAATCACCATCAGCTCATCGACACTGACGGTGCCGCGCTCACAAACTCGCCCCAGATCGTTGCGCCCCAAATCTACGAGCATCACGTGTTCGGCTCGTTCTTTAGGATCAGCCAGCAACTCTTCGGCGAAGGCCGCATCGGCAGCCGGAGAATCACCCCGAGGACGAGTGCCAGCAATGGGGCGTACAGTCGCTAGGGCCCGATCAGCTTCGCGATCGAGGCGTACCATCACCTCGGGGCTGGAGCCAATCAGTTGCAGTTCGCCACACTGAATAAAGGCCATATAGGGTGAGGGGTTTACCACGCGCAAGGCTCGGTAGAGCAGAAATGGATCATCGCCATAGGTGGCTGTCAGTCGCTGCGACAGCACAACCTGAAAAATATCACCGGCTCGGATATGGGCTTGGGCGGTCTCGACAGCGGCCTGAAATTCTGGCGCACTGACACTGGTTTGAAACTCAACGGGTGGGCGGGGTGGGGCAACCCAATCCAAGGCGAGGGGCGCTGTATCGAGGGGGGCTGTGACTTGCTTGGCTAGGGCTTCAAGACGTTGCGATGCCTCAGCATAGGCAGCCTCAACAGTCTGCTCGCGGGTGTTGGCATAGACAATGACAAAAATCTTGCGCTTGACTTGGTCAAAGACCAAAATGCTGTCCATTTGCATCAAAAAGGCATCGGGCGGCTCGTTTGCTTTGGCCTCACCCACGGGCACAGTCGGCTCGATCCAGCGCATCAGGTCGTAGCCCCAATAGCCCACCAAGCCACCAATACTCTGGGGCAGCTCTGGCAGATGCACCGGTTGGTAGGGTGCAAGGCAGTCGGCCAAGACCGCAAAGGGGTCGCCGCTGTGGCTCAGTTGACGACCTTCACGAAAGGCTTGCACGGTGTGATCGCCGCGTACGGTCAACGTCCACAAGGGATTGCAGCCCAAGAAGCTATAACGCCCGAGGGTTTCGCCCCCCTCGACCGACTCCAGCAAAAAACTATGCTGAGCCTGCTGGCAGACGCGATACCAAGCGGCGACCGGCGTTTCCAGATCGGCCATCAACTCGGCATAGATAGGGATAAAGTTACCCTGGGTAGCCAATTCGCGGAAGCGCGCCAGCGAGATCATGGTGGTGCCCTGAAGACGACCTCTATTATCGGGGACGAGGGCTGGCAAAAAACCGCTCCGATAACCTACCGAGCTGGACACCCCAACCTTGGGCTGACGGCTACACTCAAGACAGTGATGCGGTACGCTTTGACCCTTCGTGGGACTCATTAAACCGGGGCTGTTGTTTTTGAGGCTGATTTAAACATGTTAGATGCAGCGGTAAGTGGGATTGGTCGCGTTTTGTCTCGCTGGGGCAGTGCGGCAATTGTACTCACAGCAGATAGCGCCATTGAAGTGGGTGGTTTGCTCAAAACCCAGGGTCAGCAGCTCTGGGTTCAAGGACGCCTTGTCGCCGCTGATAAGTGGCAGACCCTGCGCGAAATCTGGAATTCCCCGTCATCCTAAAGGATCGCCTAAAATTGTGCCCAAGAGTGCGTTATCTCGCCTAACCGCTGTTGCCTTGCCCTTGCGTTGCTTGTGTCTGACTGTGTTCAGTTTTTCTCTGCCTGTGTACTGTTGTGGATCGATTTCCGAGTCTTAAAGGCCGCCTCGCGATCGCGCTAGTGTCTACGGCACTGCTACCTTGGCTCGGGTATGCCATTTACACGGGGCACCAGTCTCAGCGGCAAGCCCAGCAACAGCAGCACGTTCGGCTCCAGCATGAAGCCCGCCAAGCGGCGCAACGCCTGACTCTTTTTCTTGATGCGTACCAGCCCACAGGGCAACGCCAGAATCTATCACTCCAGGATCTGCCACCTACTGCGGGCGTAGAACGGAGCCGGGTCGATGCCAATGGTGTTATTGTCGCGAGCACCGATACGGCCTTACTTGGACAACAAACAGCGCTGGGCACGTCAACTCAAGCAGGTTGGGTAACGATTCGCCCGTCTAATGCAAGAACGGCTTGGCATATTGCTACTGAAACTTTAGTGCAGCTGCTCGATACCTCGCTCGGCTTTATGGCCGTGCTTGATGCTGAGGGAGGGGTGATTGCGGCAACACCGACTTGGCCAGAGGGCTATGAGCGCTTGCCCCACCACCAGATCACCCTCAGCCAAGTGCCGTGGTCGGTTGTGTATGGCGAGCTGCCTCTTTCGAGACCGCAGCCGGGTGGTGGTGCTGTCTTGGCGCTGCTTCTGGGTGGCGGCACAGCCATCTGGGGCTGGCGCTTCTGTCAGGGCTGGACGCGCTCGCTGACTGAGCTTGATACTGCGTTTGCCGACTTTATTCGGGGCGATCACAAACGACGCGCTAGAGTCTGGAAAGGGTCGGAGGCAGCCCCACTGGCAGAGCGCTTTAACATCATGGCCGAGCAACTGACAGAGCTCCTAGAGCAACTGGCGCGCCACACAGTTGATTTGCAAACCGAGATTCAGGGGCGCCAACACATCGAGGCCGAGTTGCAGCTACACCGTGAAAGTCTTGAGCAAACCGTACAGCAACGCACAGCCGCCCTTGCCAAGGCGAATGCCTGCCTCGAAAACGAAATTCGCGATCGGCGGCAAATTGAGCAGGTGCTATTCCGTGAGGTTGAACTGGCCCAGGTAACGCTGCAATCCATTGTTGATGGCGTGATTGTTGTTAATACCAAAGGCTATGTCCAATACCTCAACCAAGCGGCTAGCCGTTTGACAGGCTGGCAACCCACCCAAGCCCAGAAAAAGCCCCTCAATGCCATTCTCTACCTGCTGGATGAAGGTTCGCGGCAGCGTGATACCCGTCTGCTGCATCACGTACTCAGTGAAGGTAAGGTTATTAGCCTCACGAATCACCCGCTCATTCTCATTTCTCGCTTGGGCCAGCGCTATGCCGTTGATTATTCCGCCGCGCCCCTCCGATCAACGGATAAGACGATTATTGGGGCGGTGCTGGTGCTCCATGACGTCACTTCAGCGCGGCGGATGGCACGGCGTTTGATGTGGCAAGCCAGCCATGATGCTCTGACACGCTTGATCAACCGCAGTGAGTTTGAGCGGCGGCTGGAGTTGACCGTGCAATTGGCCCGCTCTCACGGCCAGAGCCATGCGCTCTGCTACATCGATCTTGACCAGTTCAAGATTGTCAACGACAACTGCGGCCATTTGGCAGGCGATGAGTTGCTCCGACAGGTGAGTGATTTGATGCGCCAGCAGGTCAAAACCACAGATACAGTGGCACGGCTCGGCGGTGATGAATTTGGCCTAATCTTAATGAATGTCTCGGCGGCGGAAGCCTGGCAGGCGAGTGACCGGCTGCGGCGCGCCATGGAGCGTTTTCGCTTCTATTGGGAAAATAAGAGCTTTACGGTCGGTGTCAGCATTGGCCTTGTACCGATTACCATTGAGTCCCTGGGGCCAGCCCAGCTTTTGAATGCGGCAGATTCATCCTGCTATGCGGCCAAGGCTCTGGGGCGCAACCGAATTCACACCTACAGTGCCGATGATACTGAGCTGGCCAAGCAGTATGGCGCAGCCCACTGGGTTGCCCGAATTACGGAAGCCCTAGAGTCCAATCGCTTCCAGCTTTATTTCCAGCCAATTGTGCCGACGATCGCGAACAAGTCCCCCTCGCTCCCCCTTGAGCCCTTCCACTGCGAAATCCTCCTGCGCCTCCAAGATGAAAGTGGCGTCATTGTCAGCCCCAGCGCGTTTATCCCCGCCGCTGAACGCTATGACCTCATGCGGCGCTTAGATCGTTGGGTCATTCAAAAACTATTCTCGGGCCTAGCCGAAGCAGCGCGCTCAAAAGAAATCTTTGTGCCCCTTGATCAACCGATCGCGAACGTCGTCTGGGCTGTGAATCTCTCAGGCTTGTCCCTCAACGATGAAGGTTTCTTAGGCTTCCTTGCCGAGCAGTTCCGGTGCTACGACATTCCGCATCGACGCATTTGTTTTGAGATTACTGAAACCGTCGCGATCGCGAACCTGACCCGAGCTGCCCGCGTGATTGGTCAACTGCGCGAGTGGGGCTGCTTGCTTGCCCTGGATGATTTTGGTAGCGGCATGTCCTCCTTCGCCTACCTCAAACATTTGCCCGTGGACTACCTCAAAATTGACGGTCACTTTATCCGCCACATTGCCAGCAATCCGATTGATCGGGCCATCGTCGATAGTGTGCAGCGCCTCTCGCAGGTCATGGGCCTCAAAACCATTGCCGAGTTCGTCGAAGACGATGCCGTGCGCAGTTATCTCGCCCACATTGGCGTGGACTACGTCCAGGGTTACGGCATTGCCGAACCCATGCCCCTCTTCCGCCCCTCTACTGCGATCGCGATTCGCTAGCGATCGCTTGCTTCAGGCCATATCAGGCTTGATATGGTTGGTATACATTTGAGCAGGCACCATGATTCCACCGGTCGATCTCACGCAGCAGTTTCAAACCCTCGCCCCCGAACTCTTGCCTGTGGTCGAATCAGTCTTAGCCTCCGGTGGCTACATCGGCGGTGCCCAAGTTGATGCCCTCGAACACGAGCTAGCAGCCGCCTGGTCGGTACCCTACGTGGGTACCTGCAACTCAGGCACAGACGCCCTGTACCTTGCCTTACGGGCCCTCGGCATTGGGGCCGGCGACGAAGTCATTACAACCCCTTTCACCTTCTTTGCCTCCGCCGAAGCAATCAGCATGGTGGGTGCGACCCCTGTATTTGTCGATATCGAAGCACACACCTTCAACCTCAACCCAGCCCTCATCGAAGGCCGCATTACCCCACGTACCAAAGCGATTTTGCCGGTGCATCTCTTTGGTCAGCCCGTCAACATGACCGCCGTAATGACGATCGCGAGGGCCCACAACCTCTACGTTGTCGAAGACTGCGCCCAAGCTACGGGTGCCTGCTGGCGCGGTGAGCCCGTCGGTAGTATCGGTGATATTGGTTGCTTCAGCTTCTTCCCCACCAAAAACCTTGGCGGCATGGGCGATGGCGGTGCCGTCACGACCCAGAACCCAGACTGGGCTGCAACGATGCGCATGCTCAAACAGCACGGCAGCGCCGAGCGCTACTACCACGAAGCCATTGGCGTCAACAGCCGCCTCGACTCCCTCCAAGCCGCCATTTTGCGAGTCAAGCTGCCCTACCTCAAAGAATGGAACCACCGACGGGCCAGCCTTGCGGCTGCCTACGACAGCCTCTTGGCCGATTGCCCAGGCCTAACCCTACCCCAGGGCATTGCTGGTGGCGGCAGTGTCTGGAACCAGTACACCCTCCAGGTTAATGATCGCGACTCGATCTTTCACTCTCTGCGCCGCAGCGGTGTCGGCTGCATGATCTACTACCCCCTACCCATTCATCTCCAGGCCGCCTATGCCCACCTGGGGTACCAAGCTGGAGATTTTCCCGTCGCCGAAGCCTGTGCCCGGCGTGTACTGTCCTTACCGATGTTCCCCGAGCTCACCTATCAGCAACAAGACACGGTCGCTGCAGCGGTCAAAGCAGCCCTGGCAACCCCCGTTGTCGCCAAGGTCTAGCTCCCAGGTGCCGTTTCCAGGCTGGCCAACGCGTTGGTTCGTTCGATGGTAATTTGCTCCACCAAGCCCGCCGGTAACTGTGCCGCTAGGGCCAAAGCCTGGTCAAAATACTCAATACTTGCTTCCGTCTCGCCCAAGCCCTGCAAAATCTGCGCCTTCAGATAAAACAGCTCTGGATTGTCGCAGGCATTCGCGATCGCGAGATCAACCCGCGCTAGCGCCTCCTCATAGCGTCCCAAATCCCGCAGCGTCAGCGCCTGACCGCGCAGTGCCATATAATCCGGCCCCGCCAGTTCGAACTGCGCCAGGGCCTTCTCCCGCCGCGTCAGCAACAAATCCATATAGCCATTCAGCAAATTCAGCTCCGGATCCGTCGCATCCACCGCATTTGCCGCCGTAATTGCCCCAAACAAACGATTCAGAGTTGGTAGCGCCCGTGGCAAGCCCACCGCCACCCCCTCGCGGATGACAATCGTTGCCGCCTCCATGCCGTAACCAACCCCCTCGTATAGGTGCCCCCGCAGCGGGTCCGTCGCCACCAAGGCCGAGGCTACCTCCCGGGTTTGGGTCGCCAAACGGGTAAAGCCATCATAATCACCATCCAAATAGGCCAGGGCGGCCAGCAGGGCATAGGTCAAAGGTTCCTGGGGCTCTACCTGCTGCGCCTCCAGCAGCAGCCCCCGGCTTTCGACATAATCGCCTGTACAAAAAAACTGCTCAAACGCCGTTGCCATCGCTGCCGACATCGGGCGTGCTGCCTCACCCTCGCGGAACGGATCTGACGCCCACGCGGGCTGGCCACCACACATTAACCAGCTCAGCAACACACCACCCACCAACCACCGTCGCATTACCCAACCCTCATTTGCAGTCTCAACAGATTTTTAGCCGCCAGCCATCACCAGCCCTTCAAGCTATCCAAATCACGATTCAACACAGCACCTGCTTTACGGGCGCACACTCACCGTCGCCAAATTACCCGTCCGCAAGCTCACCTGCAAGGGCTGCCCATTGCGTTCCAAGCTCACCTGCAGCGGTGTATCAACACCGGCTTGCTCCACTGCCTGCTGGAGCGAGGCTGCATCGGTAATCGCCAGCTCATTCACCGCCGTAATAACGTCGCCAGCCCGCAAACCCGCCGCCGCTGCGGGTGAATCGGGCTGTACGCGCAACACCAGCACGCCCCGTTCACCGACAACAAACAAGCCACTGTTAGGGTCCTCGTTAAAACGTGCCTGCACATCCGGCGTCAACGTCACCATCTCCACACCGATGTAGGGATGAGGCACCTGCTCTCCTCGTGCCAGCACAGCCTGCACCGCTTTCACCGTATTAATCGGGATGGCAAAGCCAATACCCTGGGCATTCGCCCGAATCGCCGTATTGATCCCAATCACCTCACCCCGTTCATTCAGCAACGGGCCGCCCGAATTCCCTGGGTTAATCGCGGCATCAGTTTGAATAAAATCAAGTCGTTTATCCGGAATTCCTGCCTCTACACTCGACCGCCCCAAGGTGCTAACAATTCCGAGCGTCACAGTATTATCAAGACCCAAGGGGTTACCCACGGCAATTGCCCAGTCGCCTACCCGCACCTGGTCCGAATCACCCAACGGTGCCACGGGCAAATCCTGCCCCTCAATCGTCACAACTGCCAAATCGAGCAACTCGTCACTGCCCGCCACTTGCCCCTCAAAGCGGCGACCATCCCGCAGCACAACCGTTACCGTATCAGCACCACTGACAACATGAGCATTTGTTAAAATTACGCCCGCACTGTCAATGATCAGCCCCGAACCCTGTCCTGACTGTTGAAACTCCGAAGGCCCCTCACCAAAAGGGTCCACGCCAAAGCTATCGCCAAAAAAGCGCCGAAAAAAGGGATCATCAAAGGGTGACTGCATCGGTTCGCGAGCCACTGTCCGGGTTGTATCCAAACGCACTACCGCCGGCCCGACCGAAGCAACCACCTCAGCCACAAAATTACGATGCCCCACTGACGATATCGGCAAAGCCGCAGGTGCCGTCACCTGCGGCGTCGAATCAGCCGCCGCCAGCCACAGACCACCCCCAATGCCACCACCCAACACCATCGCAACCAAAGCTAAGCCAACCAGCGATCGCGACATAACCCACCTCTTCCCAAACGCCCTGATACCCTTCAGTGTGAAGAATCTCTGCCCCCGCCGACAATACCCATCCCCGTAGCGCCGCCTACGCTCCGACTCAGCCACCTATTGCCTTTAGGACGCTCGAGTGCTACCCAGGCCTTGTTAAGATAAAGCCTTGGGATAAACCTTGTTAATAGCCTTTTAGGAAAATCGCCATGAAGTACCGTTCTCTGCTGGCACTGCTGCTAGCTTTTATTGTCTCGCTGGTCACCGCCTGCTCGGATGCCCCCACCGACCAATCAACCCTCACCTTCGAGCAACTACGGGGCAGTGGCCAAGCCGCCATTTGTCCAACGGTTGCCGAAACAGCACGGGGCAAAATTGACCTCGCCGAAGGTGAAAGCCTGCGCCTCGCCGAAGTTTGCTTTCAGCCTGTCAAAATCGAAGTCGCCGAAGAGAAACGCGATGGCAGTATCGAATACATCCCGACCAAAACCGTTCTCCTTCCCGGCGCCACCCTTGGCCCCATGGATGCCATCGTTACCGCCGCTGACGACACCCTGACTTTCCGTGTTGTCGATGGCATTGCCTCACAGCCCACCACCGTTCAACTCCCGCGCCGTGAGCTCGTACCCCTTCTCTTTAGCGCCAAAGAGCTTGTAGCCACGGCCCAAGCCAAAGGCTACACCATCAATGCCTCCACCGACTTCGAAGGCAAGTTCAAGGTGCCTGGCTACCGTTCCAGCAGCTTCCTCGATCCACGCGCCCGTGGCTCCGAAACAGGCTACGACGCAGCGGTCGGCTTACAAGCGGCCCAAGACGAATTTGACGAAGGTACGGTCAAGACGGACCGTGTTACCGAAGGTGAGCTTTCCTTGCGTATCTCCCGCTTGGATGCCAGCACCGGCGAATTCGCGGGTAACTTCGTGAGCTACCAGCTTTCAAGCGACGAACAAGGCACCCTCGAACCCGAGGAAGTCCGCATTCAAGGTCTCTTCTTTGCCCGCATTGCCGGCTAATCAGACTCGCCTCACTATCGGGTTTGCCAGCAACCTGCGGCTCTCAATGGCCTCAGCCAAGGTGTTCAGCCAAAGCCAAAGTACCCACGCTAAGGCTCTAAACCCTGTGCTAAACCTTAGAAAGGCTTTAAGAACTGTTACGAACTGCGACAGACCCCGACGCTCATATCCGAGAATATGTTGCGGGTATAGTCTCACTGCCCAGGTAAATAATATTTTTTTGAGGAAAGACACCCATGAGTGTTGTCACGAAATCGATCGTTAATGCTGACGCAGAAGCGCGTTACCTGAGCCCCGGCGAACTAGACCGGATCAAGTCATTTGTGACCGGTGGCGAACGCCGTCTCCGTATTGCCCAAACCATGACCGAAAATCGCGAGCGCATTGTCAAGCAAGCCGGCGACAAGCTGTTCCAACTGCGCCCAGATGTCGTCTCCCCGGGCGGTAATGCCTACGGCGAAGAAATGACGGCCACCTGCCTGCGCGACATGGACTACTACCTGCGTCTCATCTCCTACGGCATTGTTTCTGGTGATGTCACCCCCATCGAAGAAATCGGTCTGGTTGGCGTCCGCGAGATGTACAACTCCCTCGGCACCCCCGTTCCTGCCGTTGCCGAAAGTATCCGCCAAATGAAGCAAGTTGCCGTTGGGTTGTTGTCGGCTGACGATGGCGTCGAAGCTGGCTACTACTTCGACTACGTCATTGGTGCCATGGGCTAGTCAGTCATTAACTCAGCCCCTGAACCTCAGTACCTAAACTTCTTTTGCGTTGATAAATACCCGTTAGGAAAACTCGATCATGCAAGACGCTATCACCTCTGTTATTAATAACTACGATGTTCAAGGCAAGTATCTTGATCCTTCTGCCATCGATAAGCTAAAGACCTTCTTTGCCACCGGTGAACTGCGCGTGCGCGCTGCTGCCACCATTGCTGCTAATGCCGCCACCATCGTCAAAGATGCGACGGCCAAAGCACTGCTTTACTCCGACCTGACCCGTCCCGGCGGCAATATGTACACCACTCGTCGCTATGCTGCCTGCATCCGTGACATGGACTATTACCTCCGCTATGCCACCTACGCCATGCTGGCCGGCGACACGTCCATCCTCGATGAACGTGTCCTCAATGGCCTCAAGGAAACCTACAACTCCTTGGGCGTACCGATTGGTGCAACCATCCAGGCCATCCAAGCCATGAAAGAAGTCACCGTATCCCTCGTGGGTTCCGATGCTGGTAAAGAAATGGGCGTGTACTTCGACTACATCTCCTCGGGCTTGAGCTAAACCGATACCCAGATGTAATGCCTTGCCTGAGTTGCGTACTCAGGCATTTTTGTAGATACCGTATTCAGGGGAACCACCCATGCGAATGTTCAAAATCACAGCCTGTGTACCCAGCCAAACGCGGATCCGGACCCAGCGCGAGCTGCAAAACACCTACTTCACCAAACTTGTACCCTACGAAAACTGGTTCAAAGAGCAGCAGCGCATCCAGAAGGCAGGTGGCCGCATCGTCAAAGTTGAGTTAGCCACAGGACGTACCAACGCCAGTATTGGCGTCACTGACTAGAGACCCACAAATCAGAGCTGTGCCTATACGGTATAATTGCATTGACCTGGGTTCGTACAGCACGAACGCCCAAACTGTGTCAGGATCGGAAGATAGCAGCACTACGGGATGCTTCGAGCAGGTGCGAGTGCCCGGGTCACCTCAACATTAAATGGTAGAGCTAAGGAAGTAATGAAGAGTTGTAGTGATGAACGAAGAACCAGATAG
>CAZAGN010000036.1:18020-27321 GCA_964484905.1 uncultured bacterium | reverse complement strand
ACAACTTCCCGCTCGATTTGGCTGCTGGCGAAGCTGCACCTGTGGCTCTGGTTGCCCCGGCAATCAATGCCTAGTCAGCTGACCTAACGGTTAGTCTCTAGCACTCAGCCCTCTCCTCACCGGGAGGGCTTTTAATGTTGACATGGGTTCAGCTAAAAAAGAGTGCTAATCATTTAGAGTCACAGGACAATCAACATCACCATGCAAATCCTGCCAACTTTTTTGATTTTCTGGGCGACTATCGACCCCGTTGGCACTATACCCGTATTTATTGCCACCACAAATGGCTTTAGTAATCAGGCCAAACGAGCCGTGGCTTATCGAGCTGCCCTTGTCTCTGGCTCAATTCTTCTAGGCTTTATTGCTGTGGGTGAGCTTATTCTCAACGGCCTGGGCATTTCTCTTGATGCCTTTCAGATTGCCGGTGGTATTGTGCTGTTTCTGTTTGCTCTCACAATGATCTTCGGTGAGGGAAAGCCCTCGGCGGAAGAGAAGATGATTACCGAAAACCTCGATGTTGCCGTCTTCCCTATTGCTGTACCCTCACTAGCCAGCCCTGGAGCCATGCTCACGGCTGTACTGTTGACCCAAAATGAAGAATTTTCCTTGCTCGATCAAGCAACTACTGCTCTCATTATGGTCGCGGTCGTATTCGTATCATTTGGTTTTATGTTGCTATCAAGTCAAATTGGTCGCCTGATAGGTTCTAGTGGCGCCAGTATTGTCAGCCGAGTCGACGGTATGATCCTTGCGGCTATTGCTGTCGACAATATTCTCCAGGGCATTACTCACTACTTCGGGTTCTGAGGCTGCGCAGACATTCAGAACAGCTCTTACCCTGTGACAGCCAAACCCATCTAAAATGTATGATCGCGAACGTCGTCCGCAAAAGCCTTGATGGCTGTCAGAATCTGCTCGCGGAGGTTGGTATAGGCTTTGGCAAAAGGCGGCAGGCGCTCTGATAGGCCCAGCAAATCGTGGGTGACCAGAATTTGGCCATCACAACCTTGGCCTGCACCAATACCGAAGGTGGGAATGTGCAACGATCGCGAGATACTGGTCGCCAGCTCGGCCGGAATATGCTCCAAGACCAGCGCAAAGGCTCCGGCGGCTTCGAGTGCTTGAGCTTGATTCCGCAGGTTGGCCGCCGCCGCCTCAGTCTGGCCCTGCTGCCGCAAACCGATTTGGTGTATGGCTTGGGGCGTGAGGCCAATGTGACCCAGCACCGGAATCCCCGCCTCGACAAGGGCCGCAACCGTCGTCACCATCCTGGGATAGCCGCCCTCCAGCTTGACGGCATTCGCGCCTGCTTCTTGCAACACCCGCCCGGCACTGGTGAGCGCTTGAGCTGGACTGACTTGGTAGGTCATAAAGGGTAGATCGGCCACCAAAAAGGCGTGCTTTACACCCCGCCGCACCGCCGCACAGTGATGAATAAGGGCATCGAGCGTTAAAGGTAACGTTGTTTCGTAGCCAAGGCTAGTCATCGCCAGACTATCGCCCACCAAGATCAGATCAACACCAGCGGCATCGAGGAGGGTCGCGATCGCGAAATCACTCGCTGTCAGCGCCACTAACGGACGCCCTTCGGCCTTAGCTTGCCAAAGATGGTGAATTTGCATAGATCCCGATGAGGAGGCGTGGTTTGATTATCGCCTAGGGCGCTGCCTAGTCCGAAGCCTCAATGTGCCGCTGCGAAAAGCCCCAGACAAACAGCACCGCAATCAACCCCAGCGAGAACCATTCCGGCACCGGAAACTCAGGCACTGCTAACTCATAGAGCATCCGTGTGCCCACAAGACCAATCATCAAATAGGCCGCATCCTCAAGGCGAGGGAACTCATCCAGCCATTGGATAAAAAAGCTGGCCAGGTAACGCATGAGGGTGATCCCCAAAATGCCGCCCAAAATAATTACCCAAGCCTTTGACGACACGGCCACCGAGGCCGCAATACTATCGAGGGAGAAGGCAATGTCAGTCAGCTCGACCAACACCAGGGTTTGCCAAAAGTTCGCCGTGTTGGGGATCGCCTCAACCGAGTCATCGGCCCGGTCACGAAAATGCTGGATTACCAGCCACAGCAAATAAACCGCACCAGCCAAGCGGACGGGCCAATAGTTCAAAATCCAGGTTGCGGCCAAAATCACCGCAATCCGAAAGCCGTAGGCACCAACAATGCCCCAGCGCAGCGCCCGCTGCCGTTCGTCTTCGGTGGGTAGGTGGCGCACCAGGGCGGCCAAAGCGACCGCGTTATCCGCCGAGAGAGCCGCCTCTAGGACGACCAGAGCGGCAATGATGAGAAGGTCACTCCACTCTAATGACCGCAAAATCTGGTTTAAGACATCAATCGCGATCGTATCCATGGCGCTTCCGTAGGTGAATCAAGCAGAGCTCTCATTCAATGATACAAAACTTGATGAAGCGACCGCGTCTGGATTTACTCAATCAGGTATCAAGCGGGAAAATCCTGCAGCTTTTCGCTCGCGGCGGCGGTTTCTTGTGAAGGGTTGCAACCATCTGATAAATTTGGGTAGCGCAATTTACGAAAGTTCAACCTTGGAAGTGGCTTCTTTCAGGGTTGCTTCGATGCGATTCCTGTTCATGAGGAGAAACTATGACGCGTGACATTGGCCGTGTAATCCTCATCGGCGTAGCGGGTGACTCCGGATGCGGTAAGTCTACCTTTTTGCGTCGTTTGGGCGATCTGTTTGGTTCAGAACTGATCACGACCATCTGTCTCGACGACTACCACTGCCTGGATCGCTACCAACGCAAAGAAACCGGGATCACCGCCCTCGACCCCCGCGCCAACAATTTTGACCTCATGTACGAGCAGGTCAAGGCGCTCAAGTCAGGCGAAAGCATCATGAAGCCAATTTACAACCACGAGACGGGCTTGATTGACCCGCCCGAGCCGATTGAACCCAACCACATCATCGTCATTGAGGGGTTACACCCGATGTATGACGAGCGCGTGCGCAACTTGCTCGACTTTAGTGTTTACCTCGATATCAGCTCTGAAATCAAGGTGGCCTGGAAAGTGCAGCGCGATATGGCGGAGCGGGGTCACTCCTATGAGGATGTGCTGCGCTCGATTGAAGCCCGTCGGCCTGACTTTGAAGCCTTTATTGATGTGCAAAAGCAGCATGCCAATGTCGTGATTGAAGTGCTGCCGACTAACCTCCTGCCCGAGATTGACAAGGAGCACAAAGTACTGCGGGTGCGTCTGATTCAGCAAGAAGGTGTTAAACACTTTGCACCGGCCTACTTGTTTGATGAAGGCTCAACCATCGACTGGACACCTTGCGGCAAGAAACTGACGTGCTCCTATCCGGGGATCAAGTTGCACTATGGCCCCGATGCCTACTATGGCAATCCGGTGTCGATCCTCGAAATTGATGGCCAATTCGATAATCTGGAGGAGGTGATCTACCTTGAGAATCACCTCAGCAACCTGGATACCCAAGACTATGGGGAGCTGACCGAGCTGTTGCGCAAGAATCCTGATTATCCGGGCTCACGCAATGGTTCGGGCTTGTTCCAGATTATTGTTGGTTTGAAGCTCCGTGCTATTTACGAATCGATTAAGGCCGAAGCGGCTCAACTAAGTGCTGTGAGTTAGCAAAGCAATACTGAGGCGGTGTGTCTTATCCCACCGCTTTCTAGTCTGGGTTCTTGCTTATCTCAGATAAGGGGCTAGTCCCAATGTTGTCAGAGGTAAGCACTTTCTGGGAGAGAGATAGTTTCGGCGGTGACTATGACCTTGCTCTCGGACAAAAATAAGATACCGAGCGTCGTTCCAATACGTTAGCGATGATGTGCATCGGTGTGTGAGTTTACAGGCCGTGGTTATGGTGCAGTCATTGAGATTCTGGCGGACAAAGGCTATCGAGGCTTACAGAAGCTGCATGCCAACAGTTGTATTCCGCATCGCAAGCGACGCTCGCAGGCCTTAAGCGCTGCACAAAAGGAACAGAATCGACAGCTAGCCAGTCGCCGGATTCGCGGTGAGCATGTGCATCGTCGGCTCAAGGTCTGGCGGATTGCCAGTAGCCGTTATCGCAATCGGCGACGACGCTTTAAGCTCAGGCTCTCTGTCATTGCGGCTATCCACAATTTCGAACTCTCCCTCCCCTCTCTAGCTCTCTCCTGATTTACGCAAGAGGTCTAATGTCAAGCCACGTGCTTTGTGAGCTTGCGAATTATCGACCTGAATCAGATGCAGCTCATGGGGCCACTGACGAGAGAACATCTGGAGAAAATGTTCAAAACAAACACTATCGAGATGAGAGAACTCCAACAGGTACAAAGCACCACTCAGAGGCTCGACCGCTCCGTACAACCAGCGATACTCAAACTGCCATTGCAGCAAGCCTTGAGGTTTAATACCTCGTTTGGTGAGTATGCGTCGTTGCACCGTCAAGAGACCCACACGACTCTCATCCGCACACCAGTAACGAATCCGACCGGCATATGTCCGGCGTTGCTCAGGTGTGAGTGTGCGTTTAATCAGCTCGCCCAGGTTTGCTGAAATGCCTCAACGGCACCAGGCTTTTGCTGCTCGGAAATCGGACGCGCACGTTTCAGTTTCGCTTTGAGGTCGTAGCGCGCAATCTTATGCACCGTTGTGTAGGGCAGATACTGGCCGTGCACTGCCAAAAGCCACTGTTGCACCTCTCGATAGTTCTACCTGCTCATCAACTTGCTCGATGTTTGAAGTCTTTATCAGACGAAAAAATTTGGAATTCATCTTAATACAGAAGGAAAGACGATTGAGGTTGTTGCGGAAGAAGTTGCTCATTACCCCAGTCTTGCCCTCAAACCTCCAACTTGGGATCCGATCTTACGCCCTCTAAAACAGATGGTTGTACAAATATGTCATATTCGCCTGTAGTTAGTTGCTTATATTGATTGCAGTCAAACGAGCTGATGAAGCAGACAGCCGGGAGATATGGGAGAATTGCAGAGGTAACCTGCTGCCGCTTGTCTTAGTTGCTACGTCCCCGCTGCCTGAGACAAAGTCGTGAGGATCTTTTCAACATAGCGACCTGAGTTGGTCACGACTTGCTCAAAAAAGTCGAGAAACTCGTCCGTATCACCACCATCGCTCACCGTCCGGATCAAGACACAGGGGATATCCGCCGCTACCGCCAGTCTGAGTACAGCAGCCCCTTCCATCTCGACCACATCAGCCTCAGTTTGGGCATAAATTCGCTGGTTCAAACCCGGATCAGCCACAAACACATCACCCGTGGCCACCCGCCCTGGCTGGGTCGTCGCGAGCTGACAGAGATCAGGCCGCGCCACAATCAAACGATGGCCGTCATCCGGCATAAAGTCGAGGCCAGCAATAAAGCCCTCGGGCCGCGCCGTACCAAAGTCATGTTCATACCCTTCATGGGCAACCACCACATCACCTGTCTTGAGCCCAGGCCGCAGGGCGCCCGCTACCCCCGTAAAAATTAGCCCCTGCACACCAAAATGCTGAAGCAAAGCCGCTGCCGTGATTGTGGCTCGCACCTTACCAATGCCACTTTGGACAATAACAACATTCTGGTCGTACAGTCGGCCACTGTAAAACTGCCGCTGCCACACGGTCTGCGGCGGCTGCGTAGGCTCCAGGCGCTGGCACAGGTAATCAATTTCGGCAGGCATTGCGCCCATGATTCCAAGCACGAAGCCGTTCTCCCAGGTAGTCAGTGATGGTGTATTCAGTATTACTTACGACACTATCACCTATGACAATGTCTCAGGGCAGACGACCACGCCCTTTTGCAATGGATTTTTTCATGCTGAGTGCTTGTCTCTTGTGAGCATGCATCAGAACTTTGATCACGTTGCAGTCCAGGCTATTGCAGTTCAAGCTACAGCCAGTCTGTCTCAAAGTTGCTGCTCGCGAATGACCTCTTCGATGCGACCTTTGAGGGTTAGATCTTCACGTAGTTGCATCGTGATCTGGTTGTATTCTGTAACAGTCATATCCATTTCTTCGATGATTCGGGTGGCTGTTCGTAGAAACTCGCGCCGAATCGCAGCCTTTTCTACATCATTAGCCGCTGCTGTGTACTGCTCAAGCGCTGCTAGTCGATGGGGCTCCATCGCCAAAACAACCTGAGCATAATGCTGGATATCTGCATTGGTAATCAGGTTCTGGGCCAGACTCGGCGAGCCTGCCAAAAACAGCATTACAGCGACAACAGCCGCAACCATGGCACTCACATGACTGTTCACATTAGTTTTATCCTATTGAGGAGCCGGTTAGCCTGCACTACCCCAAAAGCCACCTCAGTCAGTCACATCTTGCGAATTTCTGATTTGAGCAGCAGCCAACGAGGGAAGATGGGTAAGATAGATTCCGACGTGACGCACCACATACTTTGACTGTCTCACCCGCTCGAATTCTCATTGTTGATGATGAATTGAGTATTCGGACGCTGTTAGCGCGCTATTTGCAGCAGCAAGAGCACACCGTTGAAACAGCAAGCAGTGCTGATCAGGCCCTTGAGATTTTTCGCAGCTTCCGGCCCAATTTGGTGATTCTTGATTTGAATCTGCCCGATGGTAGTGGCTACGAAATCTGCCCCATCATGCAGGCAGAAACGGGTGTGCTGGTGATGATGCTGACGTCGCGCGTCGAGACAGCCGATCGTTTGCAGGGCTTTCATCAGGGTGCTGATGACTACATTACCAAGCCCTTTAATTTGCCTGAGGTGGGAGCACGGGTGAGTGCGCTGCTGAAACGGCAGCGAATGACGGTAAACCCCGTCAGTTACATCATGCAGTTCGGCAATTTAATCATTAACCCTGAAACCCGTGAAGTGCGCCGTGATGATGAGGATATTCCGCTAACGGCGCTGGAGTTTAACCTTTTGCTGACAATGGCGCGGGTGCCGGGGCGAGTGTGGCGGCGGGCGGAGTTGATTAGTAGTGCCTGGGAAGGTGAATATACGGGCGATGAGCGGGTGGTCGATGTCCATATTGGTCAGATTCGTAAAAAACTTGAATCAAATGTTGATCAGCCCGAATATATTCGTACTGTGCGCGGCGTAGGCTACAAGTTTGAAGGCGTTGCCAGCTAACAAAACCTACCGAAATCCGACCTGACGATACAGATTGCGACCACAGCAATCCGCTATCCTAGGCAATGCCCTTCGTGTGTCCGCCTCTTATGACCGCCACCAAGATTTTTATGTGTGCGCCTGAGCACTACACCGTTGATTATGTGATCAACCCCTGGATGGAAGGGAATGTCCATCGTTCTTCCCTCGAGCGGGCGCAGCAACAGTGGCACGACCTCCACGAAATTATCAAAGCACGGGCAACGGTTGAGTTGGCGACCCCAGCAAAGGGCTGGCCAGATATGGTGTTTACGGCGAATGCGGGGCTGATTCTCGGTAACACGGTGGTTCTGAGTCGTTTTTATCATCCTGAGCGTCAGGGCGAAGAGCCCCATTTCAAAGCTTGGTTTGAGTCTCAGGGCTACACGGTTCACGAACTGCCACGCGAGCTGTCCTTTGAGGGAGCCGGTGATGCGTTGCTGGATCGGGCGGGCCGTTGGCTGTGGGCGGGCTATGGCTTTCGCTCGATGCTAGAGTCACACCCTTATCTGGCGAAATGGCTGGATGTTGAGGTGTTGTCGCTGCGGCTCATTGATCAGCGTTTTTATCATCTGGATACCTGTTTTTGTCCTTTGGCGCAGGGCTATTTGCTTTACTATCCGGGTGCTTTTGATGCCTATTCCAATCGCCTCATTGAGCTGCGGATTCCGGCTGATAAGCGGATTGCGATTACCGAAGCAGATGCCGTAAATTTTGCTTGCAATGCCGTCAACCTTGAGGGCGATACGGGTGCGCCTGGCACAGTGATCGTTAACCGTGTAACCCAGGGCTTACGCCGCACCCTTGAAGCACGCGGTTTTGAGGTGATTGAAACCGACCTCAGCGAGTTTCTGAAGGCGGGTGGGGCGGCCAAGTGTCTGACGCTGCGCCTCACAGAGTCGCTAGCTGCCGATACGATCGCGATCGCGAGTGTGGTCAGTCGCACGATCACCATCGAAGGCCACTTGGTCGATAGCAACCTCCTCAGCGAGTGTGTTGATGTCATTACCGAGGGCGGCGGCAGCTTCCAAATCGAGACCCTCACCCTCGGTGAGCAGCGCCAAAGTACATCCTCGGTGCGGTTGCAGGTCTCTGCACCGACCGCCGCAATTTTGGATGATATTCTCAGTACCCTCATCGAGCGCGGTGCCCGCATTGTTGAGGATCAAGACCATGCGGCTCGCCTCGAGACGATTACCCAGACGGGTGTGGCGCCGGATGATTTCTATGTCACGACCATCTATCCAACCCAGGTGCTGGTAGATGGCCATTGGGTGCCGGTGCGCAATCAGCGTATGGACGGTGTGATTGTGGTTGAAGGTGAGGGCGATGCGCTCAGGGCGCGCTGCTGTTTGATGCGCGATCTTCAAGTCGGTGAGCGGGTGGTCTGTGGCTATGAAGGGATTTTGACGCTGCACAAGCCCTCCCAGTCGCGATCGCAAGAGTTCACCTTCATGGGTTCGGGTGTCTCGAGTGAGCGCCGGGTCGAGATTCAAGTCGAACAAATTGCCTGGGAGCTGCGGCGGATTAAAGAGCGCGGCGGTAAAACCGTGGTGGTTGCGGGCCCGGTTGTGATTCATACCGGTGGTGGTGAACACCTCGCAAGCCTTGTGCGTGAAGGCTATGTCCAAGCCCTGCTGGGGGGCAATGCCATCGCCGTCCATGATCTTGAGCAGAACGTCTATGGCACTTCCCTGGGTGTTGATATGCGTCAGGGGCAAGCCGTTAAGGGAGGTCACCGCCATCACCTCAAAACCATTAATACGGTGCGCCGTTATGGCAGTATTACTGCCGCTGTCGAAGCTGGTTTCATCAGCGGTGGTGTCTTCTTCGAGTGCGTCAAGCAGGGCATACCGTTCTCCTTGGCGGGCTCAATCCGCGATGACGGCCCCCTGCCCGATACTCATATGGATTTGATCAAGGCCCAAGAGCACTACACCGAATTAATCAAGGGGGCCGATATGGTGCTGATGCTCTCATCAATGCTCCACTCGATTGGTGTCGGCAACATGACTCCGGCAGGGGTAAAACTCATTTGCGTTGATATCAACCCAGCCGTAGTTACAAAGCTCGCCGATCGGGGTTCCCTCGAGTCGGTGGGGATTGTCACCGATGTGGGCTTGTTCCTCAGTCTTTTGGTGCGGCAGTTGCAGCAACTGGATCAGCCCTATGCGGTTGCGGTATAGCCGAATTACCGCAAAGT
>CAZAGN010000036.1:0-17920 GCA_964484905.1 uncultured bacterium | reverse complement strand
GATCGCGAGGCGGTCTATTTTGCGGCGGGGACAGGCTCACTGCCTTTCGATGCCTTGCATTTAGGGCTGGAGTTTCCTCAACTTCAGGTGCTGGTTGAAGGTGAAGAAGCAGCCCTCCAAGCCGCTTTGCAGACTGAGCAGCCTATCCTGGTCGAGATCGCCTTTCACCTCAATCCAGTCGAGTTGCAGCAGCAGCTGGGTGACTATGACTGTTACTGGATTAGTGTCGTCAGCGATGCCGAACACGACGAAATGGAGAGCTATCTGTGGGCCGATGAGTTGGTTACGGGTCAGCCAGTTTTGCCCCTTGAGGGGCAGCCTCATCTCTGGCGCCTACGCCTTGATGGCCAAGTCTGGGATCCGGCTAGCCTCGATGTCTTTTGGCAGGAGCTGCTGCGGGGTGCCTATGGTCAGGTTCAACGCGCCAAAGCCTTGCTCGAGATGCCCGAAGGGTGGTCGATCTATGGCAGCTATGTGGCTGGTCTAGCGGCTTCGACCCTCGAAGACTTTGATGTCTTGGCCCTGCCGCAGCATCTTGAAGGGCGGCCCGAACGTCTCAGTGGTCTCGAGATTATCGGCACCGATCTGGATGCGGCAGCCCTCAAAGCCAGCGTTCAGGACTGCTGCCTTGATGACTATGCCCTGATTGATTACCAACGCCAAATTCAAGCAGCTATTGCTAGCGGAGCCTACACCCCATGAAACTTGCCGTCCTTTCCTG
This sequence comes from uncultured bacterium, assembly GCA_964484905.1. Taxonomy (GTDB): domain Bacteria; phylum Cyanobacteriota; class Cyanobacteriia; order Thermostichales; family PCC-7336; genus CAZAGN01. Next base: position 17,199 of record CAZAGN010000036.1, on the reverse strand, counting down.
TATTCACGCCAACTTGCCTGCTCTGGAGGCTGTTCTGGCTGACATCAAAACTCAAGCTGTTGATCAAATCTACTGCGTCGGTGATTTGGCGGGCTATGGCCCCCATCCCAACGAAGTGATCGAACGCATCCGCGACCTGAACATCCCGACCTGTGCGGGCTGTTGGGATGAAGATATTGTCGAGGGTCATAATGCCTGCGAGTGCAGCTATCCGTCTTTGCTGGCCGAGCGGCGGGGTCGCCTTGCCCACGAGTGGACAAACGCCCGCGTTAGCGATGATAACAAAGCCTTTTTAGCCAGCTTGCCCCACAGCCTCAGTCTTGATAACCTCGCCTTTGTTCATGGCAGCCCCCACAGTGCTCACGAATATCTTTTGCCAGCGATGTCAGACTTTATCGCCCTCGAACGGGTGCTGGCGACAGGGGCAGATGTTCTCTTTTGCGGCCATACCCATGTGCCCTACGTACGCCGCCTCAGCGATACCGAAATTGAAATTCGTGTCTATCGCGACAGCCAGGCTCAAGAGCGGCAGTTCCGCGCCCCGCTCAAGCACATTATCAACGTTGGTTCTGTGGGTGAGCCGCGCCACGGTCGGCCCAACGCCACCTATGTCATCTATGATCGCGAAACAGGGGCCCCCACCTTTCGCGAAGTCGCCTATGATGTGCGCCAAACCTGTGCCGATATCGTTGCACGGGGCTTACCGAGCGTGTTTGCTTGGCGTTTAGCCCAGGGTCTGGAGTATGCCGAGCGGGCCGATGATCCCAACCACATCTGCACCCGCGCCTAGCTCAAGTCGTTTCTCGGAATCATTATGTATTGGGCCTTGCTGAGCGGCATTGAGGGAAATCTGGCCGCTCTCGAGGCGGTCGAGAAGCACATGCGCCAGTTTGAGATCGAGGCGGTGTTTGTCCTGGGCGATTGCCTGGGGCCAACCCGCACCGCCGAGCAGGTTGTCGAACACCTCGCCGCCAGTCGCTACCACATCTGTCAGGGTTGGTGGGAGGAGCAAGCCCTAATCTTGCACGGGCTGGGACAGACGGGTGAACCCGAGGAACTGCGCCAGTGGGGCGGTACAGCCGCCATCAAAAAACTCTGGGAGGCAGTTTCGCGCGAGACCGTCGAAACCTGGGTCCGCAATCTCGATTTCGGCATTCAAGAGCTAGACTGCCTGTTTATTCATGGCAGCACGGTCAGCGTCAGCGAAGCCCTCACACCCAACACGGCGCCGCTGGAGTTGCTGGATCGCGTTGTCCGCGCCGAGGTCAATCAGCTCTTTTGTGGCCGCGCTGGCCAAACCTTTTGCCTTGAACTTGCCAGTGGTCGTGTCACCGAGCAGCTTCAGTTGCTTGATCACTCGCCCGAGCCGCAAACCCATACACTTAGCCCTCGGCGCATTATTGGTGTGGGTGCGGTTGGCCGCACAGCCGGGCGAGCCACCTATACGCTCTTCAGTCCGGGCAGCAATCAAGTCCGCTTTCAAAACGTTCGCTACACCCAGGGCTTTGCGTAAGCTGGCGTACATAATCTGAGGAGCCGCCATGGCATTATCAAAACTATCGTGCAAAATTGAGTGCGCAGCATGGCAAACGGTGTGGGTTTAGCTCTGGGGAGTGGTGGTGCTCGTGGTTGGGCGCATATCGGTGTCATTCGCGCGCTCGAAGATGCCAACATCCCGATTACCCATGTGGCTGGGGCGAGCATTGGTGCCTTTGTGGGTGCAATCTATGCTGCTGGCGAGTTGAATGCGCTGGAAGAATACGTTGTCAGTCTCGATTGGCGCATGATTCTCTCCTTTTTTGATCTGGTTTTCCCCAAGCAGGGCTTACTGGATGGCAACCGTGTTTATGAGCTGCTGACCGAGCATCTCCTCGACCTTCGCATCGAAGCCATTGAGATGCCCTTTTGCTGCGTAGCGACAGACCTGAGCAAGAACCGCGAGGTACGTCTCCAATCGGGTCGTCTCGCCGATGCCGTGCGAGCCAGCATCTCCATTCCGGGTGTGTTTACACCCTTTGCCCACCAAGGGTGTTATCTGGCTGATGGTGGCATCGTCAATCCGGTGCCGGTCGACGTTGCCCGAGAGTTGGGGGCTGAGTTTGTCATTGCCGTCAACCTTAACCACGCTCACCCCGACTTGGCCGCGGTGGCTGATGAGCCGAGTGCCGCAAGTTATATCAAGCGCCGCCGCCAGCAGCCCGAAGCGCCAGCAGATGGGTCAGAAAGTCTGGGAGATACCGACCCGGCAGAGTCTGAAAATACTGCCACCGAGCCGCCCAGTTGGCTAACGGCGATCAAAGAAAAGTACGCTTCGGTTACGGGGACAATCGGCGACAAGGTCGAAACCTGGCTGAGTACTGAGTCTGCCGATACATCCCAGCCCAATATTTTTGATGTGATTGGCACAACACTCAACATCATGGAGCAGCGTATTACCGTTGCTAATCTGGAGGTGCATCAGCCCGATTTGCTTCTCCAGCCCCGCCTCAGCAGCTACGGCATTTTTGATTTTGATCAAGCTGAAGACCTAATTGAAATTGGCTATACGGCCATGACGCCCCATATTGAGGCGATCAAAGATAAGCTAGGATTGTGAATATGTTGATTTCTTGACATATGGCCGTATGTTTACGAGTGCCTAGCCAAGTCACACTTCTGTTCAGCACTGTTAGGGCAGCTTAATGGCGGCCATTCTCACCTGATATCCGCAAGATAATACGTATAATTACTCAATAGTACGCACAAACACAGACTTATCCGCAGAGCTGGACGAATATACGTACGTAATTTATTCTAAGTATAGTGATGTTCAAAAAAGCCACATGACGATTCTGGAAATTGTTGCGACTGCTCAGCGAACAGGTATGGTGACCGCTGATCAAGAGCAGGCGATCAACGATCTGATGTGGTCTGAACAGTGCGCACCACTGGATCGGATGATGCTGGAGCTGCTGGTGAAGGGTTTAGAAACAGGACGGATTCACATTCAATCCGAACAAACTCGCTATGCCGTGTCCGTTTAAGGAACACAGGTCGAAGATCGCGGGGTCTGGCGACAGTCAGGCTCTATTTTTTAAGTTCGCAATCTCCTATAGGCTTCTGGTTAGATGTGGGCCTTGCGGGCAGTGATGCTGAAGAGATGCCAATACCACGAGAGTGAAGCTTGTTGAGTGGCTTCTAGGTCTAGGTGGGTCTCTGTGATTAGGTTTTGCACTTCGGAGTGAGTGCGGGTGCGGTAGTGCGCTGGATCGCACCAGCCCAGCCACAGATCCAGCAGGGCCATGGGTGCAGCCGTGCGATCCCAGTCTGTGAGGACGAGGTAGCCGCCTGGTCTAAGAACGCGCCGCATTTCGCTGAGGGCAGTTCGGGGCGAGCTGAGATAGTGAAACATACTGCTGGAGACGACCCAGTCGAAGCTGTTGCTGGCAAAGGGTAAGGATTCGGCGCTGGCTTGTTGCAGCGTTACTGGGGCAGGGAGCTTTTGCCTCGCGATCGCGAGCATGGCGGCTGTCACATCCACGCCGACGGCCTGGAAACCGGGGGTTTGCTTTAGGGCAGTTTGCAACAGCGTGCCGGTACCACACCCCACATCAAGCAGCCTTTGACCCGGTTGCACGTCACATTGGGCGAGGGTTAGGGCAACACTCTGGGCAACGTAGGTGGCCCAGCGCTGATCATAGGAAGCCGCTTGGTGGCTGTAATCGGCGGCAACTTCGTAGGTACTCACAGCAGACTCTGGATCGCAACATTTTCGCTCACGTCAGTACCTTAGGTCAGGGTTGCTTCGGGGTCACCTTTTTCGTAATCACCGCAACTGGCGCAGGGGCCAGTGGGATTGATGGCACAGCGGAGCAGGGGCGAGCGGGCATTGTAGCGACAACTGGGATCACCAATCACCCATTGCCCATCGAGTTGGCAGCGCTCAGACTCAGTCACTTGGACAAAGGCACGCATGGCACAGAGACGGTAGCGACCATCACGCAATTGGTAGTAGTGGCGTTTTTCGAGCACGGTGTAGGTTTGGGTGGCGAGCTCGACGGCGGCACCGGGCTGAATATCAAGGCATAACTCTTCGAGCACCATGCCGGTTGCCGCATCAATGACCTGAACCGGAAGCATGGAGTATCTACCTGCGTTAGTGGGTGTGATGGGTTGCCGTATTTTAGCCCAGAGTTACACATCGTTGCCGTTTGTGACCGCGTGCCAAAACAGCAAAATTCGACTACACTACCTTGCAGGTGAGGAGTGGACGACAAAAGAGGGGTAGTGACGAAACACGGACAGTCCTGCCCCTTTCTTGTATCCACTCGAGTCCCTAGATTTTCTAAACTTATGCCCTGCTCTTGTACCCTGCTGTGGCTGAGCTGTTGGCAACGGCTGCATTGTCGTAGCAAGCGCAACCCAGGCCAGAGCCTTGCCTGGTATAGTGTGGGCGGAGGTGGCTATGCTCGCGATCGCGATTTTGGCAGCAGGCAAAGGGACGCGGATGCGTTCGCAGTTGCCAAAGGTATTGCATCCCCTGGCGGGTCGGCCGCTGTTGCAGCGGGTCATCGAAACGGCCTTGCCCCTCGCTCCCACTAGGTGCCACATTATTGTCGGTTATGGCCAGGCGCAGGTTGAGGCGGCCTTTCCGGTCGATTCTTACAACGGTTGCCCCCTGAACTTTGTTGTGCAAGCCGAGCAAAAAGGCACCGGTCATGCCGTGATGCAGTTGTTGCCCCACCTGGAGGGCTACACGGGTGATCTGATTGTTCTGAATGGCGATGTGCCCCTGTTGCGTACCGAAACCCTGAGGCATCTATGGCAGCAACACCAAGCCCATGGCGGTGCTGTAACGCTGCTGGCAGCGCCGATCGCTGAGCCCACGGGCTATGGACGCGTTTTTTGTGATCCGCAGCAGCGGGTGACAAATATTGTCGAGCATCGTGATTGCACCCCGGCTCAGTTGCGTAATAACCGCGTCAATGCGGGCATCTATTGCTTTCGATGGCCTGAGGTAGCCGCAATCCTACCCGATTTGCGCCCGAGCAATGCCCAAAATGAGTATTACCTCACAGATGTGGTGGCTCTGTTGCAAGACCAGGGTGCCTATGCCGTCGATGTCGCCGATGTCAGCGAAATTCAGGGTGTCAACGACCGCCAACAACTCGCGATCGCGACCGATGCTCTCTACGACCGGGTCAAACGTCACTGGCTGCAAGCCGGTGTCACCCTCATCGACCCCGACAGCATCACCATTGATGACACCGTCGTGCTTGAGCCGGATGTGATTATCGAACCGCAGACCCATCTGCGCGGCCAAACCCGCATTGCGACGGGCTGTCGCCTTGGCCCCGGCAGCTTGATTGAACATAGTGAGATTGGCGCTAACAGTATGGTGATCTACTCAGTGGTCAGCCACTCGCGCGTTGGCAGCCAAACCAGCGTTGGCCCCTACGCCCATATTCGTGGCGAAGCCAGCATCGGTGATCGCTGCCGCATTGGTAACTTTGTTGAGGTCAAACACTCCCGTATCGGCAATGGCACCAACGCGGCCCACCTCAGCTATCTCGGCGATGCCAGTTTGGGTGAGCAAGTCAATATTGGTGCCGGAACAATCACGGCCAATTTTGATGGCAAGCAGAAACATGCCACCGTCATTGGAGATCGCAGCAAAACGGGCTCTAACTCGGTGCTTGTTGCGCCAATCAGCCTGGGGGCCGATGTCACAGTGGCTGCGGGCTCAGTCGTTACGGAGTCGGTGGCAGCGGATGCACTGGTCATTGCACGGGCACGTCAGGTTGTTAAACCAGGCTGGCGACCTCAGACCTGATGCCCTTAGACAAGGCGCTGGTAAAGGGCTTCAAGCTGATCGAGGTTCCGCGCGAGGGTATAGCGCTCTAGCACCCGCTGACGCGCCCGTTGGGCCAAGGTTTGAACTCGAGCCGGATCATGGCTGAGTTGCTCTAAAATCGGCACCAATTGGCGGGCAACCTGGCGCGGCTCCAGACCGATCCCAGCCTCTTGATTAATGACCTCACCATCAGCACCAACATCGGTGGCAATGACCGCTGTTTGACAGGCCATCGCTTCAAGTAATGCGAGCGACAGTCCCTCAACCAACGAAGGCAGCACAAAGATATCGGCGGCTTGCAGGAGTTGAATTCGCCGCTCGCGATCGCGAACAAAGCCCAACCAGACAATACTTGGGTCCTTAAACTCTCGCTGCAACTGAGTCGCCAAACTGCCATCCCCCATGATCAATAGCTTGCAGTCAGCGGGTCGCTGAGCGAGCTGCCAAGCCTGTAGCAGGGCAGCAAGATTTTTCTCGGGCGAGAGTCGTCCCTGGTAGATCACAATCTGGGTTGCCGCAAACTCGGCTTTGGTCGCCGCAATCTGCACCGGACTGCCGGGGCAGTAGAGATCGGGATCAACACCGTTGGCAATGACCTCAACTCGCGCCGCCGGCAGACCACAGGCCAGCAAAAGTTGCTTCTGCAACTCCGAAAAAACAATCGTGGCGGCGTAGTGGCGCAGATGGGGCGCATACATCTGGTAAGTAAAACGCTGAAATAGGGATGAAATGCTCAGGCGACGGTCAAAGGCCGGGTGGAACGTGCCCACGCAGGGCACATCGCTCAGGTGGGGTAGCTGCCAATCGAGGGGCGCAATCGTCAACGAGGCATGGAGAATATCAGGCCGATCCTGCTGCAAGAATGTCTTTACCTGTTCGCGGGCGGCCTTGGGTGCCAGAGTCAGCATCTGGTTTTTGTACCAGTAGGGCAAATTCAGGGTTGGGTAGTCGCTGGCTTCGGAGCCAAAGTGGGCAAAGCTCAGTTGATGGCCGCGCCGGGCCAGAGCCCCCGTGATCTCGCGGCAGTAGGTGACATTGCCGCAAAACGGTGACAGCTTGCCGTACCAAAGAATGTGCATACCCACCTCACTTGCTCAGGCCCCCTTAAAGATTACGGTCAGAAACTGCGCGAACTACTCTCTTGCTGAGAGATCACCCACTTGGGATACTGGCGAGTAGCCATCCCATGGGTTCACCATGATCGAAGTTGAGCATCTACGCAAAACCTACGGTTCGTTTACCGCCATTCATGACCTTTCGTTTCGGGTAGAAGCCGGTGAGATTCTCGGCTTTTTAGGCCCCAACGGCGCGGGCAAAACCAGCTCGATGCGCATTATCACGGGCTACATGCCAGCAACCGAAGGCACCGCTCGGGTGGCGGGCTTTGATGTCAGTACCGAGGCCATGGCCGTACGGCAGCGGGTCGGCTACTTGCCCGAAACGCCACCCCTTTACCGCGATATGACGGTCGAGGGCTATCTGCACTTTGTCGCCGCCATTAAGGGTGTGGTCGCGGGTGATCGCATTGCGGCTGTCAATCGCGCCATTAATCGCTGCAACCTCGAAGAAAAACGCACCAGCTTAATTTGGAAACTCTCGAAGGGCTTTAAGCAGCGGGTCGGTATTGCCCAGGCGATTGTTCATGAGCCGCCAGTTATTGTTCTCGATGAGCCGACGGTGGGCCTCGACCCCAAGCAAATTAATGACGTGCGCCAACTGATTAAAAGCCTTGCGGGCGATCACACGATTATTCTCTCGACGCACATTTTGCCCGAAGTGAGCATGACCTGTGACCGGGTCGTCATCATCAACCGAGGTCAGGTAGCCGCCATGGGTACCCCCGCCGAGCTCACCCAAGTGCGGCAGCAGGCGTACGAGCTCGAGCTGACGGGTGAGGAAGCAACCATCCGCTCAGTGCTGGCACCGTTTAGCCTGTTGCGCTGTGAAGCGGCGGCAGCAGGTACCTGGCAGGCTCAGGTTCAAACGGATGCAGGCCAGGCGCTGGCGGCAGCCATTGTCAATGCAGGGCTGGGATTGCAAGAAATGCGACGCACCCAGGCTAGCCTCGAAGATATTTTCTTGCAGTTGATTACCCAAGAGGATAGTTCCCAAGCTGGATCGAGCTCAGATTCTGACATCGAAAATGAAATGGAGGCAGCGTAATGGGTGGTTTAATCGCAATTTGGCGCAAAGAACTGCGGGGTTATTTTGTCTCGCCGATTCCCTATGCCGTAGCAGCCGTCTTTTGGCTCTTGGCGGGTTTTTTCTTCAGCAATATTGTTTTTCGTGTGGTTCAAGAGTCGCAGCGACTTGATTTGTTCTCGGCCCAAACCGGCCAAACCCAAAGCTGGGATGCGGGCACGATTGTCTTGCAAGAGTTTTTGGGCTTGCTGGGCACCCTATTTCTCTTTTTGCTGCCCATGATCACGATGGGTTTGTATGCCGAAGAGCGGCGGCAAGGCACGATGGAGCTCTTGGCCACCTCGCCGCTGACGAACTGGGCGGTCGCGATCGGTAAGTGGTTGGCGGCGGTGCAGTATTTCTTTACGCTGCTGCTGCCTCTGCTGATTTACGAGGTGTTGGCCTTTAGTACGGCGACCCCACCCATGCCGTTAAGCTATGTGATTGTGGCGCACCTGGGCTTGCTGCTTTTGGCCGCCACAGGGATTGCCTTGGGGATGTTCATTTCGGCTCTGACCGACAGCACCCTGATTGCGGCGGTGGCGACCTTTGGCCTGGTCTTGCTGCTGTGGGTGATTGATGCCGCCAGTAGCGGCGGTGGCTGGCTGGCGGCGGCATTGCAGCATTTGTCGCTGCTACAGCACTATCAGCAGTGGATTATCGGCAACGTCAGCAGTGCCAGTCTGATTTTGTTTGCAACGCTGACGGGTTTTGGTCTTTATCTGACAACGCAGGCGATTGAAGCGCTGCGCTGGCAACAGAATTAGGGGTGGTAGTGATGCAGAGTAAGAAACTGGCCCAGAGTCTGCTGGCCGTCGCGATCGGAGCCATCGTCACGGGCTTGGTTGTTGGGGCGGGTCTGACTGGCTGGAACTCCGGTTGGTCGAGCTTTCCTTTGGCGATTGGCGTGATTGTCTTGGCCATCTGGGGCGTTAACAACGCTGCCGCAATCAAGCAAATGCTGGGGCTGCGTTCGACCCAAGCCAGTGCCAATATTTTTGTGGCAACACTGGCCGTTGGCCTCATTTTGGCTGTGGTAAATTTTCTCGGCGCACGCTATACCTGGCAAACAGATCTCACAGAGGCGGGGTTTTACAGCCTCTCCAGTCAAACTGAAACCCTAGTCACTGAGCTCGAAACCGACATTGAACTGACATGGGTGACAACCCAAGTCGATACAAACCTGCAGCGCCAACTGGAGCGCGTACAAGGCTTGAACCCCGAGCGCCTCAGCCTCGAGATCATCAACCCCCAACGCGACCCCCTGCGGACGCAAAACCTCGGTGTAACCGCCGATAACACCCTTGTGGTCAGCACTGCTGAAGGACGGCGCGAGTCGCTGGTAAACCTTAACCCCCTCACCTTTGAAAGCAGCCTCACACCGGCGATCGCGAAAATTACGGCAACCGGGGAGCGCACCATTTACTTTTTGCAGGGCCACGGCGAGTTGAGCCTTGAGCCGAGCGAAAGCCAGCCCAGCGCCTCCCAAGCGATCGCCGCCCTTACCAATCAGGGTTACTTTGCCGAGCCCCTGAACTTGGTCACAACCGAAGCTGTGCCAGCAGATGCCGCTGCCGTTGTCGTTGCTGCCCCACGTACGCCACTGTTTGAGGCGGAAGTCGAACGGTTGCAAGCCTACCTCGATCAAGACGGTCGCCTGCTAGCGCTGGTGCCCCCGCTCACCGAGACGGGCCTCGAGCCAATTATCAGCGATTGGGGTGTTGAATTTAGTGAAGACGTGGTGGTTGATGTCAGCCAAGTGGCCCAAGTTGTGGGAGCAGGGCCAGTCGTGGTGCTGGTGACAACCTACGGTGATCACCCCATTACTCGCCCGCTGCAAGCCCAAAACCTGATGAGCTTCTTTCCGCTGGCGCGCTCCCTGCAAGGCCCCGCCGAAAATGCAACGCCACTCCTGCTCAGTAGCAGCGAAAGCTGGGGTGAAACCGACACAGAAACGGAACGCTTTGAGTTTGACCCGGAAACTGATCGCCAAGGCCCGCTCACCCTGGGTTATGCCCTCAGCCGCAGCGCTAATCCTGAAGCGCCTGAAGCATCCGAAGCACCAGCCGAAGATCGTCCCGAAGCCCGCCTAGTTGTCATTGGCAATGCGGCCTTTGCCAGCGACGGTAACTTCAGTCAGTTGGGTAATGGCGATTTATTCCTCAACTCAGTCAACTGGCTAGCTGATCGCTCCAGTTTGATTGCGATTCAACCCAAAAATGCGACTGACCGCCGTTTTGCCCTCACCGCCCAAAACATTAACGGTTTGGCCGTTCTGGCGACGTTTATCTTGCCCCTCGTCGCCTTGGGTGGCGGTGGCTATATCTGGTGGCAACGGCGCTAAGGAGTGTACGACGATGCAAAATAAGACAACGTTGATTCTGGCCGCGATCGCGATCGTCCTAGCGGGCGGTGTCGCCGTAATTGAGTTTGGCAGCCGTCCACAGCAGCAAGCTGTCGAAGCGGATCGGCAGCGGCTGATACGCCTTGAGCCTGAGGCAATCACTGGCCTGAGCCTCACAACCGAGATCGATAGCCTGAGCCTGACGCGTGGCGAAAGTGGCTGGCGATTAAGCGAGCCGATCACCAGCTCTGTTGATGTGGTGGCCGTCGATACGTTACTGAGTACTCTGACGACCGTGCGCCCCACCAACGAACTGGGCGATATTGAAAACTGGGCCGACCTGGGCCTGGAGCCCCCCCGAAATCGTCTCGAAATTACGACTGACAGTGGCACGGTTACCCTTGATTTAGGTGAGCCAACCTTCGATAACCAGGGTCGTTATGCCCGTATGGATACCGCTGAGACGGCTGTGATTATCGGTGCTGATCTTGACTTGACACCGACGCTCTTTGCTTTGCGGGACAAGTCACTGCTGGGTTTTAATCGCGAGGAAATCACGGCGGTCAGCCTTATGGGCCGTGACGGTGAATGGCAAATTCAACGCAATGAGGCCGGGGTTTGGCAAGCGGCCACTAACCCAGAGATCCCCCTGAGCTTGAGTGCAGTCGATACCTTCCTCAACCAGCTCGCCTTCTTACAGGCCAGTGCCTTTGTTGCCGAAAGCCAAACCGATCTCGCGGCCTTTGGTCTGGCTGAGCCGGTGCTGAGCGTCGCGCTCGAACGGGATGGCGCTGAGCCGCTGACGCTGCAACTGGGCGAAGAACTGGAGATTACGCCGCCCGGACAGTATGTTGCCACCTCTGAGATTGCCGGTGTGGCCACCATCAGCATCGATCAAGTTGCCACCTGGCCCCAGACCCTAGCCGATCTTCGCGATCGACGTCTTGCCGAAATTACCCCCACACTCATTGGTGAAATCGAGATTGTAGCTGCTAATCCCGATTTGAACCGGAGCCTCAGCCGCAAACCACTGGCGGATGGTAGTGGCACCAGCGAAGAATTCTGGCTAATCAGCGATCAACCCGAGCGCGAAGTGCTCCTTGATGCTCTGCTGCAACCCCTCATCGAGGCCGAAGCCCTACGCTTTGAAGCGGCTATCGACACCAGCGAACCCAGCTTTAGCCTAATCCTGAGTGCCCGTGAGGGCATCGACCAACCCACCATCGAGCTCAGCTTCGGTGAAGTGAGTGGTGATCTGGGGGGTGAAGTCTGGGCGACATCCAGTGCGCAGCCAGATGTGTTGATTTTGCCCCAGGACACTCTGCGTACCCTCTTGGGGGTGATTGATGCCCTTCAGCCAGAGGTTGAATCAGCCGAAGCTGAACCCGCAGACACTGAGCCACCCGAGGCTGAGCCATCTGAGGCGACTGAAGACACACCTACAGATCCTGCTGCACCAGAGGAGTAACAGACCTGACTGATCAGGTCGTAACCCTAATCTGAGTTGTGGTAGCGGCCTGCTTCGCTGCTGACGCAGACACGGAGCGCCGCAATGGCTTGCCGAACTGAAGAACAGCTACAAAAACCCCCTCGCCAAGATCAGGAAAGGGGGTTTATCAGCAGATTCAGTTAGTTACATGTGCTTAGCGCGACAGACCTTGTCTTAGCCTAGCGCGGTGCCTTTACCCGGGCATACTTGCCCCGGATGCGCTCGGCAATGGCGGCACTGGTCAACTCAAGATCGGCAAACGACTCGTCGGGCTGCGCATGATCGACCAAAATATCTGGCACACCCAGCCGCAACACCGGCACCAAAATATCGGCATCCAACAGCGCTTCCGCCACCGCCGAACCAAAGCCACCCATGAGGCAACCTTCTTCGAGGGTAACAACGTGCTTAATCTTCGCTGCCAAGGGCAGAATCAGTTCGGTATCAAGGGGCTTGACGAAACGAGCATTGACAACCGTCACGTCCAAGCCATGCTCTGACAGCAACTCAGCCGCCTGCAACGCCGGATAGACCATCGAACCATAGGCCAGCAGCAACACATCATCGCCATGACGCAGCACTTCGGCCTTACCCAGGGGGAGCGGTTCCCAGCCCTCATCGGCCAGGGGTACACCGACACCGTTACCACGCGGATAGCGCATCGCGATCGGGCCAGTGTGCTCAAGGCCAGTCACCAGCATCCGTTGCAACTCGGCTTCGTCCTTGGGTGCCATAATCGCCAAGTTGGGAATGCAGCGCAAGTAGGCGATGTCATACATCCCCTGGTGCGTCGGGCCGTCAGCACCGACAATGCCAGCCCGATCTAGGCAAAAGAAGACCGGCAGATTCTGAATACAGACATCATGAATGACTTGGTCAAAGGCACGCTGCAAGAACGTCGAGTAGATCGCGACCAGGGGCTTCATCCCATCGCAGGCCATACCGGCGGCTAGGGTCACGGCGTGCTGCTCGGCAATACCCACATCAACAAATTGCTCAGGCAGTTTATCTTGCAGCTTGTTCAGACCGGTACCAGTCGACATTGCCGCCGTAATGCCAATAATGCGTGCATCATGGCTGGCTAGGGTTGTCAGCGTATCGCCAAAGACCTTGGAGTAGCTGGGCGGCTTGGGCTTAGTTGAAGGTTTGGGCTTGCCGGTTGCCAGGTTAAAGCTTGATTGCGCATGGTAGCCAACCTGTTCTTGTTCAGCGAGGGCATAGCCTTTGCCCTTGGTAGTGGCGACATGCACCAACACCGGCCCTTCGACATTACGCACCAGCTTAAAGACATCGCGCAGCTCGCTCATGTTGTGGCCATCGACGGGGCCAACATAGGTGAAGCCCAGCTCCTCGAAGATGATGCCAATTTTGTTATCGCGCACCGCTGTCAAGAGCTTAACGCTGTCTTTCATGCGCTCAAGCTCGGGCGAAAGAGTTGAGCCCACTAGAGGTAGGTTGCGAATTTGCTCAGCGAGGGTTTCGTTAAGGAACTGAATCGGCGGGCTGATTCGCAGCTGATTAAGATAGCGAGAGATTGCGCCGACATTGGGCGAGATCGACATGCCGTTGTCGTTAAGAACAACGGTGAGATTGGTGTTGGGCAGGTGGCCCGCATGGTTAATCGCCTCATAAGCCATGCCGCCGGTGAGGGCACCATCACCAATAATGGCAACCACCTGATGGTTTTGTTTTTGGGCATCACGGGCTAAGGCCATGCCGAGGGCAGCAGAGATACTCGTGGAGGCGTGACCGGCACCAAAGTGATCAAAGCGACTTTCGCAGCGCTTGAGGTAGCCCGCAATACCGTGCTTTTGGCGGAGGGTATGGAACTGATTGAAACGTCCCGTCAGCATTTTGTGGGGGTAGGCTTGGTGGCCGACATCCCAGACCACCCGATCCTCATCGAGATCAAGAACACTGTAGAGGGCGATGGTGAGTTCAACCACACCCAGCCCCGGCCCTAGGTGTCCGCCGGTTGCCGCAACAGTTTGTAAATGTTTTTCTCGCATCTGTTGGGCTAGATTTTGCAGCTCCGCAACCGACAAATCATGGAGTTGGTTGGGGTGGATGAGTTCACTTAATTGCATAGGACTCTTGGGATGCCTCTCTTCTCACTGTAAGCTGATTACGACTTTGGTTCCGTGGTTCTGTGGTAGCCCAGGTGTTGCTCCCTATTCTGTAGCCCAGGATGCAAGTGACAACGGTAGCCCTAGAAATCTGTAAAGTCTGGCAATGGAGCGTAGCATCTCGCAACATGGCGGCTGAGGCGCTGATCGATGGCTTCACAGAAGTTTTACGGATAGCGTTATGACTGGGTGAATGTCACCACAGCAAGCCTGGGAGCCTGACCCAGGCCCTGACCTAACGTGTAACCTCGGCCACCGCCTTGGGTGTACCAGCGGTCAATACCTCACAGCCGGACTCTGTGACGACAACATCGTCTTCAATGCGGATGCCGATACCGCGCCACTCGTCACCGACATGGGCCAGCTCGGGTACTTCAGGATCGGGGCTGACGTACAGACCGGGTTCAACCGTTAGCACCATACCAGGCTGAAACGTCTGCCACTGCTCACCGACTTTGTAGACACCAACATCATGGACATCGAGGCCGAGCCAGTGACCTGTGCGGTGCATGTAAAAGGGTTTGTATTTTTCTTCGGCAATGAGGGTATCGAGATCATCTTTGGGCAAGAGACCCAAATCCACTAACCCCTCGGTGAGGACACGCACGGCGGTTTCGTGGGGTTCGTTGTAGGCGTTGCCGGGCTTGACTTTCGCGATCGCGACTTCTTGGGCCGCTAGTACCAGTTCGTACAAGGCTTGCTGCTCGCGGGAAAACTGGCCACCGACCGGGAAGGTGCGGGTGATATCGCTGTTGTAGTAGCCATAACTACAGCCCGCATCAATCAGCAGCAGGTCATCGGCTTGCATTTGGCTGGTGTTTTCGACGTAGTGCAGTACGCAGGCATTGGCGCCAGCCGCCACAATTGAAGGGTAGGCTGGCCCCCAAGCACCGTGCCGCCGAAACTCATGGGCGATCAGGGCTTCGATTTCATACTCGTACATGCCGGGTTGGGTGGCTTCCCGCGCCAGGTTGTGGGCAGTAGCAGCAATATCAGCCGCTTTGCGCAGCATCTCAAGTTCGGCTACCGATTTGAGGCAGCGCATACTGTGCAGCAAAGGGGCCAGATCGTGCAGTTGCAGGGGCGCTTGACCCCGGCGGGGATACTGCCGCAGTTGGCTGCGCCACCAGCGCATGACCTTGGTGTCAAATTCGGTGCCGCTGGGGTGATAGTAGATGGCGCTGGCATCTTTGAGGTAGTTGGGCAGAGTTTCGTTAAGCTCACTGAGGTTGTAGGCGGCATCAGCACCATAGTCGCGTACGGCACCCTCGGTGCCAACGCGGTAGCCAGTCCAGATCTCCTTGCTGCGGTCTTTGGCCTGCACAAAGAGGACGAATGGATGCTCGGGATGGGCAGGCGCAATGACAGCAACGGCATGGGGCTCGTTGAAGCCGGTGAGATAGAAGAAGTCGCTGTTTTGGCGAAAGGGATACTCGACATCATTGTGCATGACAGCTAGGTCAGCGGCGGGGATAATCGCAACCCCGGTGCCGAGTTTGTCCATGAGTGCCTGTCGCCGTGCTGCTGTTTCCGTCATGCTGCCAAACTCGTAAGAGATCAATAATGCTAACTTATGTTAACTTTCGGGCTCAGGATTTGGGGTGACTGGCGCCTCACGATAAACTCCAGTCGATTGAAGATCATCGCGAAAACATGCGGCCATATCCTCATCAACAGTTTAAGCTTGTGGGTTAATTCTGATATCGCCCTTAAGGCTTTGGGGTAGGCTACATTCATCAACAAGGGGCTAGGCCATGACGGTTGATGAGCTATTAGAGCGTTATGCCGAGGGGGAGCGATCCTTTTCTGATCTCAACCTCAGCCGTGCCACCCTCAGCATGGCTAATCTCAGTGGTATTTCTCTGACTAACGTCGATCTGAGCTACTCAGTGCTGATTGGTGCTGACCTGAGCCAAGCCGACCTAAGTGATGCCAATTTGCAGGGTGCCAATCTTTGGCGCGCGAACCTGAGCGTCTCCACCCTCGAGTTTGCCAATCTCAGTGAAGCCAATATGTGGGATGCCAACCTCTGGGATGCCAACCTTAAGGGTGTGAACTTTACGCATACTAATTTAACCAGCGCGAATCTCTGGAATGCCGATTTGACAGGGGCGAACCTCGAACGGGCCGATTTAACCAGTACCAATATGACAGGGGCAATTTTATGCAATGCCCGCCTTGTTAAAGCCTTTTTGCGGAAAACGGAGTTGGCGGATGCCGATTTGACAGGGGCTGATTTGAGCTATAGCCACTGCATGGAGACTAGCCTGATGGGTGCCCGCCTCCAGCAAGCCCAGCTCCAGCATGCCCAAATTATTGGTGGCAATCTTGCCCATGCCTCCCTGGTGGGCGCGGACTTAAGTCATGCTTTTTTGCGGGGGACAGAATTGGAGCATGCCGATCTGAGCCAAGTTATTTTTTTACAGACGACGATGCCCGATGGAACCGTACGCTCGGCTTAAGTCTAGGCTCGGGTGCCGGACTGAGGTAGGCTGATGCCTAGATTGGATACCCCTATGACGCTTCGCTTGCTGCTGCAAACTACGATCCCAACGACTGTCGATGATTGGTCAGTCAGTCGCTTTTCGTTGCTGCATCAGCATTTGGCTTCTCTGAGAGATGCAGCAGGTCAGCCCCTGTGTGACGTTGTTGCTCGCGATCGCGACGCTGGCCCTGATGATTCTGTATTGAGTAACCTCGCCAAGTCAGATTTTGATCAGGTGTGGCTGATGGGTGTGGATGTCGGTGATGGTCTCTCCGAGGCCGATGTGGCGGGCATTCAAGCCTTTCATGAGCGGGGCGGCGGTGTGATGGCCACCCGTGACCATCAAGATCTGGGCTGCTCGCTCTGCGCTGTCGATACCATTGGTGCCCTCCACCACTTCCATAGCCGTAATCCTGATCCCGACCCCGAGCGGCAAGCCTGTGATGATACCTTTACAACCACCATCAAATGGCCCAATTATCACTCGGGTCGGAATGGCGATTTTCAAACCATCCAGCCTGTAACCGAGCCCGTACACCCTTTGCTCATGCGCCCAGCGGGTGAAGCAATTCGCTATTTTCCAGCGCATCCCCACGAGGGGGCTGTTGGTGCCAACATCCCTGAATCGGAGGTGATTGCAGTGGGGCTGAGCCAAACAACCCAGCGCACATTCAACCTGGCCGTTGCTTGCGATCGCGAAGGGCGGGGTCGTGTGGTCGCCGAATCAACCTTCCATCACTT
>CAZAGN010000035.1:0-27490 GCA_964484905.1 uncultured bacterium | reverse complement strand
CATGTACCCATGGATCAGATTGAATTTAATGTGCGCAAGCAAATGGAGGAGTGTAGCGAAGCGCCTTTTTATGTGTTGGGGCCGCTGGTGACCGATATTGCGCCGGGCTATGACCACATCACCTCCGCGATTGGGGCGGCCTTGGCGGGTTGGCACGGTACAGCGATGCTCTGTTATGTAACGCCGAAGGAACACCTGGGCTTGCCCAATGCCGAAGATGTGCGCAATGGCCTGATTGCCTACAAAATTGCTGCCCATGCCGCTGATGTGGCGCGGCACCGTCCGGGGGCTCGCGATCGCGACGATGCCCTCTCTGCTGCCCGCTATCACTTTGACTGGAACCGCCAATTTGAGCTTTCTCTCGATCCGGAACGGGCACGGGAGTATCACGACGAAACTCTCCCGGCAGACATCTACAAAACCGCTGAGTTTTGCTCGATGTGTGGCCCCAAGTTCTGCCCGATGCAAACCAAGCTCGATGCTGAGGCCCTGACGGAGCTTGAGCGCTATTTGCAGCAGAGCGAATCTCCGGCGGCTATCTAGACACGGCTGCCTAGACGCGGCTGCCTAAACACACTTGTGAGCGAGAAACCTAGCAGGGCTGGGATGATTGTCTGAGCCCTGACTGCCTTAGTCCTGACAACTTTGGCCTTGGCAACCCTGACTCTAAAGATGCTTACCCCGTGTGACACATCGCACACATCATTTGCCTTCTTAGGGGTGCATCCCTACACTGACGGTAGCTGGCTGAAGGTGGTTCATGCTGCTGAATGTTCGTGAACGCCTGCGTCAGTGGCGTCCGCTCGTTATAGCTGTCCCGGCGGCGACACTACTGCTTTGGGGCGTGCGCGCCCTGGGGTTGCTGCAACCCTGGGAGTGGGCGGCGTTTGACCAATTTACGCGCTGGCGGGGTGCCGATCTCGCAGATGACCGCATCGTGATTGTGGGCATCGAAGAATCGGATCTTGCCTATGTCGGTACCTGGCCGCTACCCGATGCCCAATTGGCCGAATTGGTCGAAATCATTCGGGCACAAGAACCGCGAGCGATTGGTCTTGACCTGTATCGTGATTTGCGCGTTGAACCTGGCCATGCGGCTTGGGTTGAGATCATGCAGACTACGCCCAACCTCGTGGGCGTGCGCAAGCTGGTTGATGATGTTAACAGTCGTGCGATTGCGGCACCGCCCACCCTCGCAGCCCTCGCTCAGGTTGGGGCGAATGATGTCGTCGAAGATCGTGATGGCCGTCTGCGCCGGGGCACGCTCTTTTTGCCTGACCCCGATACGGGGCAGCAGATCCCCAGTTTGGGCTTGTATATGGCGCTGCTGTACCTTTTGCCAGAGGGGATTGTGCCAGAAGCGGCGGCGCGTAATCCCGACTACATGCAACTGGCCGAGCGGGCCTTGCCAATTTTTGAGGCGAATACAGGTAGTTATGTCGGTGCTGATGCGGCGGGCTACCAAGTGTTGCTGAACTATCGCGGGCCAGCCGGTACGTTTATGACGGTGTCCTTAGCGCAGGTGCTTGAAGGTGAGATTGAGGCCGATCTCTTTCGCGATCGTGTCGTCCTCATTGGCCCGACAGCAACCAGTTTGAATGATTACTTTCTGACACCTTTCAGCAGTGGCTGGGCCTCTACCCCCGAGCGAATGGCAGGTGTCGAAATTCATGCAAACGTTGCCAGTCAAATTCTCAGTGCAGCCCTCGAAAATCGAGCCCTGTGGCAGACCTGGCCTGACAGTCTGGAATGGTTGTGGATTGTGGGCTGGACAACGGCCGGAGCCGGGGTGTGCTTTGGTTTGCGGCTGCGACCCATCACCGGGCTGGGTTTAGTGGGCTTGGCTATCCTCTGTGGTGGCCTCAGTTGGAGTGCATTCACCGGCTTGACCCTCTGGCTGCCGGTGGTGCCGCCGTTGCTCGGGCTGACGTTGGCAGCAGGGGGGATTGCTGGCTATCTGGCCAATCAAGAGCGGATTGATCGTCAGGTGGCAATGACCCTCTTTGGCCAGCAACTGACCACCGAAGTGGCTGAAGCCCTCTGGCGTGATCGGCATCAACTGCTGACCACCGACCAGCTACGGGGTGAAACGCTTTTGCAAACCCGCGAGGGTACAGCCCTTGCTGGGCGCTATCACCTAACGAAGGTTTTGGCACGGGGTGGTTTTGGTCAAACCTTTTTGGC
Source organism: uncultured bacterium (assembly GCA_964484905.1). Classification (GTDB taxonomy): domain Bacteria; phylum Cyanobacteriota; class Cyanobacteriia; order Thermostichales; family PCC-7336; genus CAZAGN01. The sequence goes on along the minus strand of CAZAGN010000035.1, from coordinate 25,306 downwards.
TCAGGATAATCAGCGCCCTGGCAGTCCGGTCTGTGTGGTTAAGCAACTGCTGCCCCGCGGCCTAGATGACAATGGCCTCGCGATCGCGAGACGCCTCTTTGCCACCGAAGCCGAAACCCTCGAAAAACTGGGCCACCATCCCCAAATTCCGGCCTTGTTGGCCTACTTTGAGCAGGGCGAGCAGTTTTTCTTAGTCCAAGAATTTATTGAAGGCAACGCCCTCAGCCAAGAGTTGGTTACAGGTCAGCGCCTTAGTGAAACGCGGGTAATTGCGATTTTGTGGGGGTTGCTGCCCGTGTTGGGTTTTATTCACAAACAACAGGTTATTCATCGCGACCTCAAGCCCGACAACATCATTCGCCGCAAAACGGATCGCAAACTTGTGCTGATTGATTTTGGTGGCGTCAAACAAATGCGCGGCGATGCCGGTGATAGTAACACCGTCGCGATCGGCACCCTCGGCTATACCCCCACCGAGCAACTCGCCGGACGACCCCAGTACAACAGCGACCTCTATGCCCTTGGCATGATCGCCCTCCAAGCCCTGGTGGGCAAACGCCCTGATCTGATTCCCGAAGACCCCAATACTGGCGAGCTCGGCTGGCAACCCCTCGTCGAGATTTCCCCTGCCTTTCGCCAAATCCTGACTCGCTTGACGCGCCGCAACACTCAAGAACGCTACCCCGCTGCCAGTGCCGTCCTCCGTGATCTTTACACGTTGCCCTCCGTTCAAGCCGCCCTGCAGCAGAAGAAAACGGCTCCGAAGTGAGGCCACTTAAGCCCCCTCCTGCGGCAGCTCACAGGTTTCTTGGGTGCCAAACCATCGGTAGCGATTGCGAGCGACCCAACGATAAACCCAATTTCGCAGCCCTAACGGCAATAATCGGCCCAAGGTCGCGATCGGCCACCAGCCCAAAGCTGCTGCCACTGCCAGCACGGCCTCACTACGTACATAGGCTTGCTCGGCCTCAATCCAAATCAGGGTGTCATCAGCAATCACATCGACCTGATACTGAGCCTGTAATTGCTGTCCGCGTATCGACTGGGCAGCAACAAGCTCAATCCGCCGATCGCGATCAAAGTGTCGTACCAGCCGTGCCGCCCGACTACAGAGAACACAGACGCCATCAAAAATCAGGATCATGGCTGCTTTGTCCCCGGCTTCGTATTTCCTTAAGCCTAACCTGCGCCTGCTGTGCGCTAAGCTAAAGGCCCTTGGAGATAGGCACACTTGGGCAAAGTCTATTTAGTCGGTGCAGGGCCGGGCGATCCGGGACTTTTGACCGTCAAAGGCAAAATTATTCTCGAGCATTGCGATGTCGTGCTCTACGATGCCCTTGTTGCCCCCGAAATTATGGCGCTTGTGCCCTCGACCGCCGAAAAACTGTATGTCGGTAAGCGAGCCAATCACCACAGTCTGCCCCAAACCGAAATTACTGACCTCCTCATCCAAAAAGCGCAAACAGCCGCTGTTGTCGTCCGGCTCAAAGGCGGCGATCCCTTTGTCTTTGGTCGGGGCGGCGAAGAGATGCTGGCTCTACGGGCAGCGGGGATTGAGGTCGAAGTGATCCCCGGCATTACGGCGGGTATTGCCGCACCGGCCTACGCGGGTATTCCGGTGACCCACCGTACCCTGAGCGCCTCGGTGTTGTTTGTCACCGGTCACGAAGCCATTGATAAAGATCGACCCGATGTTGATTGGCAGGCGATCGCGACCTGTGTCGGCACCCTCGTCATTTATATGGGCATTCATAACCTGCCGACGATTGTGCCGCAGCTGTTGGCCGGTGGCTGCGCCCCCGAAACCCCCGTGGCTGTCATTCGCTGGGGCACCACCCCGCAGCAGGCGGAACTGACGACAACGTTGGCCGCTCTGCCCGATCATTACGACAGCCCTGCCCTCCAACCCCCGGCAATTGTTGTTATTGGCGATGTTGTCAGCCTCAGCACAGTACTGCTTTAGTGCCCCGCTGGTATAAAAACTTTGCCAGATTTCCGTGAGCGAGTGGAGATCGTGGGGTAGCCTAAAGATGGCTTTGGAAAGAGACGATGACAAATGCCCAGTCTCAAAAGGTTAACATTGGCGACTATGCCCCTGATTTTGAATTGCCCGGTGTTGATGGCGAAGTGCATCATCTAGGCACCTACCTCAAGCGCAAATCTATGGCCGTGGTGGTGTTCATGTGCAACCACTGTCCCTACGTCAAAGCTTACTGGGAACGTCTCAAGGCGATCCAAACCGACTATGCAGACCAGGGCGTACAGCTCATTGGCGTCAATGCCAACGATGTCAGCCGCTTCCCCGAAGACAGCTTCGACAAAATGAAAGAGATTGCGGCCGCAACAGCGCTGAACTATCCCTATTTGCGCGATGAAAGCCAAGACGTAGCACGCGCCTTTGGTGCAGAGCGCACACCCGAAATTTATGTCGTCGATGCCCAAGGGATAGTCCGCTACAACGGCTGCATTGACGATAACTATGGCGATCCCAGCCAAGTAACGCGTAACGATCTGCGCGACGCCCTTGACCAAATCTTGGCGACTGGGACAGTCACCACGCCGGTGACACAGGCGATTGGTTGCAGCATTAAGTGGTCCGACTAGGCTACTGGCAGATTTGGACCGAACCTGAGCGTGCCCAAGCTTGGTGCGAGCGGGTCTGGCAGCAGCCGCCCCTCTTTGCTTGTGCCTTGGGCTTTACCGAAACGGCCTTGGTGCCAGACATTTCTGCTGCCGGGGCAACGCCCCAAGCGCGACGTTACACCGCCCTCGCTGATGCTGAAATTTTGCACAGGGGCTTTTCCGCACGCCTACCGACTGCCCCCGCAGGCTATCCCTCGCCGGTGGTCATTAGTCGAGCTCTGTGTGAAAGCCTTGGTCTACGACTGCGGCTGATTAATTGCGGCTTGCCGGAATCTCTGCCCTATCTTGAGTCGGTGGGTGGGCTGCCTGCTCGCTGTGTCAGTACCGGTGCCGCGTTGCCGATCGCGATCGTCGAAGCCCTTTGGCAAGCTGGGTTGCGCTGGGGACAGCAGCAACAGGCGGCCTATGTTGTTTTGGGCGAGTGTGTTGCCGGTGGCACCACGACAGCGCTGGCGGTACTGCTGGGGTTGGGCTTAGCGGCAGCGGGGATGGTTAATAGCAGCCACCCCGTGGGCAATCATGCCCAGAAACTCGTGCTGGTTCAGCAGGGCCTCCGCGCTCTAAGGCCCCGTGCCAGTGCCTTCAAAATTCTCGCTGCCGTGGGCGATCCGATGCAGCCCTTTGTTGCTGGCGCCGCCCTTGCCCTCAGTCAAACTCGACCTGTAATGCTGGCGGGGGGCAGTCAAATGCTCGCAATCTATGCCCTAATGCAGCGACTGGCAACTGAAACTCAAACCCCCTGGCAGCCCGATCAGGTGGTTGTCGGTACCACCCGCTGGGTGGCTGCCGATCCAACGGCTAATACTGTGGGGTTAGCACAGCTAGTGGGTACAGTGCCGCTTCTCTCCACCAGCCTCAGCTTCCGCTATGCACGCTATCCTCAACTGGCTGCCTACGAGCAGGGCCACGTCAAAGAAGGTGTGGGTGCCGGTGGCCTTGCGATTAGTGCCAGTCTTTACCGTCAGTGGGGCCAAGCAGAACTGCTGAGCGCTATCGAAGCGACCTACGCCCGTGTGCTCACCCAGCCTTGATCCCCCCAACGGCACGTTCGAGTGTTTGATATGAACAGTTATGCGTCGGCTGGGCATGGTAAGCCAAAGCTGCGTCATGATGAACGTTAATTGTTTTAGGACAAGGTGAATGCTAGCAGCCCCCCCCCGCCCACCCTGGTGGCGTGATGAGCGTACTCTCAAGGTTGTCTTTCAGGTCATATTTGTCCTGATTGCGGCGGCTACCTTGGGTACCCTCTTCAGAAATATGCTGCAGGGGCTACAACGCGCTGGTATCACACCCGGTTTTAACTTCCTCAGCAATTCTGCGAACTTCGGTATCAGTGAAGGCATTCGCTATGATCCCTCTGAGAGTTACTTCAAAGCGTTTACGGTCGGCCTCGTCAACACAATCTGGGTGTCGGCAGTCAGCATCATCCTGGCAACGCTTTTGGGCCTCATTTTGGGGATTGCGCGACTGTCAAGCAACTGGCTGGCCCGGCAGCTTGCCTTTATCGTCACCGAAGTTTTTCGCAACGTCCCCGTTCTCCTAATCATCATCTTTTGGTACCAAGGCGTCCTTATTCGCCTGCCCGGCGTTGCCGATAGCTATTCGATTGGTGGTGTCGTTTACCTCTCACAACGGGGGATTGTCATCCCCAGTCTCACGGCGAGCATTTGGCTCCTACCGGCACTTATCTTCGCGATCGCGAGTGCGGCCTTTGCGCTGCGCAAGGCGCAAGTGTGGCGTTGGCTGTGGGGGCTCATTGCCTTCAGCCTTGCCTTCGCGATCGTTACCGTCCTCAGCCCGGCTGTCCCCCTTGCTGTCCAAGTCCCCGAGCTCCAGCGCTTTAATTTTCGGGGTGGTTGGCAGTTCTCCACCGAATACATCGCCATGGCCATCGGTCTTGTTACCTACACCGGCGCTTATATTGCCGAAGTGGTCCGGGGCTCGTTCTTGGCGGTGCCACGGGGCCAGCTCGAAGCCTCACGCGCCCTTGGGCTTTCCGAGCTACAAACCTTTCAGTTGGTGATTGTGCCCCAGGCCCTGCGGATCATGCTGCCCTCTCTCAATACCCAGTTCCTGACCCTCATCAAAAATTCCAGCCTCGCGATCGCTGTTGGCTTTCCCGATGTTTTTAACGTCTCTAGCACGATCATCAACCAATCGGGGCGTTCCGTCGAAACCTTTGGCCTCGTCATGGCTGCCTACCTGGTTATGAACTTAATTGTCTCCTACGGCATGAACTGGCTTAACAATCGCGTCAAATTGGTAGAACGATGATCAGCACCACCGAACTCAAGCCCCCCGTCGAAAAATTTGAACTCCTCAAATGGATTCAAAAAAATCTCTTTGATGGCTGGCTCAACGCTTCCCTCACCCTCATTTCGAGCCTCCTCATTTACCTACTCTTGAGCAGTTTCTTGGGCTGGGCCTTGGGAGAAGCTAACTGGCGTGTCGTCCCCGCCAACCTCAAGCTCTTCATGACAGGCGTTTATCCCTTAGAGCACATCTGGCGACCTTGGGCGGTGCTCGGTCTCACGATGGTTGTCATGAGCCTCAACGCTGGTACCTGGGGTGGGGTACTGCGTAAATACATCATCGGCACGCTGATTTTCTTTGCTCTTTTCGCTCTGCTGCCCCTGCCGACTGCCCGCCTCTGGCTTAGCGGTACCGTTGTCGTTTCAGCCGCTGCGATGGCCCTGAGCTGGAACCGTCACAGCTGGCAAATCTGGACCCTGCTCTCCTGGGTGATTGCCTTCCCGGTCATGCTCGAAATTCTCTTGGGTGTGTTCAGCCCGCTTAGTACGATCCCCACCCAGAACCTTTCGGGACTTATGCTGACTCTTATCTTGGCAGCAGCAGCCCTGACAATCTCGTTCCCGATCGGTGTCTTGTTGGCATTAGGACGCTCCAACAAAAACCTGCCCGTTGTGCAGGTCTTTTGTACCCTTGTCATCGAGATTATTCGCGGTGTTCCCCTCACAACCCTTCTATTTGCGGCTTGGCTCCTGGTACCTCTGTTTATCGGCGTCGTCTCCGTAGACCTTCTGGTTCGGGCAAGCGTTGGCTTTATTCTGTTCACCGCCGTTTACGTGGCCGAAGATATTCGGGGTGGCCTCCAAGCAGTCTCCCGGGGACAGGTCGAAGCGGCTCGAGCCGTCGGCCTCAACCCCTTTCAAATCACCTTATTAATTGTTCTGCCTCAAGCTCTACGGGCGGCGGTGCCGGCCATTGTCGGCGAGTTCTTGACTCTTTTCAAAGACACAAGCCTGGTATTTATCATCGGGATGACCGATATTCTGGGCTCAGCCCGAACGGTTTATACCAACCCGGCTTGGCTCGGCACTCACAAAGAGGTGCTTGCCTTTGTGGGCTTGGTCTATTTCATCTTCTGCTATGGCATGGCCTACGCCGCCAAGCAGGTTGAGAAAAATCTGGGCTTGGGTCAGCGCTAAACCTATGTTGTCGACCGTAGCTGTAGTGTTGACCATAGTATTTCGATAGTTCCCCCAAGCTGTTACAAGCACAACCAATACGAATCTGACTAGGATTTAAGTGGCTAACTGATCCCTTAATCACCCTGCCCGATCATTAAAGTAGTCTTCATCCGTAAAGAGTCTGAAGTGATGCTTAACGTTGGCGATCCTGCCCCCCAGTTCAGCTTGGCCGATAGTGACGGCACACGTATTAACCTGCACGACCTGCGTGGCAAGACCGTGGTGCTCTACTTCTATCCCCGGGACAACACCAAAGGTTGTACGCAGCAGGCCTGTGGTTTCCGGGATCTGCACGCCGACTTTGAGGCGAAAAATGTTGTGGTGCTGGGTGTAAGCACCGACACGGCCAAATCGCACCAAAAGTTTCGTGATAAGTACGCGCTACCCTTTCCGCTACTCGTAGATAGCGAGGCAGAGGTGGCGACAGCATACGGCGTCTACGGCCTCAAAAAGTTCATGGGCAAAGAATATATGGGTATTCAGCGAACAACCTTCGTCATCGATCCAGCTGGCATTATTCAAGACATCGACCGCAAAGTTAAGGTTGCCGACCATGCCGAAACCCTCCTCGGGCGGCTTACCTAACGCGCCGGGTGAATCATGCTGCCTGGGACTAAACCGGCGCAAATTCTATAAAAGCTTGCCCAAATCCCTCCTTACCCCTTACCCTAGTAGATCGCTGGTTTTATCAGAGATCTGGAGATCAAATCTGAATGTCGCGCTACCGTGGTCCCCGTTTGAAGATTGTGCGTCGCTTTGGCGGTCTTGATTTGCCTGGGCTAACCCGCAAGCGCCCCAAAAACACCAATCCTCCGGGTGTGCATGGTGCAGCCCGCAAGAAAAAGTCAGAATATGCTGTCCGTCTCGAAGAAAAGCAAAAGGTGCGTCTCAACTACGGCGTTACCGAAAAGCAGATGATGCGTTACATGCGTCGGGCCCGCCGAGCTAAAGGCTCTACAGGTTTGGTGCTGCTGCAAATGCTCGAAATGCGCCTTGACTGCATCGTCTTTCGTTTAGGTATGGCACCGACAATTCCGGCAGCACGCCAGCTTGTGAACCATGGTCACATTGTTGTCAACGGTCGCAAGGTCTCGATCGCGAGCTATGAGTGTCGCGTTGGTGACGTGGTCACGGTGGCGCAGCGCCAAGCCTCCCGCAAGAAAGTTGCTGAATTTGCTGACTTCCCGGGCCTGTTCATCGCCGATCACCTCGAGTTTGATAAAGATCAACTCAAAGGTCGCATCAAAGAAGTGCCCCCCCGCGAAGCTGTGTGTGCCCCCGTCAACGAACTGCTGGTGGTTGAGTACTACTCTCGGAAGCTCTAGACGCTCGTACGCCAGAACAGCAGGTTTCACTTGCCTCACGGGTTCCAAAAAGCAAATCTCATGGACTCTCTGGTACTCAGAGAGCTTTTTATTGCAAGTGGCAGTGCCTGTTGCGCTGTCTAGGCAGTCTGTGGGCCTTGCGGCTTGTGATTTTTTGACCACATGCGCTTTCATCATCTTTACTGGTGACGGTCTTTGTTGCTGCACAGTTGCTAGCGTGCATACGGCACACTAATAGAGGTATTCATGATTGCGCCGTGCTGCGGAAACTTTTTGCCCAAGCCAAAGATAAAGCTGTGCAACTAGAGCCAGTTAGCCCAGCAACCCGAGCCCTGTGGCAACGACACTGCACCAGCCTTCCCCTACCACTTCCCTACCGCCAGACCCTTGCGACAACCCTAAAGACAGTCCTCAGTCGCCCAGGCTGCCATAGTCTGCTGATCGGGCCGACAGAAATCTCAGACCATCGCCTCTCTCGCTGTCTGGAGCAGGGGGGACTCAGCCGACAGCATTGGTGCTATCTCGACTACATCCCAAACCTGGTACCAGCACAGCGAGTGGTAATCTCTAACCTTGCCGCTTGCTTTGAGCGCAGCATTGCCGGCTTTACGGCGCTTGAGCATCTGGCTCAGTTAATTCACACCACCCCCGAAACAACGTGGCTCATCGGTTGCTCTGATTGGCTATGGCACTACCTCAGCCTGACGCTACAGTTTGATGCCGTTGCAACGACAGTCACAGCCCTGCCATCACTGACGGCAACAGAGTTACAGCTATGGCTCGAAGGCAATGCTGGTTTGGCCCTCGTCCCCACGGCTACGGCGGGGTTCTACGCGACCCTAGCTAGCCAAGCGCAGGGCCTTCCGAGTGTTGCTGCGGCTTTGTGGTCAGAAGCGTTACGTCTTAACTCACAGGGTCAGGTCTGCTTGGGTGAGGTGGTTTGCCCTGAAATGCCGCAACAGCAAGATACAGGTCGCTTTGTGCTTCACAGTCTGCTGCTGCAACCCGGGCTAACAGCCAAGGCTTTGACAGCAACGTTAGGATGTGATCGCAACCAAGCTCAGGCACGGCTGCAAGCCCTGGCGGCGGCGGGCTTGATTGATGCCGATCAGCTTGGCCAGTATCGGGTGCAACCGCTCTACTACCCCAGTATCCGAGCAACCCTCGCCAGCAATAACTTTGGTGTGCCTGAGGAGGCTGCATGATTGTGCTTCTAGCACAAGTGGATAGTTCCGACCTCAATCAGCAAGTTTTTACAGACTTTACTTGGCTGAAACTCTTGCAGAGTATCGTTGTCCTCGTCGCGGGCTATGCCCTGATGCAGGTCATTGAGCGGGGTAGCGACAAACTAGTCGAGGTGGTGCCCAGACGGCTGCGGTTGCTGGTACTGCAGGCGGTACCGATTTCTGAGACGATCATTATTATCGCAGTGCTCAGCTATGTCGCCAATTTATTTATTCAGCTTTCGGCCAATAACATTCTGGCCCTGACGGGGACATTGGCAGTAGCCCTTGGCTTTGCCTTCAAAGACTACATCAGCTCGATCATTGCCGGTGTTGTGGCGCTCTTTGAGACCCCCTATCGCATGGGTGATTGGGTGCAGGTGGGTGATCATTTTGGCGAGGTGATTCGCTACGGCATTCGGGCCATTAAGCTACGTACCCTCGAAGACGACATTGTCACGATCCCGCATAACCTGATTTGGAATGAACTGATCGCGAATGCGAATGATGGTGCCCTCGAAGCCCAAGCGAATATCGATTTCTTTGTCAGTCACCACGCCGATTTGCAACGAGTCAAGCGTATTCTGCTCTATGCCGCCTACAGCAGCCGCTTAACGCAGTTACAGCTCCCGATTATGGTCGTCTTTTCAAGCCAGCCCTGGGGTATGCAGTGCCGTCTCAAGTGCTACCCCCTCGATGCCAAATATCAGGGGGCCTACACCAGCGATCTCAACGAGCGGGTTAAGGCGGCTTTTCGGGCTGAGGGTATTGAACCGCCCGATGTTAAACAGGTTTTGGCTCCCTAGACTAAATCTAGACAGCACAATCTAGTTGGCGCGGCTATCGGCGAATAGCACCGGCAAACCCAGCCGCGCGGAATTGCTCCAGTCGCAACGGCATCGCATTATCGGGTGATATCGAAAGGCGAATCGAGAAGGGACTTTCGCCGACAGGCACCACATCAATCGCACCGAGGCGGGTACGCTCAGGCATAACATCATTGCCATTAGCGTCGTAGATACGGCCAAAAACATCGGCGTTATAAATCTCGCGCTGGCTAGTATTGCTAACGGTACCTTCAACAAGGTAGCAGTTAGCTTCGCGGGCCGCACCGCTGCTGGTGAGGTTGGCGTATTCGGGGGTATCGGGACAATCTACAACCTGAAGGTTCGTGAGATCAAGGCCAATACCGCCAAAACCAAAGGTCATGAGTGCGAGCGCAATCCACAACCACCGCATCGCTTGTTGTCGCATATCAAGCTCCATCTGAGAGGGCAGCCCGGTAAGCTAGCAGCCAACTGACTGCGGTAGCTCGCCGTGTTTTGTGAGGTGTCAACTCTGCCACCTTGTACCCACCAAAGCCCAGCTCTTCTTTCAGCAGTTGCTTATACGCTGCCGGAATGGAGCGGGTGAGCTTAACTGTTGCTGGACGACTGCCGACAAAATCAGGGGGTTCGGGATAGGTTTCTTGCCAAGCCGGATCAACGGTCGTTGTATCCCACCGGTCATCGGCATAGCGATACCCCAGAGCCTGCCAAAGCAGCTGATTAACGGTGGCATCATCGAGCGTATCGTCGAGAATCGCCCAAAGGGTCTCGTTGGTAAGGGGTGGCAGAGACATGATTAAGACTATCGGGAGATAAATGCAGCGATCCTAGGCAGCGGGCCGAATCTCGCGGGCCATATCCATAAACGAGCTCATAGCTGCACCCGGACGACGGCGAGGCTTTAGCAGGGTGGTTGTCTCAGCCGCCGCAAAGAGGGGGCTTGCAGGCTCTGCCGGCTCGAAATCTACGGCTTCGGGAGCGCTAGTATCGACAGCCTCAGCAACAGTTGCGGCTACGACGGTTGCTACCGTACCGACAACTGGAGTCACCACGGGCTCAGGTGTATCAAAGCCCAGAGCACCCTTGATGGTGTCGATAACGCCGCCAAAAATGATGCTAAAGAAGCTAGCAATACCGCCGAACAGAAGTTTGAAAATACGCATGGTGAGGTTTCCTGAGAAAGTGTGATGTTAAAGCAAAGTTTTGTCTACTAGCGTACCGGAAAGCTACCAACCTGTGTGAACAAACTGCTCGCGACCTAAGCTATGGGTGTGAGTGGCTGCTTGCACAAGTCTCTGCATGAATCGAGGTGCTGGCGACAGGTAAATTTTTCTAAAGTTTTCGGTTAACGCTTCATATTTCGCATTGACCGCGGACTGTGAAGGCTAGTGCTTCGCTCAAGCCTGTAATCACAACTCGCTGTAGCCCGCCTCCTCGGTCACTTTGCCGCGAAAGACAAAGTACTGATAGATGTTGTAAAACAACATGATTGGAATCAAAACACCGATAAAAATTAGCATAAACACCAAGGCACTCGATGAGGCTGCCGCCTGATAAATCGAGATTTGAGTTGGAATCACATAGGGAAAGACAACCAACGCTAAACCGGCAAACGTGAGCAGAAAGAGCAAAGCCGTCCAGACAAAGGGAGCATTATCCTGTCGCTTTTGCAGACTGCGCAGCAACAAACTAATCAGCACGATGCCAAGAATCGGAATCAAGGCAAAGCCATACACCTGGGGCACTTGAAACAACCGATCGCGAGCAAAGGCCGAAAAAATAGGCGTGATTGCTGTAATGAGCAGCGCCCCCACAAGGGTTGTGATCGCAGCCAGCCGGGCTGTCTTGAAATGGGTCTCTTGCAGCGCGCCGGTCGTTTTCATCACCAGATAAGTCGAGCCAATCAGTACATAGCCCTGCACCAAGGTCACTGCCATCAGTACCGTTGGCCAGCGCAGCCAGTCCCAGGTGGTGCCAATAAAGTGCCCCGAAGCATCCACATCAATCCCGGCTAAGACTGCCCCCAGAGCCAAACCTTGGGCAAAGGCCGCTAAAAAACTGCCCGCCCCAAAAGCTGTATTCCAGAAAACCTTATTTTCGGAATACTCCCGAAACTCGAAGGCGACTGCCCGAAAAATGAGCCCAAAAATCATTAAAAAAATCGGGATATACAGCGCCTGGAGAATGGTGCCGTAGGCCAGCGGGAAGGCACCAAAGAGAGCACCCCCCATGAGGACAAGCCAGGTTTCGTTGGCATCCCAAACATTCCCCAGGCTGGTCATTAAAATGCCGCGCCGTTCCTCGCTAGAGGAGGTCAGCGAGAGAATACCCACCCCCAAATCAAAGCCATCGAGGATGACGTAGAGAAAGAGAAAGAGCGCCAGGATAAAAAACCAAACCTGGGGCAAAAAGTGTTCGAGCGCGGTGTTCATGCGGTTACGACTCAATGAGTGGGGGCGCTTTTAATGGGGGCGCTTTTCAATCAGGGCACTCTGATCGCCCTAGGTCGAGGCTTCGGCAGCTTTGGCCGCTGGGGTCAGATCAGGGCGGCTGGGCAGCGGTAGATCGAGATTGGGGCCTTTGCGGATGATGCGACTGCCAAAGTAGATGGCCGAGATAAACAAGACACTGTAGATAGCGGCAAAGCTTAGCAGCGAAACCAAGACGTTACTGGCCGGGATGCTTGAGGCGGCATCGACCGTACGCAACTGGCCGTAGACAACCCAGGGTTGCCGACCGACACAGCGGACTATCCAACCGGATTCGACGGCGATATAGCCCATGGGTGCCGCCAAGATCCAAAAGCGCAGCAGCCACTTTTGCTCGGCCAGGCGCTCGGGACTGAGAGCACCACGCAGCCACTGAATGACCGTTAGCAACATCAAACCCGCGAGGGCAAAGCCAATGCCAACCATAATCCGAAAGGCATAGAAAATCAGGCCAATCATGCGCGGGCGATCTTCGCGGGGATAATCTTTGAGCCCTTTAACATCCATGCTCAGGCGGGGCTTGAGTTCAAGAATGTAGCTGAGGGCGTTAGGCAATTTCAGATCCCAGCGATTCGTTTCCCCTTTTTCATCGGGCAGGGCGACAATTGTCCAGTCGGCAACCGAACCCGCCGGGATCGTTTCCCATTGGGCTTCCATGGCAGCAAGCTTGGTGGGTTGGTACTCGGCAACCTGCACACCACTTTCATGGCCCATGGCGATTTGCAAGGGGGCAACAACGATCGCGACGGCGAGGATAATCTTGAACGAGCGGCTAAAGAAAGCAACGTGACGCTTGTTAAGGATATACCAGGCGCTGATACCGCCAATGACAAACAACGAAGTCTCGAGGGTCGCCAAAAACATATGCGACACACTCGTGACCATAAAGGGGTTAAGAATCGCCTTGAAATAGTCGAGCACAATAAACTTGCCTTCGACCAACTCCGTCCCGGCAGGCGTTTGCAACCACGAGTTCGCCGCCAGAATCCAGAATGTTGAGAGGTTAGCGCCAAAGGCAACCATGATCGTGGCCAGGTAGTGAATCACTGGCGGCACGCGCTGCCAGCCAAAGAGCATAATGCCTAAGAACCCAGCTTCGAGCATAAAGGCCATCGAAGCCTCAAAGCCGAGGATGCTGCCAAAAAAATCGCCCACAGCCTCCGAAAACGGTGCCCAGTTAGTCCCAAACTGAAACTCCATCGGCAGACCACTGGCGACGCCGATACCAAAATTGAGCACGTAAAGCTTCGCCCAAAAGCGAGCGTGATGGTAATAGTCAGAGTTGCGGGTTTTTAGCCACAGACCTTCGACAACCACCAAATAAATCCCCATGCCGGTTGTGAGCACGGGCCAGAGCATATGAAAGATTGCTGTCAGGGCAAACTGGGCGCGGGAGAGGACTACGGTATCCATAGGCGAAATTTAAACCTGCAAGTAAGTTCAAACAGTTCAAGGGAGCACTGCCAAGAGCACAGCATCAGTAGGACAAAGACGTACCATCACTGCCCCTATCCTAAGCATCTAAATCTAAAGCTGCACGTTGCGCGCCCCCACAGAGGGATCAATTTACAGGCTGGCTTAACGTTTTATGTTATGTCGTTGAAGTGGCGATCAGGCAAGAATTAGGCGCATCTTGGATGGCGATCACAAAACAATGACTAGAGAAAGTCCGGAATCATCTGTGGACGGCGATGACCCAAGTGAATGCGATAGCGGGGGGTGGGCTTGGTTTCAAGGGTATTGACGATGCCGCGCTCAACTAGGGTTTGAATCAGCGGGGCAAGGTAAGCCTCGGAATGCTGGCTGTGGTAGGCCAGCTCGGTGAGGGTGTAGGCATGGGGGTTGCGCAGCATCAGTTGCACAATCGCTTGCTCGGGTGCGGGCAGTTCTAACAAGTCAGGCAGTTCCAGCCCTGTGATTGCCTCTTGTTTGGTCTGAATCCAACTGGGGCTGAGGCGATCATCAGCGGCGGGCAGGGTTGATACCTCTTGGATAAGGGCTTCGGCGAGCCGTGTCAGTTGCTGCGTCAGCGGCGTCTCGGGGTAGCAAACACAGAGCAGATCCCGGCTACCGAGGGCGGCCATCTCTTCCGAGAAGGGCAATGCCAACGAAATCGGACTGTGGTAAACCGCCTTAAGTTGTTCGAGAAGATTGGCGATGTCGATATTACGAGGAACAAGGTTGGCGATGGGGGCAATTTGAGGAACGCCCAACTGCCGCGCCACATCAACCAAAATGGCGGTATCAAGAAAGTCTTGCTTTTGGGGCCGTAGTACCATCGGCACACAATCGGCCACCGCCATTAACAAGAGGGCTTCGTTATGAAAGCCGGGCTGGGTATCAATTAACAAAAAATCGAGGTGTAAGCGGATGATCAGCTCGCGCAGGCCAATCATCAGACGCTGGGGGTCAAAGCCTTCGTAAAGGACGCGGGTAATATCTTTGGTGCGCACACTGGCGGGCACAATAAACAGGCTACTGCCTAAGGGCACCAGAGAGCCGCCGCCGAGGGGAATGGGCAGCACCACCTGCTGAATCAGATCGTCAACCGAAAAATGAGTCCAAACAAAGTCGTTGAGGCAGTGATCAAGTTCGCGATCGTCAATGCCAAACACACTGTGTAACCCTGGTGCCAGCATATCCGTATCAATGACGCCAACCCGATGGCCCATAGTCGCCATGATCGCCGCGAGGTTGGCTGTAAGGTTAGTTTTGCCGGTGCCTCGGTGGGCGGCATGGAAGGTGATGATCTTGGTCATGTATCCTCGCCCCGATTCTTGCGGCGCATAGCTTGGGCTTTGGATTGCAGGTCACGGAAATACTCGGTGTCTGTAATTTCGGAGACGGCTTGGCTGCGCTTAGCTTGATCAATCTCAATTTGCAGTTTGGCGACCTGCTGTTTCAGCTTTTGCTCCCGCTTGTAGATTTTGTTGACCATCACGAGAAAGGTGCGTGCCAACTTACCCAGCTCGTCGGGTCGCTTTTCAACAGTTGCTAGCAGCGCTTCACACTGCTCGACCTTGAACGTTTCATCTTCGAGCAGGTTGGCGGCATCAGTGATTTTAAGGATCGGTCGGGCAATCCGCCGCGCGACCCAATAGACCACTACTTGTAAGCCTGCGGCTGTGATGAAACCAATAATGATAATTTGCTGGGCGAGGTGACGGGCCGGTCGAAAGGCTTCTTCGCGGGAGACTTCGGCGAGCAGCGCCAAGTTTTGGGCAGGCAGCCAGCGATAGACACCCAACACCATAACGCCGTTGTAGCTGCTGTAGATCCCCTGACCATTAAGCCCCTGCATGGCCGTGCTAATGCCTTCGCTGGTGATGTTGTCTTGGCTGCGCCCGGTGGCACCGCTGGTGACAAACTCAAAGCGGTTGGCGTTACGCCCCACCAGATAGGTTTGGCCGGTTTCGCCCAGGCCTGTACGTTCGCGGATGATCTCATCAATGACCTGTAAGTCAAGATCAACGGCCAGTGACGGTGGACGACCTTCGCTCGGAATCGCGATCGGTACCGCTAAGCTTACGGTGGTCAAATCGGTGTCTGGTGAGGCGTAGAACGTTGGCACCACGGTACGCTGATCGCGTGTAAAAAAGGTGATGGTGTTGCCCAAGCCCACATAACGACCGATACGAACGGGATCACTAGAGATTTCGACAATGCCACCCGGACTGAGAATCGAAATGGCCGCGAGGTTTGATTTGAGATCCAGCACTTCAGCAAAGTAACGATTGAGGGTCTCGGCGGCGGCGCTAGCATCATCCGGATTGCTGAGATTACTAACAGCTTCAATCACCCCCGGTGTGGCGGCTAGCAAAAGCGTATCTTGGCGCTGATTGTTAAACCAGTGGCGCAGCTCCAGCTCCCGCAAGGAGACGGCAACCTGCAAGCGGTCAAAGGCAGCTTCTTGGAGGGCGAGGCGAGCCCGGTTGTAGGCCGTAAAAGCCACGAAACTGACTGTCACCACCGAGAGGAGCGAAAAATAACCGATGAGTTGGGTTAGGAGACTGCGGCGAAAAGGGTTGCGCATGGTGCCTAACTCGTGTGAACAGTGGTGAGCTGACCGGGGATCGTATGGCGGGCTGCCAGGAGGCCAACATTGAGCACAATAACGGTACCTAAGCCAATCATGAATACGCGACGGCTGGCAATCCGCGCCGGTAAGAAGACTTCACTTTGCTCAACTTCGGCCAAGAGGGCGAGATTAAGCCGATTGACCCAGCGATAGGCGCCTAAAACCGGCACGCGATCATAGTTGAGGTAGAGACCACTACTGCTGGTGCCGTTAACAGCGTTGCTAATGCCGCGGCTGTCGATACCGCCGCTGTAGCGAGCGGCCATGTCTGGATCGGGGGCAATAAAGTTGGTTTCGACTAACGAAGTACGACCCACGAGGTATGTCTGCCCAGTCAGCCCGAGGTAGGTATCGCCATCGCCAAAATCGACCGTAGTGCGAATGAGCTGGTCGAGGGCAGGTAAATCGAGATCAACCGCAAGGGCACCAACCCGCCCATCGGCTTCGATTGGGGTTGCGAGGGTAATCATGAGCTCGCCACTGATCGGTGAGCGATAAAAGTTGGGCTCGATGCGCTCAGCTCGATCAGCGGTGAAGTAGGTAGAGGTGTTTTGCAGCGATTGGTATTGTCCCTCGCGATCGGAACTGGTGGAGAAGACGATAATGCCACCCGTTGTCAGAACCGAGACAACGGGTTCGCTGGCCTCGCGGAGAGGGCTGGTTTCGATATGGGTGCGCAGCAGGGCATAGGCTTCAGGCGCTCCTTGGCGACCCCGACCTTCAATCACTTGAGTCGCGATCGCGACCAGTTCCCTAGATTGTGCCTGAGCCAGTACCTGATCGCGTTCGTTAAAAAACCAGCGTTCGAGGGTATCTTCTTTGAAGTTGGCTGCCCGCTCGAGCCGGTCTAGCATCGGTTGCTGCAAGCCCTCGCGCACCTGCACATAGGTCAAAAAAGACGCACCGCATACAGCCAAAACACTGATGAGGGGAAAGTAACCCAAGAGCAGGAGCAGCACACGCGGCATCATCACCTCCATTCGGTGAAGATAGTATCGATTGCCTCAAGGGCAGTGGCGACAGCATCTTCCGTTGAGATATTATCCACCACCATACTCTGCACAGCTTGCCCCCAGATATTTTGAATTTGCACTTGACTGTAGGCAGGATTCAGCACCGATGCTGGTGGGCGGGTCGTGGCAAACTGCTGGGCCGCTACCGAAATGTGCGGATCAGCGGCATCTGTCCAAAACTCACCCGTTAAAATGCCTGGCATCACCGGATAGAAGCGGCCTTGAGCGCCTTCGACAAATTCTTGCAGCACATCGGGTTGCACCAGGTAGGCGAGAAAGTCTTTGGCCGCATCAATATCGCCCGAGTTGCGGAGGATCGCGACCTGCTTGACAGAAGTAATGTAGCGCATCGGCTCACCACTGGGTGTGTTGGGCCAAGGAATGGTCGCCATACGCTCGGTGTAGGTCTGCTGGTCTTGTCGCTGCGAGCCTGGAATCGACATCGTCGGGTTCGGCGTCATCGCTGTGATGCTGCTGAGGAAGGTGACGTTATTGTCGGGATCAGCCCAATCAATTGCGTTAGGGGGTACGTAGCCATCGATGTAGTGACTGGCATAGTCGTTGAGAGCCTCGGCCAAAAGAGCCCGATTCGCAGGTGTGTCACCGACAAATTCACCCTCGGCATTAACCAGCTCAACGCCGTAGGCTTCGAAGAACTGCTCAAGGGTCAAGAAGGTATCGTAGGCCGCTGTAGACATGGGCAGACCAAGACCGTAGCCCTCATCATTGCCAGATTGTTCGCGGAGGTCGTCTTGAACAGTCCGCCAGAAGGCCCAGAAATCATCCCAATCGGTTGGAATATCGACTTCGTCGAGCCCGGCCTCGGCCACTAGATCGCGCCAGTAATGAATATGCGTTGTTTGTTGCGAGATCGGCATCGCGTAATAGCTGCGGGTGCTTTCGGCGTTGTTTTGGTAAAACACGCTTTGGATTGCCGCTGCACTGTAGACATTCTGAACGGGCTCAAGAATATCGCTAACATCAATCAACTTGCCTTCCCAGGCGAGGCGGGGCAGTAATGTTTGGTCAATCGTGTAGCCGTAGACAATCTCGGGTGGGTTGCCTGCTGTAATGGCGTTGAGGGTTTGTTGTTCGAGATCTTTTTCGCTGAAGAAGATGAGCTCTGCTTGAACACCGCTTATTTCGCTCCAGCTATCAACGGCGTTGCGGACCGCTTCGGTTTCTTCGGGGAAATAGCCTTCGCTCCACCAAATGCGCACAATGTCGTCAGGGGCTTGGGCTGGGGTGCCGCCGCCGAGATTGCGGAGTTGATCGCAACCCACCAGCGCCAGACTAAGGGCGATCGCGACGGGTGCTGGCCAAAAGGACTTAGGAATCATGGTGGGTGTCACAGAATAGTGCTACGTTGCGAAGGCTTTGCAATCTGGAAAATCGCATACTAAGCGTACCCGCGCAACCTAAATTTGTCTATGAACCGTAATGATTGCCTACTAAACCGGGTGATGCTAGCCACCTTAACTGGCGATGCTGCCTAAAAGTTTGAGTGATTGACTGACGCCAAATCTTGAATCAAAGGAAATAAATGCTACGCGAGACTTACAGTTTGTTAATCCACATTCTGTTTCGTATGTTGACTGACCAAACCAAAGGTCTCACAGCCTAAGAGGCAGCGATTCGGAGAATAGCTTCGCTTTTTTATAAAGAGAGTATCAAGATTAACTTTGAACTCTAATTAGAGTCAGATATTGCTTTATTGAAATTTAATATAAGCGGTGTTGCGACGCTGACTGGATTCAGACTTGTCTTGCCCCCGTAATTTCACTCTGACCGCCTCATCAACATGGCTAAGGCACACTTGTGGAAAGTCAAGTGATTGGTTGTGCTCCCCCGATTGACGCCCATGAGACGACAAGCGCTCTGGCTTAACCCTGCTTTAGGGCGTAATGCTAATCAGCTCGGCACTACTGCGCTCGGTGCGTTGGCCATTGCGACTGAGGATCGCTTTCAGGACGCCACTTTGCACCATGGGTGTGTTGGCACCAATCGTCACACGGCCTGTGTAAACCCCAGGAGCCGTTTCTTGGAGCGGAATTGGCGGGGTGACATTGACAATCTCGAAGGTGGCGACGCTGCCGCGCTCACCCCGCACTTGTACCTCCAAGACATCACCTGAGCGTAGGGTCCGGTTGGCGGCATTGGTATCGACGCCAAAAATGAGGGGTGCCAGGCCACCAGCCAGGCTCGGCGGCGCATCGGTACCCACGGTGGGGCGGGTACTGACTTGACCATCGATCGCGAGGGGGAGGGTTTCGCGATGAAAGACACTGCCACCGTTGCGGCCCGTAAAGATAACCCGGAGCTCGGGATTGGTTTGGCGGTGACTGGGCGAGACGACATAGGTGCCCTCGTAAATGCCCGTTTGCACCTCGCGCATGGGTTGATCTTGAGCGAGTCCGACGAGCTCAAATTGAGCCTTACCGCCGGGTTCGGCTTGAATGGCCACCGTTAAGATATCGCCTTCAACAAGGTTGCCCTGTTCGGGGACAACGCGAATGGCGCTGAAGCTAGGCAGGGGTGGCTGGTTCGCGATCGGTTGTTGATTGAACGGTTGTTGATTCATCGGCTGCTGATTAGCCAGCGGCGGCTGGATTGGGGCGGGGGGCGCAAAGATGTTGTTGATGGGCGGTGGGGCGCTAAGGGTATTTTGCCGCCCGAGCGTGAGCTGGGGAAATTGTTGCTGCCAGCGGGTCGATTCGCCGTTAAGAGCCAGTTCAATCGCGATCGCCGGATTGGGAATAAAGTCGACGCTGGTGGGCGTAAACTCACCGCGATAAAGACCATTCTCGGTTTCCCGCAGGGCAACCTGAACGGTTGTGCCGACAAAGGCAATGGCATTACCACCGGGGCTGCCCTGGGCTTCGATGACGAGGGGGGTGCCTGCCGGTACAGTGCCAAACTCGGGTGTAATCCGTACCGCCCTTAACTCGGGGCGGACGGGGGCGATGGGCTGGAGCTGGGCCACGGGCAGACTCAGCGCCGGAATCCGCTGGCGATAGACCAGCGCCTGGTGCAGCATGGCCGCCCCCTCACCGCGCGTCACAATGACATCGGGCCGAATCAGCGCCGGATCAGGAATATTGAGCAGCATGCCTGCTTGGCCTGCCATCGCAATAAACGGGTGACCCACTGCCGGTACGGCAGTCGCATCTTGATAGAGCGCCAGCCATTGGGTGACATCACCCTCGGTTGGTGCCGGTACAGCGGCGGCCCGTACCATAATCGCCAACGCTTCGAGCTTGGTGAGGTTACCCTGGGGCCGGAAATCGCCGCCTTCAAAGGTGCGCATCACGCCCGCTTGCAATACCGCTTGAGCCGTCCAAAAGTCAGGATCGCTAGCCTGCAGGTCGCTAACGGGTACGAGTTGATCGCGATCGGGCACATAGCCAAAAAACTCTGCCAGCCAGCGGGCGAGCTCAAGGCGATTGAGTTCGGCATTAAGAGGTTGATTTTGGACAGACAGCCGCGTCTGCTGTTCAAGGGCTTCGACAAAAGGAAGTGTCCAATCTAGTTGTGCATAAGCAGGCACAACTAGGGCTACCACAGGAATTGTGGCCAGCGCGGCAAACCATCCGAAACGCATAGCAGCTACGAGAAATCTATGCTTTACCGTACTCCACGCTTAGGCTGCCTATCTATTGGCAAAGCCGCCCTTTCAGCTGCGCTAAAGCTCTGCGGCGGCGGTAAAGGTTATCAAACGTCCCTCAAGTGTGGCGCTCGTAAAGCCAAAGTGTTGCCGCAGCCAGTCAGTAGTTGCGGCCTGATCAAAAAAGACATGGGTGGGGTCGGTGGCGTCGTAACCAAGTGCTGAGGTTAATAGCCGGGTTATAAATCACACTCATCCCGTACAGCCTGCCGCCCGGCTTGAGGCAGCGCTGGAGTTGGCCAAAAGCCTGGGCGGGGTTGTTGAAGTGTTCGATCACCTCACAGCAAATGATGTCGTCGTAGCGGTGCTGCCTTTTATCGCGATCGCGATAAAAGGCGATCCAAAGAAGGGATCGTAGAGCTTCAGGGCGTAACCCTGATCCGGTAGCACCTTGGTGATGACTGGGCCTGTACCGGTACCAAAATCGAGGCTAAGTGAATGGGGACTAAAGTCGCGCTGGACAGCGGTTGTGATTGGGGCCACAAAGGCTTGATAACGCGGGTCGTTAACATCGTTGTTGTGGGTTTCGTAGTACTGGCGCTCTGGGGCGGGCACTAAGCGATCGCGAGGATCCATAAATACCCCCCTGACACTAGGGGCAGTGGTGGTAACTGGCTGTGGCCGCAGGGCTGGCTGACGTGAGGGGGCAGCACAGTGGCATACACCACTTCAGAGTGCCCACCTGGGCTTGGGTTGAGGTAACAGAGTTTTACGCAATTTAAGCGAATCCTAAGGACTGTAGACGGAGATGCCACAATGAAAAAGACTTTTGCAGACTCAGACTCATGGTAGCTAGCCGCTTTAAGACCACCGAATCCGAAAAGATTTTTAGTGCTGCGCAAAAACTGATGCCGGGTGGCGTGAGCTCGCCGGTGCGGGCGTTCAAGTCCGTCGGGGGCAATCCGATTGTCTTTGAGCGTGTCAAGGATGCCACAATTTGGGATGTTGACGGCAATCAATACTTAGATTATGTCGGTACCTGGGGGCCAGCGATCGTCGGTCATGCCCATCCTGAGGTGCTGGCCGCCCTTCGCGCCGCCCTCGATAACGGCACCAGCTTTGGTGCGCCCTGCCGCCTCGAAAATGAATTGGCCGAGCGGGTGATTGCTGCCGTACCCAGCATCGAAATGGTGCGCTTTGTGAACTCAGGTACCGAAGCCTGTATGTCAGTGTTGCGCCTGATGCGTGCCTTTACGGGACGTGAAAAAATCATCAAGTTTGAAGGCAACTACCACGGCCACGCCGATAT
Source organism: uncultured bacterium (assembly GCA_964484905.1). GTDB lineage: Bacteria > Cyanobacteriota > Cyanobacteriia > Thermostichales > PCC-7336 > CAZAGN01. The sequence continues at coordinate 3,304 of CAZAGN010000035.1, read as the reverse complement.
GTTTTTGGTCAAGGCCGGTTCGGGGGTTGCGACCCTGGGCTTGCCCGATTCGCCGGGTGTGCCCAAAACGACCACAGCCGCCACCCTGACTGCCCCCTACAACGATCTTGAGGCCGTCAAAGCGCTATTCGCCGAGAATCCAGGTGAGATTGCCGGCGTCATTCTCGAAGCCGTGGTCGGTAATGCGGGTTGCATTTTGCCCGAACCCGGTTTCCTGGCAGGGCTGCGCGAACTGACCCGCGAACAGGGTGCTTTACTGATCTTTGATGAGGTGATGACGGGCTTCCGTTTAGCCTATGGCGGGGCCCAAGAGCGCTTTGGTGTGACGCCCGACCTGACCACCCTAGGCAAGGTCATCGGTGGTGGTCTGCCTGTGGGTGCCTACGGCGGGCGGGCCGACATCATGGGGATGGTGGCACCAGCAGGGCCGATGTACCAAGCTGGAACCCTGTCAGGTAATCCGCTCGCCATGACGGCAGGCATTAAAACTCTCGATCTTCTCAATCAGCCAGGCACCTACGCATACCTCGACCGGATTACGAAGCGCTTGCTGGATGGTTTGTTAGCCGTCGCCGCCGAAACGGGCCACCCGATGTGTGGTGTGCAGGTGGGTGGGATGTTCGGCTTCTTCTTTACCGCTGGCCCCGTAAAGAACTTTGCTGATGCCAAGACCTCCGATGTTCAGAAGTTCAGCCGCTTCCACCGCGCCATGCTCGAAGGTGGGGTTTACCTCGCGCCCTCGCAATTTGAGGCCGGTTTCACGTCGCTGGCCCATACCGAGGCCGATATTGACCGCACGATCGCGATCGCGAAGGACGTGCTCAGCAGCCTGTGAGCCAAACTGTCGCCAACTTGGGTGAAGCGGGTCTGTTGCGCCTCATCCAGGGCTATTGCGCCGCTGGGGTCGTCGGTGATGATGCCGCCGTGCTTGAGCCGCCACTGGGTGCGCTGGTACTCTCGGCAGATTTGCTCGTCGAGGGCGTTCACTTTAGTGAGCAAACGACCCCGCCCCATAGTGTCGGTTGGCGGGCGGCGGCGGCAAACCTCTCAGACCTAGCCGCCATGGGTGCAACGCCCCATAGTTTGGTTGTGGGGTTGGGTTTGCCAGGTCATACGCCGGTCGCTTGGGTCGAGCAGGTCTATCAAGGTTTGCGCGATTGCTGGGATGTGCCGATTGTCGGCGGTGATTTGGTGCGCTCGACCCAGCGACATCTGGCGATTACGGCAGTTGGTGGTGTTGAGCGATCGCGAGCGATTCGGCGTAATCAGGCTCAGGTAGGCGATTATCTGGTCGTCAGTGGCAACCACGGCGATTCGCGCGCCGGCTTAGAGCTACTGTTGGGCAATCAAAACGAACCCGCAAGCCTAATCCAAGCGCATCAATACCCCCAGCCGCGCCTCGATCTTTTACCCACCCTGGCCCAAGTCTGGCAGCACACCGATCATCTCGCTGGCATGGACAGCAGTGATGGCCTTGCCGATGCGATCTGGCAACTCTGTGAGCAAAGCGGTGTCGGTGCAGTGATTGAGACTTTGCCGCTCTCAGCCGACCTTCAGGCCACTTTCCCCGACCAAGCCAATACCTGGGCCCTCTATGGGGGCGAAGATTTTCAGTTGGTGCTGGCTGTCCCCCCTCAAGCCGTTGCGCCGTTGCTGGCGGCGGGGGGACAGATTATCGGCCATTGCACCGCCGCTGCCGCTGGTATCGTCACCGGGTTGGGGCCCCTCAACCGGGCGGCGGCATTCCAGCATTATGGTTAAAGCACCAGTAACTAGGCACTATGGCTCGGCACAAGCGTTCGCTCTATTGGCGGCTGATTCTCCTGCTCGCGATCGCGAGTGTGTTTGCGGGCTTTGTCATTTGGCTGGTCGAATCCCTGCGCGAGCTCTACAGCGCCGTGCCGCCGATTTTGGGCTGGATTTTGCTGGGTATCCTGGCGCTGATGCTTCTGGGCTTTGTTGGTCTGGCGATTTACTACCTGTTTCTTATTAACCGCAACCCGACCATCAACCCTGTTCTGAAGCTAGCGCCGCCGCCGCCCAGCCCCCAGACTACGGCCGCCAAAACCAAAGCAACCCAAGTCAACCTCAAGGGCGTTGAAACCTACCTGGCGCATTTGCAAGACGAAGTTGCCCGCGCCGCCCTTGCCGCCCAGGCCGACGCAATCCAGCGCAATATGGAGGCCCAGCGTCTGCGGGTCGTTGTTTTTGGCACGGGCTCGGCTGGCAAAACCTCACTGATCAATGCCTTGATGGAGCGCAACGTGGGCGAAGTGGGTGCAACCCTCGGCACAACCCAAGCCGCCGCCCTTTATCGCTGGACCGTACCGGGCATCTCGCAACCCGTTGATCTGGTCGATAGTCCGGGCATTCTCGAGATTGGTGGCGAAAGCCGCGAAGCTGAAGCGCAGCAGCAAGCCCAAGCTGCCGATTTATTGCTGTTTATCGTCGATGCCGATCTACGCCAATCGGAGGCCACGCCCCTCAAAGCGCTGGCCCGCCTGGGTAAACGCTCGCTGTTAGTTCTCAACAAAGCTGACCGCTACACCCCCGCCGAGCAAGATACGCTCCTGGCCCGGTTGCGCCAGCGTGTGGAAGGCGTCATTGCCTTTGAGGATGTGCTGATTGCCAGTGCCAAGCCTGCCCCTATCACCGCCGCCGACGGTCAAACCCTCCAACCCACAGCCAAAATCAAATCCCTTCGAGATCGGATTCATGCCATCCTCATTGCCGAAGGTCGCCTGCTCTATCTCGATAACGCCCTCTTACAATCCGAGCAACTGCAAAGTGCTGCCAAAGCCGCCTATGCCCGTCAACTAGAGGCCGCTGCCGAACGAATTATTCAGCGCTACCAGTGGATTGTTGCAGCGGCTGTTTTTGCAAACCCATTACCCGCCGTCGATCTACTTGCCACAGCAGCAATCAATGCCCAAATGGTAGTCGAAATTGGCGGCATTTATGGTTGCCAGCTCAACCTGCAGCGCGGACGCGAGCTCGCTTTTTCGTTAGCCAAAACCCTGGCCGGTATGGGCTTAATTGAAGGCAGTATTCAGCTTGTTACCGAGGTGGTTTCGGCGCTCTTGGAATTTACCCTCGTCGGTTTCTTGGTTACGGGGCCAATTCAGGCGGCCAGTGCCGGGTACCTAACACGAGTAGCGGGGCGGAGCTTTATCGAATACTTTAAGCACGATCAAAACTGGGGGACAGGTGGCATGGAAGCGGTTGTGCAAACCCAAATGCAACGGGCAAAGCATGAACAATGGCTTCAGCCATTCTTACGCGAATTTAGCCGCCGCTTTCTCAA
>CAZAGN010000034.1:25606-27686 GCA_964484905.1 uncultured bacterium | reverse complement strand
GCACTACCCACGATTGCCCACTCCACATCACTCAGGTCGCTCGGATAGGCTTTTCGGTGCCCTGCTTCAATCACGGGTAAGCGGCTTATTCTCTTGGCTGACTTAACTCAAACTTAAATTAGACTCCTCTCAACTCCTTCTCTCCTCTCCTTAAAATTTACTTCATAAATTAGCTCTAAAGGCGGACGATTTTTTAACTGGCATGATGATTTCGCCGTGGATGCACCTTGCCCGAATTCGCGATCGCTGCCTAGGCTAGGTCAGATAGTTTGGACAAAGCCCATGCTTCGCTCGACCCTCTTTGCCTTGGGAATGGTGCTCTGGGCGCTACCCGCTTGGGCTCGCCCGATCTTGAACGTTAGTTTTCGCCTGGGCACCAGCATCAGCCCCAACTATTGGTACGTGGTCGCCCTCAGTGATGCGGCCAATACCCCCGAAGCCAACCTTGTTGATCCGAATATTGGCGTTGGTGTTGGCGAAGTCAGTTTTGCACGCGGCTGGGATCACCTCATTCGGGTTAAACCTGCCAATGAAGAGGGCTTAGTCGAGTCAACTGTGCAGGCGCGGGGCGGCATCGAGCAAGAGTTTACGCGCGGTTTCAATGAGGTGCGGGTTTCCCAGGGGATTCGCCCCCGCGACACCATCAATCTTGTTATTGATATTACCGACCTCCAAGGCTTGGATGGCAACAGCCGCGATGTTCATGTCATGCTGCTGACCATTCCGGCTCCTTTCGCGATCGATGCCGAACAGACCGCCATTGCCCTCGATGCCACACGCGGCGAGCGGCCTAACTTCTACCGCCTGAGTTTGACCGACCAGCGCCAAGTGCGGGTTGAAGATCCCCAACGCCAAGAAACACTCCGCCGCAGTCGCGACCTGATTGCCGATCAGGGTGGCTTGCAAGGCGACTTGCTCCAGGGCGGTACCCTCGATATCCTGGCCGCCAATATCATTACCTTTGAGCTATTTCTCGAAGACCGCTAGTGCGCTGCCGCTGCTGCCAGTAATAAAACTGACGTGGCAACTCCCGACTCAGAGAATGCCGAATCGCGAGCAATACTCCCTGTACAATCGGATTGCCGACAGCCTGCACAAGAGGTGCGGGTGTAAAGTGCAGCATCGGCGGCAAACTAATATGCACTTGCAAATCAGCCAAGCCCGCCAGGTTAACACTGTGCTCAGTCGCTGTTTCGGGTTGCAAAATGCCCTGAAAATCGAGGCTAAAGTGCTGATTAAGCCAGTCACTGCCTGCGAGGTGACAGCCCGCTGCTTGAAGCGTTACCCGGGCACCGGCTGCGGTAGTCAAGCGCAAATCAACAATGGGTTGGATGCTCAGTCCCAACGCTTGAATCGGTCGCATCCGCACTCGAAAAAGGTCAGCACCCCGCCGTACTACCCGATCGCGATCAATCAAGGCCGCTACCAAATGTTCGGGCTCTTGGCAAAACGCCTCAACCTCGGCTCGACTGCCCGCTAATGTCAGAGAGACTGATTGCTGCGCCGAGAAGGTAAAGGTCATGGTGGCAGTGGCTACTCCAAATTGTGACGTGCCGAGCTAAGAGACTAATTTTACTTTTGATGGCATGACTGACTTCATTGTCGCCTAAGGGCGTCGTTACAGCAGATTGTTACAGGAGATCGCTTCCTATTAAGGCTCAACCTGCCCCAGCCAACGGCCAATATCAGCTTGTACCTGGCTAGGAATCTCCCAAGGAAACAGGTGTGCTGTATCGGCATAGACCCGCAGCTCAGCTTGGGGCAAAGCTGCTGCTGTGGCGGCTGACGAGGCGGCGGTAATATGGCAATCTTCTGCTCCTGCCAGCACTAACACGGGGCAGGTAATGGGGTTTAGGCTGGGGCGATACGGACTCTTGAGGGCGGCGATGAGGGCGTTGCGGGCATGGCGTGAAGTTTGTAGGTAGGCGGGCACTGCACAACTGGCGATGTAGCGATAGGCCGTCGGCGTGTGCTGCCGAATCAGGTAGCGAAACAGTGAGCGTTTACCCCAATTCTCAATCAGCCAAGGCTGGCCGGGTTGCAGCAAGTTCGCGATCGCGACCAAGACCGTGTAGGCATT